>JBPCWA010000169.1:0-26939 GCA_051009975.1 Hyphomicrobiaceae bacterium
AAGTTTATCAGGCCGGATATTGGCTGGCCCAGCGTGGCAAATTCAACGAAGCATTAGCAATTCTCAAGACCGCAAAAAATTTAGATGATCCGAGGATCCTCAACTACATCGGCTTCGTGAAACGCAAGCTCGGCCACGTCCGTGAGGCCGTTTCCTACTATCGCAGAGCGCTTGTGATCAACCCTGACTACACCATTGCCCGCGCTTACTTCGGCGAGGCACTCCTTCAAATGGGCTTGCTTGATCACGCTAAGCATCAACTCGTCGAGATCTATCGGCGCTGCGGTAGTGCCTGCGCAGAGTATGGAGAGCTATCGCGACAGATCGTAAACTACCAGCATGCTCAATAATCTGTATCAAGCGGTTGGCTCGCAAGGGCGCTCCTCGGCCAAAAGAGTATTGTCTGACTAGCAGAGCGGTTGTTCGCCTCCTCCTCTCTGGCGGCAACGTCCGTGCACAGTGATGCCGCACAGTCTGCCAGCTGTCGAGCTTCAGTCAAAAGGCCCGACCATCCCATAGTCGGACATAGCCATCGATGTCCGCGGAAAGCAAACGATCACCGTCTGGTGTCTTGTCGACCTCAACCAGCGGAGTTCCACTTGATCTGAACGTCCGAAGCGTTCGAAGTTGTTTGATATTCCAGAGACGCAATGTGCCGTCTTTGCCAGCCGAAACCAGTCGATTCTCTGAGAGGAAATCCAAATCTGCGATGGCGCCAATATGTCCGGCGCGTGCTCGGATCCTGTGCGAGTTCGTTCTCATAATTCGCAGCCGCCCATCAAGCGTACCTGCCGCGAGCGTACGGCCATTTTCGGAGAACGCCAGAGCAGTGATAAAATCTCGCGCCTTACGATATCTTCTAATTCGCCGCTCACCTCGCGCCTCCCATAGTTGTACTGCGCGATCTGCGCCCCCGGTCGCCAAGAACTCTCGCGTCGGCACGTAGGCCAAAGCTTGGACGGCGTTGTCATGGCCCTTGAGTGTCTTAAGCGGCTGCCCCGGCTGCGCCAGGGACCACAACGCTGTAGACCAATCGTGCCCCGCCGCCCAGAAACGCTCGCTACTCCCGGCGAACACAATCTCCCAAATCGCCGCCTCGTTCCGCTTGAATTTCTCGGACTGCAGACCGGTATCTAAATCCCAGAGAACCACCGCGCCTTCCGAATGCCCCGTCAGCGCAAGCTCCTCACGCGTCGCTAGCGCCGTTGCCGGTCCCTCAGATAAATCAATGACCCGCTGGAGAATTCGAGACGCTGCATCCCAGACTTTCAATGTACCGTCGGCCCCCGTAGTCACGATCAACTTGCCAGACTTGGCAAATCTCGCATTTGTAACGGGTGATTGATGGGCACGAAACGTGTGCAGGAGGGCGCTTTGGGGTCGCGGCGTGGCCCGTTCTCCGAGTTGGACGGCTGCGGTCTGTTGCAGCGTTCCAGTCTTGCTCGAACCGCTCGCTTTTTTTTCACTGACGGGAGCCTCGAGCCAGGGCAATCTGTCCTGCAGAGCGACGGCACCTGTTGCAACACCAATTCCAACCAAGAGCTTGAACACAATTGGGCGCCAACGCGCAGCCGAAAAACCTGGAAGAGGGCGTGGTCTTGGCAGCTTCAATGCACGCGGCGGCGCTCGTTCGCGGACAGGGACTGGCAGCGCCGACCGAGGAGGCGGCGCTGCTGCGATTACTTCGCCGTCAAGCGCCACCGAGGGCCGGGACGCCGCCAGCGTCGCATTCGGCCGCCTGTTACGATTGGGTCCCCATCCAAGCCTGAAAGAGCGCCGAGCTTTGGCCTCAGGAACGAGCGCACTCACTTCCTGGGAATGCGCGGTTCTCGTTTCTCCAGAGGATTGCGTTACTTCCAGAGTGTCGGTGTCGGAGGTTGCCTGAATAGCCTCCTGCTGCGCGATTTCCGGCTGTGATTGCCGATCGCGAGCACGATTCTTCCGTTTCAATCGATCGATAAAGTCGACGAAGGAACCATCTTGCCGTTTTCGGTCGATCGGCAAACCCGCAGATGCAGAATTCGCCAATTTTCGTGTCGGCGTGACCGCATGGTTTGCTACGTGCCTGTCTACCATAGCAGGGGCACTTTTGCCGCCGCGAAACCAACCTCTATCCGCATTCTCTAACGCCAGCAATTCAGCGCTCCATTCGGCGACCGATTGCGGGCGACCATCGATACCGAGCGACAAACCGCGATCAATGGCTGCGAGAAAACCCGCGCGATAGGCTCCAATAGCTGCGTCACGCGCCGGCTGAAGATCGTCTTTGATTACACGCGAAGGTGAATCCGGAGGTCGCTTTCCTGTAACGGCGTGATAAAGCGTGCCAGCGAATGCGTAAATATCTGTCCAAGCCCCCTGTTTCGAAGCCGTTTCGGAGTACTGTTCGTACGGCGAGTACCCCGGCTTGACCAATGCACTGATGGTCCGTGTGTGGTGAGCGATGTCACCCCGTGCCGAACCAAAATCAATCAGAACCGGAGATCCATCCCGGCGCACGATAATATTGTCAGGAGCGATGTCGCGGTGAAGAAAATCAGCGGCATGAATGACAGTCAAGGCGTCCAGAAGTGGAGAAATCAATTCATCAAGTTCGGTCTGTCTGGGCGCCCGCCCTAGCCCCCGCAGCCAAGCCTTAAGACTTTGTCCCTCCTCGAAGTGAAGGACCATATAGCCCGTATTGTTAGCGCGAAAATAACGGTAGAGACGAACGATATTGCGGTGATCAAATTTCCCAAGCGTTCGAGCCTCTTCAATGAAGCGATCCAGCCCCCACTCGTAGTCGTTGTCAGCACTACGAGAACGCGGAACAGCTGCAAAGTTGTCGCCCCGATATGCAAAATCGTTGGGGAAGTATTCTTTGATAGTAACGTAGCGATCGACTTCGGCTTCGCGCGCAAGATACGTGATACCGAAGCCGCCCGCGCCGAGGACGCGCTCGATACGATAGTCATCGACCAACTTCGTGCCGATTGGCAGCGACAAGAGCGTTGTCATTCTACCTCTGCTGCAGTTGGCCATAGCAAGCTCGGGGCGGTGAGCTCAACGCCCCCTGCTCTTCGACAATCGGACCGCGCAAGCACTGGGAACTCCTGACCAATGGCGTCCCCCAGACCAACAGCATACGCCAGACTCTCGGGCATCCTTGCCTCTGAAGCAGACAGAACCATGAAGCCGTAAAATCCCCCTCCGCTCGGTGTGCGCCTCCGGTCGGTGCGGGTCAGCATAAGCAATTGACGTCCACTGATTTAAACGCAGCTCATTTCTACAATCATCGTCAACGATTATGGCATTCACGTAGCGAGACTGACGAAATGCTCGCAAAGATCACTTGCCGCAAAACAAACGCGATTCGCTGACATGCTGCGCGAATCCGTAGTTCGGTTCTCCATCTCATAACGTCTCAAGTTGAGAGAAATCGAGTAATTGAGACATCGAGCGACGACGACAGAAATGCCGCGCGACACTGCGAGGCTCAAATGAGCGTGCAAAAAATGGTGGGGATCTTGCAGCAATCTCCCTCGCAATGATCCGAATTGGTCACAAAGAGGCTACTAAGATCCAATTCATCATGGCGCAAATACTTAGTGGCCTGCTGATCGACGACGAACGAGATGCGGACAAAGCCGTCGTCATGTGAACTGGAATACCAGCTGAGTTGCCAGCGCGCTGCCAGGCGTAGGGACCAATGAGAAGAGACTTGCAGAGGCACTAGACGTTGATCGCGACAATGTCGGCACAATGCATGCGTCCGACAGCCCCAAATGTAGCTGACTGGAACCACACCGTAATCGTATTGGAGCGCACTAAATGCGCAACAACAACAACAACAACAAACCTCAGATGTGCTTGGGATATGACCTAGGAGGACGGCTATGGCCGATCATGACGGACGCAGTGCAAATGACAAACAAGCAGGACGGTTTCTCGGTTCGCTACGCGAGGCACTGGCGGCAGCGAGCCGAGACGACACCGGCCGCGGCGGCGTTCAACAGGACAAGACACAACCCCTGCCAATGATTGAGGCGGAATTTCGCGACGAACAGATGGCCACATTGGATGGCCAAAGCAACTTGGACGACGGAAGAACTGCAATTGTTGACAACCCGCCACCATTGCCCAGCGCCGCCGAAGCGGCTCTCGAAGCGCGTGGCGGCACACCCAATATCCCGCCAGTGGAAAAACACGTTGAGTTTGACGCTCCGCCAACAACACGGGTAGTGAAATCCGCCGCAGCGGACAACGAAGACGAGGTCGCGCGAACGCAATTGGTGCGGGGCAAGCAGGATGTCGAGCGGGGTGAGTTCTTACGTGATCCGGTAGTCGGATGGCTCGTCGTCGTCGGTGGTCCGGGAATCGGAGCTTACAGACCAATACACGAAGGTAACAATGCCGTCGGTCGAAGCAAGGCAAACCGAATTGCAATCGACTTTGGCGACGACGCAATATCTTCCGAAGAACAGGCTTATGTCCGCTATGATTCGACAGACCGGACTTTTCTTTTTGTGCCAAACATGGCCAAGACAAACGTGGTTTCGGTGAACGACAAACGTCCAACATCTGCAGTACTTTTGCAGTCCATGGACGTCATAACGATGGGGCGCACACAACTTGTCTTCGTCGCATTTTGCGGCCCTGAATTCGATTGGTCTGAGCTTAACGACCTAAGGCGAAATTGAAACGGTCGGTCCTTGATATGTCCTTCGCGTATGGTCTGAGCGCAACGAAAGGGCAACGCGGCTATCAGGAAGATTCAGCCGCCGTCTGGCCAGGGAACGCAACATTCTCCTGGTCAGGAGACGCGCTGCCGCCGCCGCCCGCCGCAAGCCTTCTTGCGGTGTTGGCAGATGGAATGGGTGGGCACGTGGGTGGAGCGCTGGCCAGCATGACTGTTTGCGAGGCCTTTGTGCAGACCTACGCAACATCTGGGTCTGCGTTGTCCAGTGTTGAACGCGCCCGTGTTTCGCTTCTTGCGAGCAATCAGCGCATCGCAGACGCCGTAAGAAATGATCCGGCACTTGCAGGAATGGGTTCAACACTTGTCGCAGCGATCTTCGAGGACGGCTGCCTGGATTGGATCAGCGTGGGTGACAGCCCACTCTACCTTTATCGTAGAGGGGAGATCGCGCTCCTCAACGAGGACCATTCATTGGCACCTGCGCTAGACAAAATGGCGGCCGATGGTGAAATCACCCAGGAACAAGCGCGCAATGATCCCCGTCGTCACATGCTGCGCTCCGCTATTACGGGAGACGTCCTCGATCTTGTCGACATCTCTCAAAAACCGCTCGCGCTAGAGGCCGACGACTTTATCATCATCGCTAGCGACGGCATTCACACGTTAGAATTGACAGAACTAGTTCGCATTATTTCAGGATATAGTGCCGACGGACCGCTGGGCGTTTCTTCGGCGATCGTACGGGCCATCAACAACTGCCGTGACCCTTACCAAGACAATGCAACGGTGGTGGTGGTACAGCCTCGCGAATAGACGAGTGAGCGCAGATTGCCAATTGCTTACAAGCAATCAACGCGTGTAAAAGCGACCTCTACTTCAAAGATTGTTTCTTTGGATCTCTGAATATTGGCGACTTTGAATATTGGCGACAGCGAATGCCCCGCGGAGGCGGGTAGCATATATCGTTTTTCAGTTTTTGTGCTCGAGGAAGGATGCAGCGATCAGGCGCCTACGCTGTGCCCTGAGGCATTGATCTCACTTTCTTTGGTCCACTCCATGCCAGAGTTCACTGAACCCGCTGACTTTAGTCGATGACTGCCGACGAATGACAAACGACAAGTGTTCGAAAACCAATGACCTCTGAAACTAATGGCCTTGAAAAACAGGACGTACGATGGACCGTCGTCGTCCTTGCTGTCTGCCAAGCACTGTTTATGTGTATCACGACCATGGCGATCGCGACTACACCGCTCGCCGCTCATTCACTATTGGGAATCGACAAGACTTTCGCAACGCTACCGCTCTTCATCTATCACGCCGGCATCATGGTGACGACGGTACCGGCCTCGTTGTTGATGGCGCAAATTGGACGTCGCGCTGGTTTCTCGATCGGTGCCTTCCTTTCAATACTCTCTGGATTGATCTCGACGGTAGCAATATTGCAGGGCAGCTTTTTCTGGTTGAGCGTAGGGTCAGGTTTGATGGGAGCGTCCGCGGCGTTTGCTTGGTATTATCGCTTCGCTGCAGCCGACTCTGCAGACGAATCGTTCCGTCCCAAAGCCATATCGCTCGTCATGGCGGGCGGCGTTGTCGCCGGGCTAGTCGGTCCTCAGACCGCAAAATACGCCGTCGAGTGGTTCGCACCCGTGATGTTTGCTGGTGTCTACGTTCTCGCGACAGCATATTCCATGCTGGCGCTTGTGGCCGTACAGGGCGTTCGCATACCAAGACCAACGCGAAAAGAACGCGCGGCAAGCGGCCGACCGATGTCAGAAATCATTCGGCAACCGACCTATGTCGTTGCCGTCATCTCATCGATGTTTGGATACGGCGTCATGACACTGATCATGTCCGCAACACCTCTTGCTATGTTGGCTTGCGGCTTCCAGTTCAACGCGAGCGCCACAGTTATTCAGGCCCACGTCGTCGCGATGTTTCTGCCATCGTTTTTTTCCGGTCACCTGATCGCAAAATTTGGAACTCTGCCGATCATTGCGACGGGAGCAATCATCCAGATTGGCTGCGCTCTCATCAATCTTACTGGGATTGAATTCATGAATTTCTTCTTAGCCAACATCTTGGTCGGGCTAGGCTGGAACTTCTGCTACGTAGGCGGTTCAAACCTGCTTACGCAAACCTATGAACCGACGGAACGAGCCAAAGTCCAAGCCAGCCACGACTTTATTGTCTACGCAACCACTGCAACGGCCGCTGGTTTGTCTGGGATCTTGCTCGCCAATGTTGGATGGACTGTCGTCAATCTGGCGGCACTGCCCATGATGGCAATCGTGTTAATTGCCGCGATATGGCTCCATCGCCGCCGGCCGCGCGCTCACACTACTGCGGCCGCCTAAGCGGTTGGCCCGCACGCTCATCAGGCTGTCAGTCCAGCAATGTCTGGTGTCGGACGCGCGGTTTCGGCATTATCTGCAAGCCTCTGCTCGAGCGCATGCGCGACTTCCAAGATGAGCGCGTCCGAGCCGTTGGGGCCTATGATTTGGATACCAAATGGCAACCCAAAGTCATCCACACCGCAAGGCAAAACCGCCGCGCACCCAAGTGCTGCCGTCGGAGCATATGTCAATGCCAACCAGCTCATATAAGTCGGCATTTTTTCGCCATCAATGTCCACCACCGACAACTGATTGTGCGGGAAAGGGGAAACCGCCGCGGCTGGGCAGATCAGGACATCGAAATCATCGAAGAAATCCGCGAACCGGCGCATGATCTTCGCTTGCTCAACTTGGGCTAAGGCCACGTCATTCGCGGTCAATTGCAGTCCTCTTTCGGTGTTATCAATCACGTTAGGACCGAGCAGCTCGCGGTACTCTTCTACGCGTTCGCGATGGGCGCCCAGGAAATAAATTCCACGCAAGGTTTCAAAGACATCGTGCACATGGGCGAAATCCGGTGCGGCCTCGGCCGACTCACCGAAAACGCTGTGAAAGGAACGAATGCGTCTATGAAATACTTCTCGAATTGCACGCGACACCGGCGCACATCCGAGATCAGCAGAATAGGCAACAGTAAGCGTTGCGAGATCGACGCCCGATAAGTGATCCGGAATTCGCATCACGTCGTCGCTAGAATAGGGATCGCGTTTGTCGACATCTATTTGCCCCTTAAGCAAAAGATGCAGGTCCGCAATCGACCGCCCCATGGGGCCCATTACGGGAAACGGCGTCACGAGCGACGCACGCTCTATGCCCGGAACGACGCCTGGTGACGGGCGAAAGCCAGCTATGCCGCAGAAGGAAGCAGGCGTCCGAAGACTCCCACCATAATCTGATCCGGTTGCCAGCGGCACCTGACCAACTGCCAGAGCGACGGCAGAACCGCCGGAAGAGCCGCCGCAGGTTTTTTGTGGATCGAATGGATTTCCAGTTGCCCCGTAAACTCGGTTTTTCGTATTCGCTCCCGCACCAAACTCCGGCGTGTTCGTTTTGGCTAAGATCACGGCGCCTTCGTCTCGCAAATTGGCCACAGAGTCTTCGTCCTCGTCTGGAACAAAATCTTTGTAGATGAGCGACCCATAGGTTGTTGTCAAACCAGCTGTCGCCTGCAGGTCCTTGATCCCGATGGGCAAACCATGCAAGGGACCAAGCGGTTCACCATTCAAAACGGCGCGCTCCGCATTGTTTGCCGCCGCACGCGCACCTTCTTCATCGACAGCGACTATGGCGTTCAACGCTGGATTCGTCTCTGCAATGCGGTCCAGACAGCTTTCTAGAAGCTCGACCGGCGAAAGAGACTTATTTCCAATGAGGCGTCGCGCCTCTATGGCACTGAGATCGCACGGTTTCGTCATGGTTAGCCTTTCGTATCGTCTGGTGTCCCCGCTTCCGTCGGCACGGGTTCCCACTCGCCTCCGAAGCGGACGTCTCAATGCCCACAGCGATTGCCGTGCGCACCCGCCACGGCACTCACAAGAGATGTTGCCAAATTCCCAACCTCAGAGGCAGAGCGCCCCGGCGCATACAAACTCGATCCTATGCCGAAGCCACTCGCGCCCGCAGCCATATAGGTCTCCATGTTCTCCTCGGAAATTCCGCCAACTGGTAGCAGACGAGTGCCGGCCGGAAAAACGGCTCGCCAAGCCTTCACAATCTTCGGCGGCATGGCCTCTGCTGGAAATAACTTCAGTGCGTCGGCGCCGGACGCGAGGGCATTAAATCCCTCTGTTGGAGTCGCGGCACCCGGCACACAGTAGAGTTTTTGAGATTTAGCCTCATCAATAACGTCGCTTGCGAAGTGAGGCGAAACAATCAATTCACCTCCCGCATCCCTGACATCGATCACATCCTCGGGCGTCATAACAGTACCAGCACCGACTAACACAAACTCACCGTGACGGCGTACCAATCGCTCAATGGAAACGAGAGGATCTGGTGAATTCAAGGGAACTTCGATTATACGTATCCCTGCCTCAACCAGCACGTCCGAGATGTCGCGAACTTCGTCCGGAGTGATCCCTCGTAGAATTGCGATGAGTGGGCACGCCTGGATTGCACTGGCAAAGTCCACTACGCCACCTCCTTCCCCTAGTTCCTTAAATGCCTCAAATACCAGCCTTATCAGCGATCATCAGATAACCGCCAACAATATTATGATCATCTACGCCAGCAGCCCGCAAACCCAGCACATTCGCCGCGTCAATGTAGAGCGTGCTAAGTGTCGAAGTAGCCATCACGTAGAAAGCAGTGTCTGCAATGTCTGCAGTGTCTGCCGCCGCGCATAATTCGGACCCGATAAGCAATCCTGACAGGTAGCTTGCCGTTGCACCCGTAGAGATCTGGTCGAACAACGCCAATGTCCGTACTGAAAATAATTGATGCAGCAATTGGCCTGGCCTGCCGTCAGTCCGACGACTTGCACGGACCCCTGCGCGAAAGCCCTCCGCGTCATGGTCGCGCACGGAAACCAGACGGCCCAGAATCGTATGATCCAGAAGCGCCAAATAAATTTCACCTGTCATATAGGTCTGAAACGAAACGATATGGCAATCACGAACCGTGACCCACTTTGAGTGCGTCCCCGGCAGCACGAATACGCCACTATCAGTCTTTAGCTCCAGCATGGCACCAAATATCTGCGTTTCCTCGCCGCGCATGACGTCCGGGACGCCTTCTGCAGACTGGGTTGAGACACCCGGCACCAACCAGACCGGACCTATGCGGGAGCCCGAATTTAGTCTAATCAAGCTGCGGGCGAGCCCCGCAACTCCCGTTGGACTGGAGACGTAAGGCGCCTCGACCCAGCCTTGGCGACTACCAATCATACCTGACATGAGGATTGGGAGCGTCCCCGCGGCCGCCTTCAGGTTTCCCACTTGCCTCTCCAAGGTAGCCAGGAAGTCCCCATTCGCGACATTCAAAATGCCCTCACCAGACACACACTGCTCAAGTATATCGCCTGTAGACGAAATGAGGTAGCAGCGAAGAGAAGTGGTTCCCCAGTCAACAGCAATAAGGCGGCTCTTAGTCACAATCGAATGACCTTGCCTGGATTTAAGATATTGCCTGGATCGAAAGCGTTCTTGATAGAGCGCATCATTTCGATCTCGACGTCACTCTTATAGTGCATATTTTCGTCCAGTCTCAGGCGACCAATTCCATGCTCAGCACTAATTGAACCACCAACTGCAACAACGAGATCGTGAACTATGCGATTGATATGCTCGCGCTCACTTCGAAATGGCGGACCATCCCAATCCACCGGCGAAAGGGGATTGTAATGCAAATTTCCGTCTCCAACATGCCCAAACGCGCATATCCGAATGTTTGGATATGCCGCCTTCAGTGCAGCGTCGGCTCGGTCAAGGAACTCCGGAATTCGTGACACGGGAACCGAAACGTCGTGCTTGATACTCACGCCGGCATGCTTTTGTGCCTCAGCCATGTCTTCGCGGATCTTCCAAAATCTCTGCGCTTGCGCGCCAGAGCTCGCCATCACTGCATCTTCAATCAATCCGCCTTCCATGGCGTCACCAAGGGCTGCCGTAAATGGCTCTGATAGTGAATCGGGCTCTCCCTGGCCCGTGGCCTCCGCTAGGATATACCACGGATAGCGAGTCGGGAGTGGATCGTCATGACCAGGAACCCCGGCCAGGACATAGTCGATAATCGACCGCTGCAGCAATTCGAATGCGGAGATCTGGTCGCCGAGTCTAGACTTCATAAACGCCAGCAAACTCACCGCATGGCTTGGCGATTTCAAGCCTAGCCAGACGGTTTCGGTCGCTGTCGGTTTCGGGTAAAGGCGAAGAACTGCCGCCGTGATCAGTCCCAACGTCCCCTCGGAACCGATAAAGAAATGCTTCAGGTCGTATCCAGTATTGTCCTTGCGAAGCCCCCGGAGGCCATCCCACACCTCGCCGTTGGCGAGCACGACTTCCAGTCCGAGCACGAGAGCACGCGAATTGCCGTATCGCAGCACCTGGGTGCCGCCGGCGTTAGTAGATAGATTTCCACCAATTTGACACGACCCTTCAGCGCCGAGGCTCAAGGGGAAGAGCCGATCGTTCTGTTCCGCGATTTGCTGAATTTGCTGTAGCACGACACCCGCCTCCACCGTGACAGTGTCGTTGTCGAGATCAATTTCTCGGACGACGTTCATTCGCGACAGCGAAACGATAACTTCACTATTGTCGGCATGTGGTTGGCCGGCACCTGTCAGCCCTGTGTTACCGCCTTGCGGCACAATCGCTGTTCCGGCCTGGGCGCAGAGTTTAACAATCTGGGAAACCTCCGAAGTCGCCTTAGGTCGCAAGACCAGCGGCACTATTCCGGTAAAGTCGTCGCGCCAACTCGTGCAATATGGCGCAATATCACTCGGCTCATCAATGTAGCCCGTTGGCCCAACAACGGATTTCAGCCGACCGATCAAGTCCGGCGATACTAGACTGACCGCGCGCAATGGCTCTGACATCGCAGCGTATCCCTATGCTAAGGCTACCTTGGAGTTCACTTGTACCTATACCAACGTGGGTCAATACGGCAAAGACCCGGTCACGCGCGCCCCCCGCCGTTCCAACGCTCGACCGGCATGGATCCAGCAATCGCCAAGGGCTGCATCATGACTCGTTATGGAGTGTATTTCCTACCTGCCGCTGACAGTGCTCTTTGGCGTTTCGGGTGTGCCTCGATCGGATATGATAGTATAGTTGGGGCGAGCACCCCATTTCACGAGCACGATTTTTTCAGATCAGATAGCATTCGTGTCTGGACGTCCGATCCGAGGCGCTATGGCTTCCATGCGACACTGAAGCCTCCATTTGAGTTGCTTGCGGGTCATTCGCCTGAAAGGCTCGACGCAATTGCGGCCGCATTTGCCGACGGGCAATGCGCGTTTACTGTTGATCGATTAGTCGTGCAGCCCATTAGCGGATTTCTGGCCTTAGTTCCCACTTCACAGAAGACTGAGCTTACAACCTTGGCCAACGCCTGTGTGAGAACGTTCGAACATATTCGTGGCCCTCTCAAAGCGAGCGACCGCGAACGCCGTTTAAAGGCACCATTGAGCGATCGCCAATTGGCCTACCTTGACAGGTGGGGGTATCCATACGTTTTCGACGAATTCCGCTTCCACATGACGTTGACCGGGCGTTTGCCCGACGACGTCGTGCGAACAGCTACATCGGCATTCTCCGAGCTCTACAAAGCGGCGGATCACCCAGTAAAGATCGATTCCATCTGCATTTGTGAACAGCCGAACCGTGAAGGACAATTTCGGTTACGTCGTCGTTATCCATTTCGGGGGTAGGTGTAGTCCGCGTTTAGCTATTGAATGCTGGAGAGACTACGCGCGACAGAGAGGCACTCGTGGAAGACACCCGCTCTTCGTTCGAATTGTTCTGATAGGACCCCAGTTTTGGGAAATAGTCGCAGTATCCAAGGGAGTGCGACCAAATGACCGGATGCGCAGCGAAACGGCGCAGGATCTCCGCAGTGCTTTGTTGGGTTTCGGCTCTCGTTTCCGTATTGGTTTCTACGAGTGCCAGGACCTGTGAAGAAAATGCCATGTTGGTGTTTGATGCTTCAGGATCGATGGCGTCCTTGCGCCATGGACGTCCGAAAATCATCACTGCCGTCAAGGCCGCGAGTGACGTTTTGCCCGATGTCACCCAAACTCGCCCAACTGGACTGGTCACTTACGGCGGACGCCTGAACTATATCGACGAGCGCAACCCTTCCTGCGGCGACGTAAGGTTGCGTATACCGCCGATAGCAGACAGCGGAGATTTAATTGTTGCGGAACTGAGAGCGGTGCACCCCAACGGGCAGACGCCGTTGTCGGATGCGGTCATGCTGGCCGCAGAAACGTTGATCCGATTGGGGCAACCAGGCGTCATCGTCGTCTTGACGGACGGCATTGAAAATTGTGGCTTCGATACATGTGCCGCCGCTCGCACGCTGCGAGAACGAGCTCCGAAGATTCGGGTCCACATTATTGGATTTCATTTGCGGCAATCCCCTGGAAGCCGCATATCTTGTCTGCCTCAGCTGACACGTGGGACGTATACGTCGACAAATTCACTGGATGCACTGCGCGCCGCTCTACGCGAAAAGTTGGGGTGTCCGCGCATTTCAAGTTATCGCCCACCTGCTCGCGATGACGTTGCATACCGCTGGTCCGTCGGAGCCGACCAGGAATTGCGCGGCCGATGTGATCGACGAAGGGCTTGGTAAGACGAGTTCAAGCAGCTATTTTGGCGCTGAGTATGCAGGACATTGTGGGTTAGGTCGTATGAATAAGGTTTTGATTGTCACCGGCGCAAGTCGCGGGATTGGCGCGGCAACCGCCAGGATGGCAGGTCGGCACGGCTGGTCGGTTGTTGTCAATTATAATACCAGCGCGGAGGCTGCAGAGGCCGTCGTCCGAGACATTAGAGCCTCCGATGGAAAGGCAATTGCCGTTCAAGCAGATGTCGCGCAAGAAGGCGGAGTAGGCACTCTTTTCGAGGTGTGTGATCGTACATTTGGCCCTCTCGATGCATTGTTCAGCAATGCTGGCACGCTGACTCGATATCGCTCAATTCAGGAATCAACCGTTTCTGACCTTGAGACTATTTGGCGGGGAAATATTACAAGTCAGTTCCTTTGCGCACGTGAAGCAGCCAAGCGCATGTCAACGGCAACTGGTGGCCAAGGCGGCGCGATAGTTATTAACTCATCAGCCGCTGCCCGCATCGGCGGGGCCAACGGAATGCTCGCCTATGCTGCATCGAAGGGCGCCACTGACACACTGACCACCGGTTTATCTGTTGAGCTGGGTCCACAGGGAATTCGCGTAAATGCGATCCGACCAGGTTTAATCGAAACGTCGCTGCACGACCTAACCGGTGATCAGGAACGCCTACGGAAGTTAGTTGGCGGAGTTCCTTTGGGTCGGACAGGAACGGCCGACGAGGTTGCCGAAGCTGTGATGTGGTTGCTGTCTGACGCTGCCAGATATGTCAGCGGCGCACATATTGACGTCGGTGGAGGACGTTGATCATAACAGAAAAATGTAGAGGCGAGAGATGTTCGAAGTTCAGAAATCAAATGTTGTCGACACCTGGCGGATCTATCTATCAGGCGAGATTCATACCGACTGGCGGGAACAAATAGAGGCGAATGCGTTCGAAGCCGCTTTGCCCGTTTCGTTCTCGAGTCCGGTAACAAATCACGCGTTCAGTGACGATTGTGGTGTTGCAATATTAGGATCAGAGCAAAAGACCTTTTGGCACGATCGCAAAGGTGCTCAGCTTAACGCAATTAGGACACGCACTTTGATCGGAAAGGCGGACATTGTAATTGTCCGTTTCGGCGAAAAATACAAACAGTGGAATGCGGCGTTCGATGCCGGTTATGCTGCAGCTCTCGGCAAACCCCTGATAGTGATGCACCAACCCGATCATGCGCACGCATTGAAAGAGGTCGATGGCGCCGCGCTCGCGGTGGCAGAAACGACGGAGCAAATCCTTGACATCCTAAGGTATATTATTCGCGGGGAGCTGGACGTCGGGCGATCACCGGCGCAGTAGCCGACCGATCTGAGAGACAATTCTGAGCGACCTACTCTAGTGTGTCGGCAAACAGCGAACCTAAGATAACCCGAAATTTCATGGTGCGCTACTGCAGCGCGGAGGCGATTGATTGAGACTCTATTACTCCAATAGTCAGCTCGAGCACGCTCCGCGCCAATTCATGTCTGCGGGCCGTATCGTTGCACCCTTCGAAGTTCCGGAGCGGGCTCAGCGTATGGCGGCCGGCCTGACGCGACTAGGTCTCACAGCGACGGAGCCGATGGATTTGGGACTGGCACCGATCCACAAGGTTCACGACGCACACTACGTGTCATTCCTTACAACCGCCCATGAACGATTTAGTGGACTCCCTAACGCCGGGCCGGAGGCATTGCCGAACGTTCACCCCTATGTAGGCGCCTACGCTGACCTTAGCGCTCGGGAACGTCCCCGGCCAACAAGCATTGTTGGGCTAACAGGCTGGTACGTAGGCGACATGGCCTGCGCAATAGGTGCTGGAACTTGGACAGCAACTTATGCGAGTGCACAGGCCGCTGCTTCTGCTGCGATGGACGTCGTCGGTGGCGCTGGTGAGGCAATGGCACTGTGTCGACCGCCGGGCCATCACGCCTATCCAGATCGTGCATCAGGATTTTGTTTTCTCAATAACGCAGCGATCGCGGCAGAAGTGCTCTTAGAGCGGTTCGATCGTGTTGGAATAATCGATTTTGATACACATCATGGCGATGGCACGCAGGCTATATTTTATCGCCGCTGCGACGTCTTTTATGCTTCTACCCACACCTCCCCACGCGACTATTACCCCTTTTTCTTTGGCTATGCCGACGAAGCTGGATTTGGCGAAGGCGACAAGTTTAATCTTAACGTTCCACTCGACTTTGAGACTGACGACGAGACCTTCATAGATGCCAATCAACGATTGATCGTGGCTGTCTTGGCAGCCGAAGTCGACGCTCTGGTGCTCTCCGCCGGTTGGGACGCCCATCGGGACGACCCACTTTCCCGATTGGCCATCACTAGCAACGCTTTCCGCCGCCTGGGCCGAATATATGGCGAAGTGCCATTGCCGACTGTGATCATTCAAGAGGGCGGCTATTCGCTTGCCGCAATCGAGCATGTCGCGCCACTATTCGTCACTGAGTTTCTTGACGAACGCAAACCAGAATTATAGCGGCGGACATGCCGAATTTGTTATTACGAAGGGAGTTCCTCGGATGTCAGCGCGTTTTTCCAACAAAGTGGCAATCGTCACAGGTGCAGGCAATGGGATTGGCGAAGCCATTGCGACGCGACTGGCAAGCGAGGGCGCGAGCGTATTGGTCGCAGACATTGAAGAAGAGTCAGCACGCAAAGTGGTGACAGCAATCATAGCATCGGGTGGCGAAGCGATCGCCTGTCGAACGGATGTTAGTCAGCGCAGCAACGTGGAAGAGATGGTGGCCCAAGCCGTTGGGGCATGGGGACGCCTTGATATTCAGATCTCGAACGCTGGAATAACCGACAGAGAACCGTTTCTCGAGATGACCGACGCGCTTTGGCAACGCGTACTCTCAACGAACCTGCAAGGCGCTTTCCTTTGCGGACAAGTCGCGGCCCGGCAAATGGTAGCGCAGGGCGATGGCGGACGCATTGTGAACACGGCGTCAAACTCCGGTGTGTTTGGCGGTCGCGGCCGCGCCGCGTATGGCGCGAGTAAGGCTGGCATCATCAATCTTACGCAAACCATGGCCATCGAGTTGGCTGAACACAAAATTCTTGTCAACGCCGTATCGCCGGGTGCGACGCGCACGCGAGCCACGAGTGGCGACATGCCTCGTGGCTCGGTAATGAATCGGATGCCACTGCAGCGATTCGGCGAGCCGCGAGAGATTGCTGCGGTCGCGGCCTTCCTCGCCTCCGACGAGTGCTCGTTTACCACCGGGCACACCTATTGTTCGGATGGAGGCTTCACCGTCGCCGGTGTCATGGAAGGCTAAGCGACCTCTGCTCAGACCAGGAGGCACCGTCGGATGAGCACCACAAATTCGAGAGCCGTGATCACTCAAACATGTTCCGGCCCCATCCTAAAGCGAATACTTGCCGCCGCCCGCGTCATCGGTACAGTGCTGAGCTTAATCAACCATGGCCGTAGCGGCTTGGATGGAGAGATCAACTGGTTCAAGGCCATTTTGACCTATTTTGTTCCGTTCTTCGTTGCCTCGTATGGTGTCTACTCTGCTGCCAAGATAGCGGTCCAGTCCGAACACATTGGGCAGTCGACATGACAGATCGCGCGCTCGTCCTGTTTTCCGGTGGACAGGATTCGACTGTTTGCCTTGCGTGGACTTTGGCAAGGTTCACCCATGTCGAGACAATCGGCTTTCGCTACGGTCAGCGTCATGTCGTCGAGCTCGAGTGTCGCAACCGCATTCGAGACCGAATAATGCGCGACTATCCATTATGGTCAAAACGGCTCAAAGACGATCACTGTCTCGACGTTGACGTTCTCGGCAAGATCGCCAAAACCACATTGACCGGTAATCGCGAAAGCGTTAGCGCCGAGGGCGGATTGCCATCGACGTTTGTACCAGGTCGCAATCTATTATTCTTTACACTTGCCGCTACCCTTGCCTACGATCGCGGAGTGCGTCATCTCATCGGTGGCATGTCTCAGTCAGACTATTCTGGCTATCCTGACTGCCGCGACGACTCCATCAAAGCGCTCCAAGTAAGTCTCAATACGGGCATGGAGGCACAGTACGTGTTGCACACGCCACTGATGTGGTTGAACAAGGCGTCGACTTGGCGAATGGCAGAAACGTTAGGCGGGCAATCTCTCGTTGAACTCATCGTTGACGAAACGCACACATGTTACGTTGGCGCACGCGAAATTCGCCACGCTTGGGGCTATGGATGCGACGCTTGTCCTGCCTGTGAGTTGCGGTCAAGGGGCTACGAGACTTACGCGGGCTCGCCCCCCCCTCAATTCGACCAGGACATTTCCCCCAAGCCCGATAACCCGATCTGAGAAGTCTATCTGACACCTCTGTTTGACAGCCCTGTTTGACAGCCCTGTCCTGTGGTCCATTTTGAAGGTCCCAATTGTTGGATCCGCAAGAAACGATCCGCAAACAAACAATCATATGTTGTTTGACGGCAGGAACAGGCCCTTGAGAGGGGGCAACAGCTCAGAAAATTCGACCCGCAACCTTGACGGTCCCGCCAATGTCACCATTTATGTGAATGTAATAAACATTTACATATTGCGCAGCTAACAGAAAAGGGGTCGTGATGACAGATATTGTCGCGTGGCTGGACAATTGGGGCCAACCGGCTTGGATCGTGGTCATGGTGGTAAGCTTTATCCTCTTCTGGCCAATCGGACTTGCAGTACTCGGCTATCTAATATGGAGCGGACGCATGGGTTGTGGAAAGAAAGGCACGAGAAACGGCTGGCAACAGCGCATGGCTGGCAAGTGGGAACGCAAAATGGAAAAATTCGGCATGACGGCCAAGGCCTATCAACCAACGGGAAATCGGGCCTTTGATGAATATCGCGAGGAGACGTTGCGTCGGCTCGAAGACGAGGCTGAGCAGTTCCGCGATTTCCTCGACAAGTTGCGAATGGCCAAGGACAAAGCCGAGTTCGAACAGTTCATGACCGAGCGCCGCAACCGACCGCAGACAGGCCCCCAAAACGGAGCGCCGCAGACCAGCAATCCTAAGAACAGAGATAACGACGGCCCCGTTCCGGACGCCTCACCGGCATAGACGATACGGCTTCCCGCAGCGCCCTCGCTAACGTGAGGGCGCTCTTTTCCAAATCTCATTCAGTCGCTTTCCATCCTCGCCATCTGATCCGGGCCTCGCCCTCACAGTTTGCAGCCGATATACGCAAGCAAGGCAATGCCGAACTCGGCAGCCAATAGAAACGCCAACGATGTCAGGTTGCTTGCAGATCTTCTTCATCACCACAAGCCAATCCCTCCATGGGCGGATCGTCGGCTCTTTTCGCCTGTGCTGTCCCGGCCAAAGCGCAGGCACGTCTGCGCGATCTGCGGCGACCAGAGGCGTCCATAGGCACCCGGTTACTTCACCCCCTTGCCCTGCCGGTCCGAACTGACTTATTTCTACAGACGTCGCCGCACAACGATAATAGGTTCTGGGATCGCGTCGGTATGCCAACGGTCGCCTATTTCGATCAAATCACACAAAACACATTCCCGTTGGATTCGCCAATTTGGCGATCCCCTGCCGGTCATCCGCTTATGCTGACACCACTGCCTGGCATAGATCGGGATCAAATTGACCGCAACAATCGCTCGCTCTGGCGCTATCGCGCAGCGCTTCCCATGGCCGTTGATCACCCGATCAGTATGGGCGAGGGCGCAACGCCCCTCGTGCGCGGCACCTACGCCGGATTCGGTTGCCAATTCAAACTTGAGTGGTTTTCGCCAACCGGTTCATTTAAGGACCGCGGCGCCTCCGTCATGTTGTCGTGCCTGCGTCAGACCGGTATCAGAGCGGTGCTTGAAGATAGCTCCGGCAACGGTGGGGCCGCGATTGCTGGCTACGGAGCATTGGGCGGTATGGCCGTGACCGTGCTTGTTCCTGAGGCAACCTCGCCTTCGAAAATCGCCCAGGTTCGCGCGTATGGTGCCAATGTCGTCTTGGTGCCCGGTCCCAGAGAAGCCACTGAAGCAGCCGCCATAGAGATGGCCTCTCAGATCTTCTATGCCAGTCACAATTGGCATCCGTTTTTTCTCCAGGGCACAAAAACGCTAGGTTACGAAATTTGGGAAGACCTGAATTTTCGTGCGCCAGACAACATCATTATCCCCGCATCAGGCGGCAGCAATCTTCTTGGATGCTACTTGGCATTTAAGGAGTTGATGACCGTCGGCGAAATCGACCGTCTGCCGCGTCTTTATATTTCTCAGCCGGCCAACTGCGCACCACTGCATGCGAGTTATCAGGCCGGGACTGATGACTTTGTCGAAACCACCTTTCGTCCAACTGTCGCCGAAGGTACTGCGATCAAGCGACCGCTCCGGCTCAGAGAAATACTTTGCGCTCTTCGCGAGTCGCGAGGCGGAACCGTTGCTGTCGCAGAGTCAGACATCATCAAGGCAAGCCAAAAACTTGCGCAGATGGGGCTTTACGTCGAACCAACTTGCGCGCACGCTGCCGCCGGGTTCGCCCAGCTCATCGCCGGCGGGCAGATTGATCCTTCAGAAGAAACTGTTTTGGTGCTAACGGGAAGCGGTCTCAAGACAACAGCGTTCTATCAAGATCTGCTTTCGCAATGACGCACTGGACCATTCCACCCGAACATGAACTTTGAGGTCAAATGCGCACTTTAGTCTTCTGTCTTGTAATTCTGCCGTTGATCACGCCGTCACACGCATCGATCCCAGACAGTCTCAAGTCGGTGGTTTCCGTGCTGCCGATTCGATCCGGCCAGTCCGAAAATCTATCAGACTCAAAGCGGGGAGCCGTCCCTGAAGGCAGCGGAGTCGCCATTTTTGAAGGCGGCTACGTCGCCACAGCGTGGCATGTCGTGCGTTCAGCGCCGCGCATCAACGTCCGTTTATCGAACGGTCGCATACTGCCAGCTCAGCTTGTCGGCAAAGACGCCAAAAGCGATATCGCCCTTTTGAAAGTCGCCGCTGATCTGGCTCCTCTCAAACCAATTGCACAGCTGGCTCTCGCCCAACGCGTCTGTGCAATTGCCAATGCCTATGGGCTTGGGCTCTCAGTTACCTGCGGCGTTGTATCGGCACTCAACGTGAGCAATGCGGGCATCAATGCTGTCGAAGACTTTATCCAAACAGACGCAGCCATCAACCCTGGCAGCTCGGGCGGAGCGCTCGTGGACGAGAACGGACAACTGGTTGGTTTGATATCTGCGATATTTGCCTCAAAATCAGACACCAATATCGGAGTCAATTTCGCTGTCTCGACATCACTTCTTCGCAGAGTGGCCCACGCGTTGATGACGCACGGCGAGGTCGCATACGTGCGGGCCGGTTGGCAGTTGGCGTCCCTGCCACGTTCGATGTTGAGAAAAACTGTCGGTGTTCGCGTCGGCGAAGTGGCATCAGGCAGTCCGGCCGATGTCGCTGGAATACGCCGAGACGATATCGTGCTATCGATTGGATCGCGCCGTGTGACAACGCCTAAATCAGCCGTCGGCGCTTTGGCACTCGCCGCCCCTGGTGATACCGTTCAAGTCACCTTCGAGAGAAACGGCGCTTCCCAAGCTACGCAGTTGGCTTTTGTGCAGAGCAGGCAGCAATCGACAACCTCAGAAACCGCTCATCCCGCTTCGTCCGACTGCACCTCTCCGGAGGCCGTTTGCGCCGTCAGACAGGCTGTTTTCCCGATCGAAAGTTTTGATCCACTGGCGAGTGCCGTCCGGATAGGAAGACGCCATCTGGTTACAAATCGCCACGCAGTGGGCAATCGGAAGCATGCAATTGTATTTACTCCAAATGGACCACAAAAAGCCCGTGTTGAACCCTCAAACTATCGAGGCGACTTGGTCGTCCTAGAGGTTGACGATCTACCAACCGAAGGACTGATACTGGTTCCGCCAGCTCATCCGCCAAAGTTGCGTCAGTCCGAAGACTACTATGTTGTCGGCGCCGACATAGCACGCAAGATGGTTCGCGTCTTCGAACCCGGACGACTCATTGCGGTTCCAGCAAACAATGCGGTGTTGGGACGCATTCACGTCACGGCGGAGATGCAACCGGGCGTAAGTGGTGGCGCACTTGTCAATGCATCGGGTCAGTTGGTCGGAATAGCTGTAGGTGGTGGCGAGGGCCGGAACGAGGCCGTTCCCATAAGTCACGTCGCAAAAGTGCTGACCGGGCGCGACGCGCCCGACGCAGAAGAAGTATTTGCCAATCTCGGTCAAGCACTAGAGGCCTGCGCGGCCGCCTTAGAAAAAGCGCATCGGGTGCGCCGCGGCCAGCAGCTCGCCCTGAAGACCATCGCTGTGCTCAAGAGAGACTGTCGCGCATCTGGCAACGCTGGACAATATCTCAAAGCGGCACGACATCTCGCCTATGCCCGCCAACATGACGCCGCAATTGAAATAAGCAACGAAGCCGTCAAACAAGTACCGAACTCTATAAATGCCCGTTTGTCACACCTTGTTGCCCTCCAGCTCGCTGGCCGATTCGCCGAAATGCTACCACATGCGCGGTGGGTGACCAGCATGGCACCGAATGACCCACGAGTGCTGAGATTCGGCATTCAAGCTGGCGTCTGGGGCGGCGATAGCGCGCTTGCTGAAGCCTCCTACACCAAACTCAAAATCGCCGATCCGCGACAGGCACAAGCTGCACGACGCTTTTTAGACCGACCACCGCCTACGCCGCGACGGCGATAGGTAGGTCAGTCGCGATCGGGATCGGGAATCCAACCAATTGCAACAGCATTGCGCTCATAAGGTGACACCGTGGCACGCTCAAATATACGGGCCTTCAATTGGGCGACAGTAAGAGAAGGCTTCGTTTGCAGCATTCGCGCGGCCATTGCCGCGAGTCGCGGGACGGCGTAGCTCGATCCAGATGCACTTCCCTTGGCGCCGCGAAAATCAACGATTGGAACATTTTCGGCTGGAAGCATGATGTCCACGGCTTGCCGCCCCCAATTAGAGCCTCTTGCAAGGCGACCAAACGCATCTGAAGACGTCACGACAATCATGTTGTCCAGTGATAGGGACGCTGGCCAGACTGGCTCTGTGTCAATGTCGCGGCCATTATTTCCTGCAGAAACGACTACCAGTATCTCTGGGTGGGACCTGACGGCTGAGAAAAATGCGGCCCAGGCATTTTGTACGTTACTGCCGAGAGGCATCGCTATAATCCGGGCTTTCGCATTGGCGGCCCGACGCACTACCTCAGACATTCGCGCCATGTCCGGGCGCGGATAGCGGTAGGGGATCAGTGCAACGGCCGGTGCTTCGCGTATTAGGACGGAGGCGACTGTTGTGCCATGGCGAATGGGCAAGAAATCACCGCGGGACACATCGGCGTCGTAAGGCCACGGGTCCATATCCCAGAAATCGTAACCCAAGGGCACCAGGTCAGGCCCGCGGGCCAGTCGATCGCGAAAAATGGCCAGATCGTAGGCCAATCCGGAATCAATAAGTGCGACCCGTGGCCCCGTCGGATTGTCTCCCGCCGGCCAAGGTGCCTGCAAAGTCTCGATCCAGCGGACCGTTGCAAGATCACTTTCGAGCTGCTCCAGACCGCGCCAGGGGCCGTCGGACCGATTGACGATTCGGCGCCCTGCACGAATTTGGCAGGTTTGATCGGCAGTGGCCCAAATGCTCGGCCGAATGGCGTCAGCGACCCTTTCGTAGTAGCCAAGAGTAAATCGGCGCAATCGACCACCGGGTTGAAACCGGTCTATTCTGAGCTCGTTGCCATCGGCAAGTGCAAACCGCTGCGAGACGCGCGCTCGTTGGGTAGAGGTTTGCCTCGTGTCATCCGCAATGAGCCAGGATCCCGGAAGCAGCTCTTGGGCCGCCAAGCCGTCCAGGGTCGCGAGACCGCAAAGACGCTGCGTCGCAAATCTCAACCAGTCTACCGGTCTGGTTGGTTCGATGGCCCAAGCCGGCGAGCTCGCCCCCATAATACCAACAAGGCAAATTGCTATAAGATGTCGACGGGTCATGCGCTCCGGTTCTCTGTATTTCCTGACAAGTTCTGTGGCTTTGGACAAGTTAACCGGCAAGCAGGGGATAAGTTGACCCGACGAAATCCTCTCGTTGCTCATCCGCGGGAGTGAGCAGTACAATGTTAACGTGGTCTATAACTGGACTGGTCTCGCCGCACCAATAGCCATCCAGTTCTAGGGTTCGTCGCTGCCAAGCACAATGGCGCGATAGCGCCGTTCGGCGCTCTCACGCAAAATGCGCGCCTTACGCCCCATGACCAAAAGAATCGGAAGTGCGACAGCAGCGACGCCAGCGAATATCAAAGCAGTATTCGTCATCCCGGAGAAATAACAGGCTATGGCCACAATAGTAGGCCAAACGACGAACTGGCTCGCCAGCATCGCGCGACCGTCAAACATATCGTATGCCTCTTGCTCTTCCCGTGAGAGGCGCTGTCGTAGAACATCGAGCATCCGCGATCCAATAAATTTCCCGACCGAACCAGTTGACCTGACGAACTGATTACTGACCTGCAACTCCGCCCATAACTGACAAATCAGATCCACTCACCCAGAGCGCGCGCCATATCCTCCACCGGTGGGCGTCAGTAGAACGACCGCCTCGCCGACCTCGAGCATAGTCTCGTCACAACCCTCGAGGCGCTCCATCTCGCCCGAATTTCGCCGGACCCAGTTTTCTCCAACCCGACCCTGTTCCCCCCCCGCCAATCCGTAAGGTGCAACGTCTCGATAGCTGGTCAACAACGTCAGTTTCATTTCACGCATGAAACGAATGCGCCGATAGGTGCCGTCTCCAGCAGACCACTTCCCTCGCCCCCCCGAATCTCGACGAATTGAAAACTCCTCCAATACGACAGGATAGCGCAACTCCAGAATTTCAGGATCCGTCAAACGCGTATTCGTCATGTGAACATGCACCGCACTCGTACCATTGAATCCTGGTCCAGCCGGAGATCCAGAACAAATGGTCTCGTAGTACTGATAGACATCATCACCAAAAACCAGATTATTCATCGTACCCTGGCTCGGGCCCATGGCGTTCAGAGCCGCAAAGAGGCAATTGGTCACGATTTGACTGGTCTCGACATTGCCTGACATGACGGCAGCTGGGTATTGGGGGCTGAGCATCGAATTTTCTGGAATGACAAGCTCGATAGGTTTGAGACAACCGGCATTCATCGGGATCGGCTCATCGACCATCACCCTAAATACGTAAAGGGTCGCTGCTCGCGTCACCGGCATCGGTGCGTTGTAGTTGTTCGGTTGGACAGTACTCGTGCCTGTAAAATCAACTTTCGCGGAACGCGACTCCTGGTCAACGGTGATCTTTACATTGACGTGAGTACCTTGATCAGTCTCAACCCGGAATGCACCATCCGGAAGCTTCGACAGTAGACGACGAACACTCTCTTCCGCGTTATCCTGCACGTGTTGCATGTAGGCCTGAACGACCTCGAGACCAAAGTGGTCGACCATTTTTCTCAGTTCGGCAACACCCTTGGCATTGGCGGCCACATGCGCCTTCAGATCCGCTATGTTTTTGGCCGGAGATCGTGCTGGATATTTGGCACCGGTCAGCAAGTCATGTGTCTCCTTCTCCAGAAACACGCCTTCAGCTACCAGTTTGAAGTTATCAATGTAAACGCCTTCCTCATCTATATGCGTAGCCCTTGGCGAAGCTGATCCCGGGGTAAGCCCGCCAATATCCTCGTGATGACCGCGACTGGCGACATAGAATAGGATTTCTTCGCCAGCGTCGTCGAAGACTGGTGTGATCACCGTGATATCCGGCAAGTGCGTTCCGCCATTGTAAGGGGCATTCAGCATGAAACTATCGCCGGGCTTCATCTTGCCCCTGCGTTCTCGGGCAATCGTTTCCACCGACTTGTCCATCGACCCCAGGTGCACCGGCATGTGAGGCGCGTTGGCCACCAGTTCGGCGTCTGCGTCAAACACCGCGCACGAAAAGTCGAGACGCTCTTTAATGTTGACTGACTGAGCCGTATTGCGTAGCGCCTCGCCCATTTGCTCGGCAATCGACATATAGAGATTGTTGAACACCTCAAGCAGGACTGGATCGGCTTCTGATGCAAGTGCTTCGCGCTGACGCGCTACCACACGATCCAACTGCAAGTGATTGCATTCGGTGACGCGCAACCCCCAGCCCGGTTCGACAACGACTGTCTGGTTTGGCTCGATAATGAGCGCCGGCCCCTCTAAAATGTGGCCGGGCATCAAATCGCCGCGCATGAACACAGGCGCCTCGTGCCATGCGCGATTGGAAAAAAACCGCGTTGTTTCATTCACCACGGCCGCATCGCTGGTCAGTCGAAGTTCTGGTTCGTCTAGCGCAGCACCTCCTCCCGCGGCTTCAACCTCTATCGCGGCCACAAATACTTTCTTTTCGGGTGAATAAAATCCATAGCGCTTCAAGTGCTGGCTTTCGAAATCGCGCCGCATGATTGTTGGTTCATCCAACATCACCGAAAGCGCAGTATCTGTACCGTCATAGCGCAAGTGCAACCACGTGGTTGTGCCAACATCATCATAGCTCACGCCTTGCTCGGTAATTTCACTCGTCGCCGCATCGACCATTTCGAAGCCCATCCCCTCGACCCTGCGCATTGTCTCAGGAGTCAATTCAGCTTCGATAGACTTCTCGCGACTGGCCCGCAGGTCGGCAAGCCCCATTCCGTAGGCCGACAACAGCCCGGATAGAGGATGAATGAGCACAGTTCGCATGCCAAGCGTATCGGCGATCATACACGCATGCTGCCCACCGGCAGAACCAAAGCAGTTGAGCGCATATTCCGTGACGTCATATCCGCGCTGGACCGAGATCTTCTTGATCGCATTCGCCATGTTTTCGACGGCAATCCTCAGAAAACCGTCGGCGACCTCCTCGCCAGAGCGGTCATCGCCTATTTCCTTTGCCAAACGGTTGAACGCGTCCCGCGCCGCATGATCATCCAAAGGCGAGTCATTCATTGGGCCGAAAATCTTTGGAAAAAATGATGGTCTTAGTTTTCCCACCATTAGGTTGGCATCTGTCACGGTAAGTGGTCCGCCGCGACGATAACACTTGGGTCCCGGATTTGCGCCAGCGCTTTCCGGTCCAACCCGAAATCGACTACCATCAAAAGCCAATATTGATCCGCCGCCGGCGGCCACGGTGTGAATGCGCATCATCGGCACCCGCATCCTTACCCCAGCCACCTGAGTTTCGAATGCTCGCTCGTACTCTCCGGCAAAATGCGAGACGTCCGTTGAGGTTCCCCCCATGTCGAAACCGATGACTTTGCCAAAACCGGCCAACTTGCCGGTTTCAGCCATGCCAACGATGCCGCCAGCTGGCCCTGACAAAATGGCGTCACGACCTTGAAATAATTCTGCTGCTTTGAGCCCGCCCGATGAGGCCATGAACATGACCTTCGGTTGTTCTCCATCTCCGCTTACGAGAGCACTAGATACACGTTCGACGTAACGAGATAGAATAGGGGACAAGTAGGCGTCGGCCACTGTCGTGTCACCACGACCGACGATTTTGATCAGTGGAGACAC
>JBPCWA010000170.1:0-2799 GCA_051009975.1 Hyphomicrobiaceae bacterium
GTGCCCTTGAGACCGACACGGCCGCCCATCCCTGCTATGGGGTTGATCATAAATCCAATCCGCATGGCATGCCAATGACCCATGCTTTAGAGCCCCCTCCCTCGATCTAGATCAATCTGATCCGAAACAAGATGTGTCAGTTTGAAAAACCAGTGATGTCACTTAGACCTTCAGGAGACGGCGATGCGAACCATCCTCGTGACGGGTGCCCTTGGCCAGATCGGCCGTGAACTCGTTCCTGCTCTCTGCGGACGTTACGGTCCAGACCGCATCATTGCTTCCGACGTCCGCATGCGAACGCCGGAGAACTCGGCTATGTTTGGAGAGAACTCAACGACTTTATATAGATGCTTCGAACACGTCGACTGCACCCAGCCCCAACAGATTCTTGAAGTTGTGCGCCGCTATGAAGTTGGCACAATCTATCATCTGGCTGCGCTTCTATCTGCGGTTGCCGAAGAGAGGCCGCAAATCGCCTGGACCGTCAACATGACGGGAACTTACAATGTACTCGAGATTGCCCGGCAGTACGATTGTGCGGTCTTTTTCCCGAGCTCCATTGGCGCATTCGGCCCATCCACGCCGCGTGAAAGGACGCCACAGGTGACGATCCAGCGCCCGACAACAATGTACGGTGTCACCAAGGCCTCGGCGGAACTACTTTGCGATTACTACGCGTCGCGCTTCGCGGTTGACACCCGCGGACTGCGGCTGCCTGGGCTTATTTCGTACACGGCACCACCTGGCGGCGGCACTACAGACTACGCCGTTGAAATTTTCCGACAGGCGATAAGATATAGACACTATACCTGTTTTCTCAGCTCTGAAACACGACTCGATATGATGTATATGCCGGATGCCATCGGCGCCATGCAGGCCCTCATGGAGGCTGACGTGACGCAACTGACACACCGAAACGCATTCAATGTAACAGCTATGAGCATCACTCCGAGTGAGATTGCTAACGCCATCCGTGTGCACTTGCCCGACTTTGAAATCGACTACGAAGTCGACCCAGTACGGCAGGCAATTGCTGATTCTTGGCCGCGATCGATCGATGACACTGCGGCACGCTCCGAGTGGGGATGGCGGCCGCGTTTCGACCTTCAAGCCACGTGCGCCGACATGATAGAGAAGCTAACGCGTAAACTGAAACCTGCCAGATCGCATTGACCGCAAGGGGAGGCGTTCGCACGATGCCACTTGACAGATTGACGACGCAACTCAGAGGGCGCGTAAACAAAATCAGAGCGGCCGGTCCTGCCAAAGGCGCCGAAAGGGTGATTAGTGCGGTAGTCCCGGCGCACGGACAAAGGGGACCGCGCTTCGCGCTCGAGGGCCATGGCGACAAAAACTTCTTGCGCATGAATGCGAATGCCTATCTCGGGTTGTCTCTCGACGCTGAGCTGATCGCGGCCGAAGAGCTTGCAGTCCGCGCCTTCGGCACTGGTCCAGGCGCGGTGCGATTCATCAGCGGCACTTGGACACCCCATAAAGAGCTCGAGCGGCGGCTTGCAAGATTTCACGGTCGAGAAGCCGCCATGCTCTTCAGTTCGGCGTATGCCGCAGTCATGGGCGTTTTGCCTGGACTTATTACGCCGAAAACGGCAGTCATCAGTGACGCGCTCAATCACAACTGCATTATCAATGCAATCCGCCTGTCAATGCCGAAGGTGAAACAAATCTACACGCATGTTAGCACGCTGGAACTTGAGCAACATCTTGCAGCGGCGAGCGCGACTTGTGATCGAGCAGTTGTTGTTTCCGACGGCGTCTTTAGCATGCGCGGCGATCACGCGCCCCTTGACGAGATTATGGCGTTGGCGCGCCGCTTTGATGATAAGTACGCCGAAGGCGTGATTGTTGTCGTTGACGATTCCCATGGTGTTGGCGCTCTTGGCCCCACGGGCCGTGGAACGGAAGAAATCACCAACAGCGGCCCTTCCGATATTCTTTTAGCAACACTTGGAAAAGCGCTGGGAGTGAATGGCGGCTATGTTGTCTCCGACGCGGCAATTATTGATTTCCTGCGCGAGACCTCGCCGTTCTACATTTATTCGAATCCGATCACGCCGGGCGAGGCCGCCGCGGCCGTCAAAGCAATAGAGATCCTTGACAGCCCTCGCGGGTTGGCATTGCTGGCACATCTGCGCGACATGACGGCCCAGTTCGAACAGGGGCTCGTTGATCTCGGCCTTGAGACAATCAGGGGACCACATCCCGTCACCCCATTGATGGTTCGCGATACACCGCGCACGCAGCAGATCGTCGATCGTCTCTTTGAGCGGGGAGTTTTGGCAACCGGCCTTGGTTACCCGGTTGTGCCAAAAGGGGACGAAGAGATCCGGTTTCAGATCTGCGCAGATCTCACCAATGCCGATATCAGAGAAGCGCTGGAAGCGATCCGCCAATCCGCGGGATAAAGCGTTGTCCTCCGATCGACAGGCTAGACCAGGCACAGAGCTAAAATATCAGAGTGCCGAACCGGATCGAGCACTGTTGCTGCGCACTGACTGCCTGCGAATGTGTTTTTGGTCATGACCAGCAACTCGAGCCGGCTGCAACTGATCGCAAGCTCCGCTCAAAGCGAGAAACTACGCCTCGGAATCGAACACTTAACACTTGCATTGCACATTTTCATTCATATATGCAAACACAAGAATATTAAATACTCGAAAACGCATCGGCCAACGGTAACCCGATCCGGCCGGTAATGTCTGGCAAAGTCACGGTTAACCAATGCACGTATGTAGGAGACTGACAATGGGCACTGAGGCACTCCGCAAGATCGGGCCAGCG
>JBPCWA010000171.1:0-3553 GCA_051009975.1 Hyphomicrobiaceae bacterium
CCCACAGATTGTGCGCATCAACAATCGCAAGCCCCACGACAAGAGAAATGAGGCCGGACATCACTATTATGCCCGTGTTCTCGACGAATTCATCTAACATTGCTTGAAACGCTGAGCGATTGAGCAGGTATCCGAGCCCGGCCACACCAATTACGGGGCCCATCAATTTGGCGATATAAATCGAAGTTTGCATTTGCAATCTCCTGCAGGGTAATCGAACAAGATTGGACTAGATAAAGCTATAAATTCGATCTCGTACAACAGAATCGACGTCAAACGTGGATACGAGAGGATAGAGGTCTCAACGACCCGCCTGCATTGTGTTGTTGCAATCTGGCGCACGGATTGTCCCGCTCGGCGGCATGCCTATAAGGCCCGACGATCTTGATCATGGAAGAGTTTTTATTTGTGTGGCCCATAACTGTTGATGGCCCATTTGACGGCAACCCACTTGAAGAACATTTGACTCTAAGTACGGAATTCAGCGCGCTGTTGGCCATTGCTCTAGCCGTCCCGGTCCGCCAACCAGCTACCATTGGCTTGCGCCACCTCTTCTGGCCAAACTGGCCCGTAAGAACCGGCTCATACGGTTTGACCAGCGTGGTAACGACCTATCGACTGGGAAGTCAAACGGATCTCGGTCGATGCAATGATTAAGGACATGCAAGCCGCGGTCGCAGCAGGTTAGTCGAGGTTGGGTTGACTGGGATCTCTAGAATTACGCGCGCGCATTCATGGCGCACCACCCACGTGCGTCGTCTCCTGGTTCAGTTGTCGAAACTGGGCATGGTGAAACTCTCCGGGCATTGCTCAGAGCCTCCAAACCTGCTTCCGGCCTTGCGATAAACGCCGCGTGGCGGGCTGAAGATATCGAGCTTAGACGACCTTCAGGGCCGGCGCGGAGAGATTGTGGCACCTTACCAGACGTGCGCCGGAAGTCCCCCTTCTTGACCGCAATCTGGACATCGCCCTGAACACGAACGCCGGAGCCTTCAAGCAAGACAACCCATTGATCTTCTGGATAGTGAGGTAGTGTTCCAATGGCATCGGGTTCGATATCCACAAAGGAGAGCATGGCTTGGTCACCGACGAAAATTTGTGCGTTCAGCCAAGGTGCGATCTCGCGCAAGATGCCGGCTGACTTGTATCATCGTTGTGGAATACAGCGTGCTAAGTCATGGGGCTACTTAGTCTTCGCGTGCGGTTTTCTTGTAGACAGCATGATGGCGATTGCGTGTGTGAGGGCGGACCTCGCTGCCCCAGCGTCCCTGTTCGACGGCTTCAGCCCATTCAGGACTCGTAAGAACGTCGGGATGATCAAGCTCGTAGATCGCCGTATAGGCGGGCGTTGGGGCAGAAATGTGCTGAATGCCGTCTGCAATCGCCAACGCGAAGGGCGCGCCCTTGTATCTGGAAACACTGTGCACTCCGGGAACGCCAAGTAAGTGCGGAACGTGTTCCGTGTCATAGACTTCGTTGAAAAGGGCTTCGTACGCCGGGTCGACATCCATCGATACAATCAGAATATAGCGCGAGTTCATTGACATGGTGTTCACCTCTCAGTCTTCAAATGCGGGCTGCTAACCCCTTTGCCTTCTTTAACGCTCGGACAACTGATCGCGCATTGATGAAGGCGTGATACCTCTTGCATGCAGGCGGCGACATACTCCCTTCTATTTCCGACGCCCGATACGCGAGAGGACGAGAGAAGTTCATACAAAGACCCTTGATAGCAGCAAGTGTCTTGAAGTCCTTGGACTGCGTCACCCGGGCATGCGAGAAATGCGGAAGCGGATCGTCCGGACCGATTTGATCACGTCTACTGGCATTTATTCTCGCATTAGTACCGGCAACGTAAAACTGCTGCCATTCGACCTGTCTTCTCGTTGTGCAGTTCAAAGTCGCGGCCGGATTGAGTGGGTTTCAGGAATTGAACCTAAACGCGTCGCAGAATAACGCAACGCCTGGGCAGGACACCGCGGACAATATGTTTCGTTGTCTGTCCTCCATGATGGGATGGGCTGTTAGAGAAGGGCTACCGTAGCGACAACCCTCGCCGCGAAGTGTCGCCACTACCTTCAGGAGACGGATACGCTCCTTGAACGTGGGACATCATCGACGTTGCTCGCGACACACTGCGCGAAGATCTTTAGTGGACTTTTGCATTGGCCGTCTACACAGGACAACGCAAAGCGGATTTGCTGGCGCTGCGCTGGGATGCACTGCAAGATGGCTTGCTCAATCTTCGTCAAAATAAAACGAGAAAAGAGCTAGCAATCCCGATCCACCGCGACTTGATGTCAGTGCTTGATGACATACCACGCCAAGCTGTCACGATACTCACAAGCTCAAAGAAACTCCCTTGGACAGAGTCAGGCTTCCGCGCGACATGGCGAAAACACTGCCCCCTACCTGTCAAACAAAGCGGGCTGGTGTTACACGGCCTACGAAAAACTGCAGTTGTAACGTTGCTCGATGTGGGATGCACAGATATCGAACTTGCGGCCATCAACGGGCAGTCTATAGACATGATCCTGCACTACGCGAAACGCGTTTAAAATAAACGCCTAGCGAAGGCTGCGATCGCGCGCTGGGAGAAAAGGAACAGAACTGAATTGCAAATCACTTTGCAAAATGTCCCAAGTGAGTGACCATATTCTCGAGAAAAATGACCGTAGGTGTTGGCACCCTCGGAGAGACTCGAACTCCCAACCCTCGGCTTCGAAGGCCGATGCTCTATCCAGTTGAGCTACGAGGGCACGCCTTTAAATTCAGCTACTTAGCACGATTATGGCTGAGATCAAGCCCAATGTTTGACAATCTGTTCGCGTTACCTTCCCTGGCGAGACCAGCTCCTCGTTGATCTCGATCGTGTCGCCCCCTCTGTTTCCTCGTTGTCCAGTGTGTGCATACTTGCGAGCGCGCTCAGCGCTCCATTCCAATCGGTCATTCACTCCCCCATTTCCTCACGTCATACCTGCGGGCTCGCGCTTGAGTTCGCCAGGACACAACTCAGGCAAAATCCATCGCAACACGCAGTGCCGAAGACAGCGTACTTCGAGGCAGTTGAGGCCAAGAAACGACCGGCATGAAGTGCCTCCAATCCTAGACCAACATAATTCATAAGGCGAACCGTTGGTCGGCAGTTTCAAGTTCACGCGCGAGGGTGGGCTTGACGTTGAGCCGGATGTCCTCACAAGTGCAGGTGAAGTCAGAGGCTGCGACAGCTTCATGAAGTCCTTGCGAGATGGAGTCTAGTGCCATGGAAAGGTCTCCAGATGCCATCATCATTGGAACTGGCATCATCGGAACTGCCATCGCCTACGAGCTCTCCAAGAGAGGGTGGTCGATCCTGTCGATCGACAGAAACCGGCAGATCGGACATGGCTCGACATCGTCCTCATGCGCAATTATTCGCATGCACTACTCGACCCTTGACGGCACAGCCTTGGCTTGGGAAGGATATCACTATTGGCGCGACTGGAAGGATTATCTTGGCCTACCCTCCGACGCCGCTCTTGCACAATTCCGGGAGGTAGGCTGTCTAGTCATG
>JBPCWA010000172.1:0-5119 GCA_051009975.1 Hyphomicrobiaceae bacterium
ATTGAGATCGACCCTAAAACCCGCGCGGTAATCTTCAATCCCAGCGTCAAGGTCTCGCCGAAGGGCTATGACGAAATTCGCAAAATGTGCCCATTCGACATTCCACGATACAATGGAGAAATCAGCCAGATCAGCAAGTGCACGATGTGTAACGATCGTGTTCACGAAGGCATGCAACCCGCCTGCGTGCAGGCTTGCCCCACTGGGTCAATGAAATTCGGACTGCGTGAGAAAATACTCGACCTTGCCAACGAACGGCGTGCCAAGTTGGGGCGGACTGATAAACGAGCACGCCTCATCGATCCCGGATCAGTTAGGGTGATCTATCTTGTGGATGACCATCCCGACAAGTACCACGAACATGCTTCAGTAAAGTCGTTGTTCGGGCTCACGAGGAGAGCGGGCCTGCGAGGGCTTGGCCGTATACTTGCGTCGTTTCTCAGTGGTGCCAGGACGATCGGCACATAATGCAGGGCGCCCGCCGTAAAAGAGCTCATCTGCTAAAAGTAAAGTGGCCAGCTTATGGACCACTTCTGGACTTCTACATTGCTGTGACGGAGGCACAGGAGGCATCAAAGCCCTACTTCCCAGTGATGACATGGGCAAATCTAGAAGCTTTTGTAGACGGGGGAGGGGTCCAAAGTGACCGCTGGTTGATCGAAAAGGCGGAATTGCCGTTCGAGACCGAAGTCACGCACCGTCTGTTTGCAGATTTGTGCCGCTTGGGCAAAGTTGCAAACAAGTACTTCGCCACGCATGCCCGGAAAATTGAGAATTGCCTTTCGTCAGGCGCGATGGAACTTAACGAACTAATCTCGCGTGGAGGAGATGACCGAACAGTACAAATGGCTGCTGTCAAATTGGGTCTGGATGAACGCGTACTCAGCTTCCTAGTGACAAACACCACCAGGCCTTTGCTCGAATTAGCTAGAGACGAAGTGATGGTTGGTTTCCAGCCGGAGACTTGGCGGCGGGTTTGCTGCCCGTTCTGCGGCTCGTTACCATCCCTTAACCTGCTGGACGGAGAGCCGGTACAGCGCCTCTCCTTGTGTAGTAGATGCGGTTTCCAATGGCCCGTCGACCGATTGGCGTGCTCGATCTGTGGAGACAAGGACAAAGAGGCTCGTTCATACTTTTACAGTGAAGAAGTACAAGCCTGTCGGATCGATATTTGCGAAGCGCGCCAACGATACATAAAGACCATTGACCTTAGGGAGATTGATGTGGCTGACCCTTGTCTCGAAGACCTGGCGACACACCATCTCGATGTAACTGCGATAACAAAGGGTTATTCGAGAGCAGTGCCAAACTCTTGGCTCGAGTAATCAAGCGTCACAAAGCTTAGCAGTGTCATGGCGGCCTCTCTCGAAGCAATGTCAAGGGAGTGCCATGCTTCGTGACTTGCTCAGAGTTTCCCTATGCCCCCCTCTCCGGTTGGTCGCTCTCACCGCGGCAAGGGAGAGAAAAACTGCCGCGCAAAGCCCCTCTTACGACCGAAGTATTGCCATTCTTGGAGTCCTAGCGAGCCAGCCAATCGCAATGGCGCTTCTTCCCTGGACCAAGCTGACGCCCCTTCGAGCTAAGCAATGGTGCATTTGGGACACGCTAATTGCTGAAAGCTCGGCGCTACGAGCTGTCGTTTCACAATCGACCAGACAGTTGCCAAATCGTCACCACGGAATCAACTAGGCCTGTAACCAGAAGAGCATTGGACTGACGGGGCCTGATATGTTTGGCAAATTGCTCGAACTGGTGCCTAGAGCCACGATAATTGCAATCTTGGCAATGGCCGCGAATACGGGGGCAATTCAGGCCGCAGATCTCGGCGGTGACTGCTGCGCTGACCTGGAAGAACGGGTCGCCGAACTCGAGGCGACAACCGTTCGCAAAGGTAACCGCCGCGTGTCGCTGACATTGTCGGGATTTGTCAACGAAGCCGTTCTGTTCTGGGACGATGGCTTCGAGAACAATGCTTACATCGTTACCAACAACAACGCCCGCACACGGTTCCGTTTCAGGGGCAACGCAAAGATCAATTCGGATTGGTCGGCTGGCTTCTATATCGAAATCGGAATGCGTAGAACGAATAACTCCGAGGGTGTAAATCAATTCGAGCAAGATCCCGTTGGAATGGACGTTCGCCACCAAGCCTTGTTCGTGAAATCAGAGACATTTGGCACTGTCTGGCTTGGCCATACCAACGACTCCATACGAGATCTCATTGAGATATGTGTCGCCTGCCCTTTGAGTAACCAACCTCGAGGCTTCGAAATCTGGGGTGGCTTCTTTGTCAATCTAGGCGATGGCATCTATCTCAGCAAAAACTTGAAAGAGCTGGGCGCCGGCGTTCCATTCGGTGATGGCGCTCGGCAAAACGTCATTCGTTGGGTTTCACCAACCTGGGCTGGCTTTCAACTCAGTGCCGACGTGGGCGAGGACGACACTTGGAGCGCCGCGTTGCGGTATAAGAGCCATGAGTTCCACGGCTTTCAGATCGCTGGTGGCATTGGTTATGGCGAGTTCACCGAAGAGATCGCAAAACCCCTCGAACGCGTTGCCGGCGCCATAAGCATTGGCCACAAACCGTCAGGCCTCTACTGGGCGTTCTCAGCTGGCCAAGTGACGGATAACAATGTGGGTGACCGCGACATCCTTCAAGGAGAGGCTGCCGGATTTGCTGGCGACTTTTGGTGGACCACCGTGGGCCTTGGTCGTAAGTGGCATGCCTTAGGTAAGACGACCATCTACGGCCAGTATGGCAAATACGCCGCCGGAGATGTTGGCCAGGCTGACGTCTTCAATGCGCAAACCCGTGACGTTGTCGTTTCGACCGTTACGATCCTTGATACGGAATATAAAGTCTGGTCATTCGGCTTGAACCAGAAGGTCGATGCCGCGGCTTTAGAGCTGTACGTGGCTTATTACAATGTTCAGGGCGACATCGACACGGCCGAAAGAAGTATGCTGTCATCGGATACCTTCCATGCCTTGATGACCGGCGCACGGATCCAGTTTTAGAATCTGGGTCTCGGCTGTCAGGCTGAAGCTTAAACAAGCGCACTGCGTATGGCTGTACACAGCAAGGGCGAGTTTTGTCTGCGTTCTGAAAAGACAGAGATAGGGGCGAGGACCTGCGGTGGCGGGCTTGATCACCAACAAAAATGGCAACCCATTTGACTGGCTTTCCGTATTGTTGAGCCGATGCTGTGCAGGTGCTCTTGTGGCAGCGCTGAGCCTCTTTGTGATCGCCGCCCCATTAAACGCGGATGACGCTGGGAACGGTCTTGCAGATTTGCGAAACCGCCAACATTTGACCGGCGATTGGAGAGGGCTGCGCTCTCGACTTGAGGACTCGGGCGTCACCATACGCTCACGACTTACCCAATTCTTTCAGGGCATGCCTAGAGGTGATGGCGACAATAATCCAAAGTTCGGCGGCAAATTTGATCTGATGGTCAGAACTGACCTTGCGAGACGTGGATTTTGGGAAGGGCTGTCGCTTACAGTCAAGGCTGAATATAACTTCGGTCTAAGCGTCAACGGCTTTGGCGGTACGATTGTTCCTGTGAACACAGCGCTTTTGTTCCCAGGCCTCGAGGGCTGGGACGCCGTGGACATAACAAACTTCTATTTCACTCAGACGTTCGGAGGATCTGGCGCTTTAACCTTTGGCAAGATCAACATGGTCGACGTGTCTGCCGCAAAGCGCTTCGCAGGCGGAGCGGGCATCAACTCTTTCTGGAATATAACCTTTACGGCCCCGCCAAGCGGACTTGTGCCGCCTTACTTGTTCGGCGCGCTGATGAGCTATAAAACACCGTCCGCGAACTATGGCCTCTGGGTTTATGACCCTGTCGACTGCGTGAACAAGAGCTGCCTCGAATCGCCATTTTCTGAGGGCGTAACCGTTCGCGGCAGTATAGAACTGCCCCGAAAGATCGCAGGTCTCGACGGCCATTACGGTATTGTAGCCCTATACAGCAACTATGCGGGAACTGACCTGCGAGATCTTGGTGAAGGAGCTCTGCTGCCAGGCCGCGTCAACCCAAATGAAGACGGGCTTCTGCTGCCAGACTTTGGCGGACCAGGGCTTGGGACATTGGACCAGCGCTACTACTTCGCGTTCACGTTCGATCAATATCTCTATAGATCGCTCGCAAATCCGAAGGAGGGTGTTGGCCTATTTGGACAATTTGGTATCTCGGACGGCAATCCAACGCGCCTGTTTTGGTCGGCGCACATCGGCCTTGGTGGCACAGGTCTTATATCTGGTCGGAGCCAGGATACCTGGGGCGCCGGTTACTATTACTATTCTTGGAGCAATCCTTTAAAGGATGCCCTGTCTCGGAAGGACAGACTGCGGAACGAACAAGGTTTCGAGATTTTTTACAACTACGAAGTCATGCCATGGCTCACTGTTGGCGCTGACCTCCAAGTCGCAGAGACTGGGGCGGGAGATGCTACCGCAGTTTTCACGGGCCTTCGAAGCGTGATTGAGTTTTGATGGCCGGGCGGGTGTTGTCACGATGATGTTGGCTTGAATACCCGGCATGTCACTGGCGGACGAAGTGGTGCTGTCACGTAAAATCCGGTCGCTAACCTCATGTAGTATTTATGAGCGATGCTCTATCTAAGCTATCGCCACAATCGAATTCCGGTTGAGATCATCCGGCACGCCGTCTGGCTGTATTTTTGATTTCCTCTCAGCTTTTGAGACGACGAAGACTTGCTCGCTGGACGCGGCGTTGATGTCTCTTATGCTTGATTACCCCTCGTCGTACGCAAGTTTGATGTCTGCATGAGTTCGTGGCCCTGCTCCGCGGGCTGCGGCCAGCAAGCTGGTGAAGAGACCCGGCAGATCGTGGCGACCATTGAAACGGAATTAGAACTCAGCGAAGTAGCGCCTGACGTAAGGGCGCCGGATAGCCTTGTGGGTTCCAGTGATAGCGGTCTTCAGGTTGCCGAGCACGGTGTTCACCCATTTCAGAGCTGGGATCTTTTCAGGTTGCTCGGGTTCGCGTGCCGAGACGATCGGCGTGTGCGTTGCGCCGGCTCGCGTGAGCGCTCGAAAGCAACCGAGACCATCCGAGATGACATGCGTTCCCGCGACTAATTTCTC
>JBPCWA010000173.1:0-4002 GCA_051009975.1 Hyphomicrobiaceae bacterium
TGAGGTCGCACTCATCTTCTCCAGTTCCGTCATCGGTGTTGTCACTCTCGCGTGTTCGATCCAAGGCTACATGTGGACGCCGCTTGGCTGGATTTGGCGCGCAGTCCTCGCCGGCGGTGCCGTCGCACTCCTGATGCCTGACCTGAAACTCAAACTTGTCGGTTTCGCTATCATCATGGCCGCGGTGATAGTCCAGCAACTAGGCCAAAGCCGTGAAAGCGCAGCAACCTGAAGCAGTGCTTCACGAGGGATATAAACGTTACCTTAAACAGGAGGAAACAATGCAAAAACTATCGCTCAATTTTGCCGCCGCGGCAGGCGTCGCGGCATTGACCGCAGGAAACGCCATTGCTGCCGACACGTACCTCTCGATCGGCTCCAACCCAGTCGGCAACACCGCTTACCAGTGGGCTGCAGGTATATCTGAAGTCGTCAACAAGAATGTCAAAGGCGTCAAAGCCGCCGCAGAAGGCACCAAAGGCTATGTCGCCAATGTTCGGCTGATGTTAGACAACAAAGTTGAAGCGGGTTTTTCCAACACGAAACTCGCATACGAAGCTCACCATTCACAAGGTGAATACTCGAAATTCCCGAAGGGTCAAATTGTCGGTTGGATGTCGATCAAGCCTATTGTGATGCATGTCATCACCTTGGACAATTCCAGCATCAAGAGCCTCGCTGATCTCAAAGGCAAACGGGTCGGCATGGGCCAACCTGGCGGCACTTCGATGCTCGATGCAAATACGCTGATGGCGACGCTGGGCTTGAAGGCCGGCACGGATTTCAAACCTTTTCGCGTCAAGCTTCCAACGATGGTGAACATGCTGGGCGACGGCCAGCTTGATGCGCTGATCTGGAACGGCTCACCGCCGATGCCGCCGGTGATCAAGTTGAAGTCTCAGCACAAGGTTCGCATTCTCGATATTCCAACCGAAATCTCAGAGAAGATCCGCAAGGCGGCACCGGCTTATACGAAGGGCGATCTGCCTGCCAATACATACGCAGACCAGCCAAACGCCGTGAAGTCTTACCGTTTGGGCAACGTGCTGTTGATCCGTGCCGATGTGCCGGAAGAAATCGTCTATCAGGCGACCAAAGCGGTGATGGAGAACCTCAAGTTCATGGGCGGCGTTCATCCAGCATGGAAGAAGGTCACTAAGGATGGCATGTTGAACGGCTTCACCATTCCGATGCATCCCGGCGCCATGCGCTACTACCGTGAGGTCGGTGTCAAGGGCGTCGAAGAATTCGCGCAGCGCGTTGGTCAGAAGTAATCCGATCGCGTTTAACTATCGGCCGCGCGCCATGGTGCGCGGCCAAGACTTGCTTGGCATCGAAAAATGAAAATCGTCTTCGTCCTTCTCGATTCCCTGAACCGGAATGCGATAGAGCCCTACGGCTCCACTTCCGTACATACGCCAAATTTTCAACGGTTTGCAGAGCGCGCTGTTACCTTCGACAATCACTACGTCGGAAGTCTACCATGCATGCCGGCTCGACGCGATCTGCACACCGGCCGCACGCATTTCCTGCATCGCAGCTGGGGACCTCTCGAACCGTTTGATGATTCATTTCCCGAAATCTTGAAAGAGAACGGCACTTACGCTCACATCGTCACCGACCATCATCATTACTTCGCCGATGGTGGCGCCACCTATCACCAACGATATTCGTCCTGGGAACTTGTTCGCGGGCAGGCGATCGACAAATGGAAGCCCGAGGTCGAACCAGATCTAAACCGCTTGCACCAGGAGTTTCATCCTGTCCAGCATCATCGCAGAAACTACATGATCAATCGGCAGCACATGCCAAACGAGGAAGACTATTGTGGACCGCAGGTCTTCAAGCTGGCGCACGAGTTCCTCGACGTCAATCGCAGTGCGGCGAACTGGCTTTTGCAGATTGAGTGCTTCGATCCGCATGAGCCGTTCCACGCCCCAGCGCGCTTTCGCGAAAGATACGAGGCAAGCTACGACGGCCCGATCCTCGACTGGCCGATTTATGATCGCCTCAAGGAAACGCCGGAGGAAATCGCAGAGCTGCGTGCCAACTATTCAGCGCTTGTCACCATGACGGACGAGTACTTCGGCAAGCTGCTCGACACCTTCAATGCCTATGACATGTGGTCGGACACTTGCCTGATCCTCACCACGGATCACGGCTTCCTGCTTGGCGAGCACGATTGGTGGGCCAAGAACCGGATGCCGGTCTACGACGAAATCGCCCACATCCCGTTGATGGTTTATCATCCGGATTTTGGATCCCAGGGCGGCACCCGCCGTGGTGCTCTCACGCAAGCGATAGACGTGATGCCCACTCTGCTTGAGATGGCCGGCATAGACATCCCTGATGACGTTACCGGGCGATCACTGCTGCCTGTATTGAAAAGCGATCACCCTGTTCGTGATGCAGCCATCTTCGGTTACTTCGGTGCTGCAATAAACATCACCGACGGGCGATATACCTATCTGCACTATCCGGAAGAAATGAGCGGCAGAGATCTCTATGAATACACACTGATGCCGACTCGAATGACAAGCCGCTTTGCGATCCGTGATCTTGTTGACGCGACATTGGAACCACCGTTCGAATTCACGAAGGGTGTTCCTGTTCTGCGACTCAGTCCGCGCCTTTCGGAGGCCGGTGAAACCGTAGAGCCTCAAGGCATGAGCTTTGAAGATACCGAATCGAAACTCTACGATCTCAAAGCTGACCCAGGACAATCAACGCCGCTCGACGATGTCGCGATCCAAGATAGGCTCAAGGCTGAACTTGTGAAGCTCATGGTCGAGAGCGATGCACCAAATGAAGCTTACAAGCGGTTCGGCCTCGATGCCAAGGCAGAAGGAAACCGCTGATGGCCAAGCAGAACATTCTCATCATCATGGCGGATCAATTGGCCGCCCAAGCCTTGTCGCTATATGGCAACCCGGTGTGCAAGACGCCCAATCTTGAGCGGATGGCGGCTCGGGGCGTTACGTTCGAACGGAATTACTCGAACAACCCGCTTTGCGTGCCAAGCCGCGCCTCGATGCTGACCGGAAAACTGAGTCCGGACATCGGCGTCTACGACAACGCCAACGAGCTGGCTTCATCAGCGCCGACGATGGCGCACTACATGCGCTCACTTGGTTATGAAACATTCCTTTCCGGGAAGATGCACTTCATTGGGCCAGACCAACTCCATGGTTTCGATGAAAGGCTGACCACAGACGTCTACCCGGCCAACTTCCAATGGATCGCAGACTGGAGCGCCGGAGCCGCCTTCGTGCCATCCGGCACGGCACTCAATGGCGTGGTTGAAGCAGGACCCTGTGTCCGAACCATGCAAGAAGACTATGACGACGAGGTTGAGTATCAAGCGCGACGTAAGCTCTTTGATCTAGCGCGGCGTGATGATCAGAAACCCTTTTTTGGCATTGTCTCCTTTACGTCGCCGCACACGCCGTTCAATGTCTCACGGAAATACTGGGATCTGTACGACGAAGTTGCGATCAACGCGCCCACCGTCGGTTCCATTCCTTTCGATGAACTGGACTACTTTTCCAAGGCGCTTTTTTTTGCCCATGGGCGCCATCGGCATACTGTAACTGATGAGCACGTTCGCAAAACGCGCCATGCGTACTATGCGATGATCTCGTATATTGATGAGAAGATTGGCCGTCTGCTCGATCAGCTGGATGAGGTCGGCTTCGCCGACAATACAACCGTTATGTTCGTATCTGACCACGGTGAAATGCTGGGTGAACGCGGCATGTGGTTCAAGCAGTGCTTCTGGGAATGGTCGGCAAGAGTACCGTTGATCATTTCAATGCCCGGCGCCGATACCGGTAAGCGCGTAAAATCAACAATATCCCTGGTCGATCTCTTGCCAACAATTATACATTTGGGCGGCGGCAGCGAACACGCAGAGCATCGCGGTAGACTGGCTGGCAATAGTCTATTGCCCCTTTTGCATGGGGCAGCTCCCGACTGGCCCGATACCGCCATTGCGGACTATCT
>JBPCWA010000174.1:0-4021 GCA_051009975.1 Hyphomicrobiaceae bacterium
GGCCTTGGGCCCGGTCCTCGAACATATGGGCGCATGGGCTCAACAGTGGTCGCGCGACGAGATCGTAGTTGATGAAAATCTCGATCCCGATCTGCTGATGTGGGATATCCGCCGCTGTGTCACACAAAAGGGAATACCCAAAAACCGGCGATTTGTTGTGAATTTCCAGTATCCGAACATGCCGCTCAACCGTCGTTCTTACTGGCTCTTGTTCTCAGGTGGAGAGGTTGAACTTTGCTACCGTGATCCGGGTTATGATGTCGATTTGCTCGTGAAGACTGATGTCAAAGCGCTGGTTGAAATTTGGCTCGGACATACTTCCATTGAAGAGGCAGTGGGCGACGGGAGCCTCAGCCTCACGGGTGCGACGAAGGACGTTCTAGCCTTTCGCGCTTGGTTCGCACTGAGCACGCTGGCGCCTTTCGCGGCGGCGCAATCAAGCGCTAGAAACGAGAACGCAGAAGGATAACTTCATTTTATGAAGTATCTGCTTCGAATTATTAGGCATCAATTACTTCTATGACGTAGGTAGCGACCCAAGATATTGCACCCGCTCAAGACCACTTTGGGTCAAGACCGGAACTGAGCAGGCGCAGCAATCCAAGTCTGCTTTGAACCCGGAAGCGGACATAAGCAGGTGCAGCAATGTACGTCCGAGATGGGCCATAAACGGTCATTGGCGGGGTTGAGGTTTGTGTATTGCACAATGTCAGCGCCGTCCACGAAGCGGAACTCCGATGGGGCAACAGGTTATTAATAGGCGAATTCATTGAGTAGTTTCTTCACACGCTTCAGATCGGGCGCAGCGAACATCGTCACACGGATCAACGTCCTCGTGTGCTTGGGCCTCGCCCTTGCATCAACTGGAACAAGGAGGTCTTTGGTGCTCCACCGTCGTCGAAGTCTGACGGCTGAAGCCACCGCTCAATGATACTGCGTACCTCGGGCCATTCGTCGTCAAGGATCGAGTACCATGCCGTATCTCGGTTCTTACCCTTGAATATGAGGTGATTGTAGAAAATGCCTTCGAAGCGAAAGCCAAGCCGCCTCGCTGCATAGCGTGAACGCTTATTGAGTGAATTGCAGCGCCATTGCATCCGCCGATAACCGAGGTCGTCCATCGCATAGTGTAGCATGAGAAAGAGGGCTTCCGTCCCGCTGCGCGACTTTTGCATCTCTGGCGCAAACCAAATGTTGCCTATCTCGATCACACCGTTTTGTGGATGCATATCCATGAAGCTTGTCTGGCCGCATGACTTGCCGGTTTTGAGTGAGCGCAACGTATAGAAAATTGTGTCTACGCTTGAGGACTGCTGTCGAAGTATGGACTTGTAAGTCTCGATATCCGGCCAAGGGCCATAGGGAAGGTAGTCCCAAATCTTCAACCCATCATCACTATTGTGGCCTGCAGCGTAGAGTTCGTTTGCATGCTTGGCGGCGTCTTGAGGCTCAAGTTGAATCTCTTGTCCCATCAATATCGCCCGTGTCGGCACAAGAGCTGGCGGTAAGCGCATGACAGCGTCACCGGACAAGGGTCTTGGATAAATTTGCTCTAGTCCTTCGGTCTCTTTCATCTTTGTCTCCTCCTCCTCACCGTCCGGCCATCACTCAATCATTCCTGAAAAGATGGTCTGGCGAGGTGCCAGTCGGTCGCGCTCTGGAAGGCGCGGCCAGCCGTAATCAACCTCCGTTCGCCCAGTCGGGGCGCAACGAGTTGAATCGCGATGGAGATGCCGTCAGCTGCGCTTCCTCCAGGCATCGTAATTGTAGGGTTTCCCGAGAAATTAAACGGAGTGGTGAAGCTCGTGAAGCTACCGATCAGCTCCTTTGGCACGTCTAGATTTGGTGTCAGTTCGCGCCCAGTTGTTGGGAGGACCGGAATAAGTAGAATGTCTATATCCTCAAACAATTTCTCCAGTGCCCCTGAGTAAGTTAGACGTTCGCGTTCAAGACGGGCCATCTCCATTCCGCTTACCATTTGCCCTTGTTCGAGAAAACTCTGCAGAAACGGCCCATACTCAGCGGCGCGGGCGGGAAATGTTGCCTCATGGACGACAGCCGCTTCGGCACTACTGTAGCTCCCGAACCCGGCGGAAAGTATTTCCGAGGGCGGCATCTGCACTCTACAAATGTCTGCACCCAAGCTCTCTAAGGTCCGCGCGACTCCTTCCACAACCGACGCGACTTCAGCTTCAACTGCTTTCAAGGCGGCGTTTGGATCAAGTCCGATCCGCAGTCCGCGAACACTTGGTTCGCTGCATACAAAGTCGGGCACAGGAGCACACAGCGACATTGGGTCGTTCGGATCGCCCCCCGCAATTACCTGGAGGACGTGACCGGCGTCCTCTGCGCTTCGCGCGATTGGGCCCAAATGGTCCATCGACGGCGCAAACGCGAAGACGCCGTGCAAGCTCACACGTCCCCAGGTCGGCTTGATCCCGGTTAGGCCGTTCATTGCGCATGGAAAGCGGATCGAGCCGCCCGAGTCCGAGCCAATCGATGCCGTGCATATCCCGGCAGCGGTCGCGGTTGCTGGGCCGTTCGACGAGGCGCCTGTCCATCGGTCGGCGTCCCATGGGTTTAAGGGTGTCGGAAACTGCGGGTGGTTCCTGATCCAACCACCCTCTGTGAGCTGCAGTTTGCCGAGAAGCACAGCCCCGGCGTTGCGTAGCCGGGTTACTGCGGTTGCGTCGTAGCCCGGACGGAAGTCACGATAGATCCACATGCCACACGTCGTCCGGATGCCTTTCGTGAAGCAAAGATCCTTGACGGCGACAGGCACGCCGTGCATGGGGCCGCGCCAGACGCCGCGGTTAAGCTCCGCTTCTGCGCGGCGGGCGTCGTCAAGCGCTTCCTTGGTGAGAACCGTCGCGTAGGCGTGTAGTGATGAATCGAGCGAAGAGATCCTGTCCAGAAATGCTCGGGTCAGCTCAATTGGAGACAGTTCGCGGTTGCGCAAACGATGGGAAAGATCCGCGATGTCGGCGTAACACAGTTCTGCCTCGCTCATACTAATCACCGTTCTCCAACACGTCTCGACTTATCGCGGCCAAGCAAGAGCCAACAATTTCCAGCAGAAAGCTGGGTCTTCTACGGTTGCTTGGATGATGCCCGACCCAGCCTGCTGGGGCTTAGAACAAAAGGGACGCGCGTTCGCTACGCAGATCAAGAAGATTTTGTCTTAGGTAATCGATGGCATTCTGGCGCCGATGCCGGCAGATGCGCGTCAAAGTCTCATTAAGGTGTTATTAAGGATCTGACCGAGCCAAGCTCGTTGGAACCGTTCCCCAGACCACCTAAAGGCTTCAATCAACCATCCCAGCCGAGCCATGACTGGCCCTGAGAGAGCCCGGCATTGCATGTCCGCTTTCAATCCACAAAGCGGACATTGCTCTGTATCAGGCCGAGGTCCGAGATGGGCCAGCTGCGGTCGTAGCGTTCATCGTGATTGCGGCGATGCACGGCGTCTGAGTCGGTAACAAGACGAGAGTCCTGGCTCGGCACTACGGACTGTGTTGTTGATGTCACCCTAGGGCTGACCGTCACTTCAACGCCAATGGTGAAACGTCCACAGACCGGACATTCGGTCTTACAACCTGAGGCCAACCTCCATGACGGCGATTGATGACTGCTCCTGGGTGAGGAGCAGATGGGCTCTTCTATGACTAAGCCTTTCCGAAGTTGATCGGATGTGGCGGATCTGAAGAGGCTGCACATTCGATCTTCCGCTCCTGGCAGGAGCAGACAACTGGCACACCTAGCTGGAAGCCGATTGAGACCGCAGCAACCCGCCTCGCGCATCTCGTGTCGCACGCTGGCAATGATCGAGCGAACGACATTCTGGCCTTTGGAAAATTGCCACCTGACCCCCGTAACACCCATTCCTTGTCGAACTATCCAACATTGCGCAGTTTGATCTTGATCATTCCCGATCCGATGGCTACCGTGCAATAAATGACCATGTGCGCGGCGTCTGATAGTGCTTCTTCGTCGGTGGCAATGCCATATCCTACATCGCTAA
>JBPCWA010000175.1:0-7457 GCA_051009975.1 Hyphomicrobiaceae bacterium
CTATGGTTTCACAGAGATCGGTCGATTTGCTGCAAACTATCCTGCGCAGCTTGGCGAGTTTCCATCTGATACCTCTCAGAAGCGATCGACTGTCATGCTCTAGCTCTCTACATTGGTTTTTCCGGCACTGATATTGCTGAGATTAGTCTGTGCTGCATTAGTCTTTCCAGCACCAATGGGGTTGCCGTTACCATGTTGAGGATCGACTGCGGCATCGACATAGAGTGTCGCCATGACATAGTGGAATTTCGAGCAACAGCTACAAGTAGCAGGTGGGAGAAAAAGTATGAGTGAAACAAAACGTGCAACAGACAACCTGCCGCAACAAGTCGAATCCTGGCAATGGCCCGAAGAGAAGTGGCGAGCAATCGTCAATAAGGTCCGAGCAGGCCGTTCGCTCAAACCGAACGTCTGGATGGATGGCGCGCGCTGCGCGGTCGCGCTGTCCTTCGACTCGGATCATGAAACGCAGACACTGCGATGGGGGCACAGCTCTCCAGGGCGCTTAAGCGCTGGACAATACGGTGCACGCGTTGGCATACCGCGCATTCTAAATTTGCTGAGGACCTACAACATTCGAGGGACGTTCTTTGTACCAGCGGTGGTGGCTAAACTGCATCCCGACGAGCAAAAGCAGGTCATCGCAGAGGGCCATGAGATTGGAATTCACAGTTGGATTCACGAACTCAACAGCCAGCTACCACAAGAAGCGGAGCGCGATCTTCAGATGCGAGCGTGCGATGTCTTAGAAAAGATCAGCGGTCAGCGTCCGGTCGGCATTCGCACGCCATCCTGGGATTTCAGTGCCCACACGCTTTCCATCTCGCGTGAGATGGGCCTTCTTTACGATTCAAGCCTGATGGCTGACAACGACCCATATGAACTACTTGAAGATGGTGAACCAACCGGTTTAGTCGAGTTGCCTGTGGAATGGATCCGCGATGATGCACCCTATCTGGCGATGGATCGTTTCGGGTCTGCACGGCCCTACACGCCGCCGTCCGGCGTACTCGAAATCTTCAAGCGCGAATTCGATGGCGCCTACCGTGAAGGGGGGCTCTTTTTGTTAACGATGCACCCGCACGTCATCGGGCACCATTCAAGAATCCAGATCCTTGAGGAATTGATACGGCACATCCGTTCACACACGGGCGTCTGGTTCGCTAGCCATGCCGAGGTTGCGCGCTACTGCAAACGGCAAGCCGGAATGTAGAGCGTGATTTTCAATGCACTAGTAACGGGGAATTCCAAGCGTTAAGCCGCCGTCGCATTGCAATATCGTTCCAGTGCAGTAACTCGACGCAGACGACAGCAGCCAGAGGATGGCCTCGACGACTTCACCCGTTCGGCCCTCGCGGGCAGCCGGAATGCGAGCAAGCTTGGCTTCGTGCTCCTCCTGGCCGACACCGGCGGCGTGCTCCATCACCCGCTCTGTTGCAATCAATCCGGGAGCAACGGCGTTGACGCGGATACCATGTGCAGCCAGCTCGAGAGCCATGTTGCGGGTCAACTGATTGAGGCCAGCCTTCGATGCACCATAATGAGCAATTCCGGGACGACATAGCGTTGCCGCCGTCGAGCTGACGTTGACGACAACAGCACCCTGTTGCCGGTTGATCCATTGCCTTGCGAGATCGCGGGTAAGCGCGAACGGCGCCCTGAGGTTTGTGGCAAGCACGCGGTCCCATTCCGAATTGGCCAGCTCTGTGAGGTTATTGACAGGATAGACCCCGGCTGCATTGACTAGCCCATCGACACCCGATTTGACGTTTGCGGCCGTGTCAACTACACGCTGCAGGTCTTCGTCTGACGTGAGATCAGCGCACACTGGTTTGAGTGTTGGCAGGAGAGAGACGGCAATTTTCAACCCGCGTTCATCGAGGTCGACACCAACAACACTGCAGTCGCGGGAAATAAGGGCACGTGAAATCGCCAAGCCGATGCCAGAGGCGGCGCCGGTTACTAGGATAGTCCTGGGAAGGGTCATATTGCCAAATCACTCCCCATGTCTCGAGAAATGACATGCGTCGGCATGCCCGGGTACCTTCTCCATCAACGGAGGATCATCAGTAATGCATTTGTCTTGCGCGATGGGGCAGCGCGTGCGAAATCGGCAACCGCTCGGCAGATCAGTAGGATCGGGTGGTTCGCCTTCCAGCCAGAAGTCATCCGTTACTTTCTTGCCGCCGATTTCCGGAATAGCCGCGAGCAGCGACTGTGTGTAAGGATGGCGGGGGTTGGAGAAGACCTGCTCAGCTTTGCCGGACTCGACGACGCGGCCGAGATACATGACCGCAATTCTATCGCAAATCATGCGCACCACTGAAAGGTCGTGTGAAATGAACAGATAGGTCAAGGCGAATTGGCGCTTGAGATCGAGAAACAGGTTGAGCACAGTTGCCTGAACCGAGACATCGAGGCCAGAGGTCGGTTCATCGAGGATGATCAGACTTGGATTGAGAGTCAGAATGCGTGCGAGGCCGACGCGGCGCTGCTGGCCGCCTGAAATCTCATGCGGGTAAAGATCGAGATGCGTTTCAGGTAGGCCAACGGCGCGCAGAATGGTGAGCACCGCGCGATGGCGCTCCTCATGTGACAAATTGGTGTGAATGACCAGAGGTTCATGCAATGAACGGCCGATTTTCCAACGTGGGTCGAGCGATGCGCCTGGATCTTGATAGGTGTATTGCAAGTGCCGGCGGAATTCGCGCGCCCGATTCGGTGGCTGCATTGCTATATCGTTGCCTTCGAACATGATCTGTCCGGCGGTGGGCTGATGCATCCCAATGATGGTTTTACCCAAGGTCGATTTTCCGCAACCGGATTCGCCGACAACCCCTAGGATTTCTCCCTTCTGAACATCGAGGCTGACGTCATCGAGTGCTTTCAGCCAGCCGATACGTCGCCCCCACACGTTGTGCACGGGAAAGTATTTCGAGAGACCGCGAACCTCGAGGATTGCTCCTGACTCTTCCAACGATGCTGACGCTGTTACAATTTCGTGGCTCGATGTTGTTGGTGAAGACGTCATTCCGCGACCTTGGTTGTCAGATTGGTGGTCACAGGATGAAAACAACGGATCGTGTGTTCCGACACCGGTTCAGAATGGGGGGGGCGATCGTGACGGCAGGTATCTTGGGCGCGCTCACATCGTGGATGAAAGCGACAACCGCTAGGGGCATCGATGAGAACAGGGATTTCGCCGGGTATGCCGCGAATACCATGCGTACGAGATGGCAAGCTTTGCAGAAGCGCGTTGGTATAAGGATGACGTGGATCGGAGAAGAAACTTGCAGCCGGCGCAGTCTCGACCTCCTGGCCCGCATACATCACCGTGACGCGATCGCAGATTTCGTGCGCGGCACCCAGATCATGCGTGGCAAACAGCACCGAAACGCCGCGCTCGCTGGCTAGCCGGCGTAACAACTTAAGTATTTGTGCCTGGATGGTAACGTCAAGCGCTGTGGTCGGCTCATCCGCGATGATCAGCTTAGCTTCGCTGAGTAGCGCCATGGCGATCATCAAACGCTGGCGCTGACCGCCGGATACCTCATGCGGATACTTGCGCATGATGCCTTCGGCGTCCGGCAATTGCACCGTGCGCAGCAACTCGAGCACACGTTCGTAATCGGCACGACGACGCTCTCGCCGATAGCCGACGGTACGCCGCCTGGTCGCATCATCAAGCAGAGGCGACTTCCATTTCATCAGCTCCATTATCTGGCTGCCTATGCTAAAGACGGGATTAAAAGACGTGAACGGGTCCTGGGGAATGAATGTAATGTGACGGCCACGCACATTCATCGATAATTCCTTGGCCGGCATGGTCAGCAGGTCACGTTCATCGAACCAAATTTCACCCTCTACGATGCGGGCCGAATTAGTTGGCAGTATACCGAGAACGCTACGCGCCAGTGTGGTTTTTCCTGACCCAGATTCGCCGACAAGGCCGACGATCTCGCCCTCGCTCATATCGAAATTAACGCCATCAAGAACCCGCGCACGCCCAGTGTCGGTGACAAAGTCAACTCGTAAATTGCGTACGTCGAGCAGCCTGGACGTCATTCCTTGCTCCTGCGTGTTCGCGGATCGAGGATATCGCGCAAGCCATCGCCAAGCAGATTGAAGCCCATCACAACAAGGAAAATTGCCAGACCGGGAGCAGTGGCATACCACCACGCCTCGGGCAGAAACTCGCGACTCTCGGCAATCGTGCGGCCCCACTCAGGCGTCGGCGGAGGCGGGCCAAGGCCGAGAAAACCCAGTGCCGCGGCGGTCAAGATCGTGCCGCCCATGCCGATCGTGGTACGCACGATGATTGATGACGAAATGTTCGGCAGCACGTGCATGACCATAACGCGCCAGGGCGATGCACCAAGCGCAATGGATGCCTCGACGTAGGTCTCATTAAGTGCCGCGCGAGTTTCGGCATAGACGAGACGGGCCCAGAACGGCCAATAGGTCAGCGACAGAGCCAGGATGACGTTCTCGATCGACGGCCCAAGTGTCTGCGCAATCGCGATGGCAAGAACGATCTGCGGGACAGCCAGAAAGATGTCAGACACGCGCATCAAGAGATCGCTGAACCAGTTCCGATAGTAGCCTGCAATGAGACCGATTGGAACACCGATCGCGACGGCGACACCGATTGCCAGCACAGCAATGGTGATAGTAATCCGCGCTCCAAACAAAATGCGGCTGTAGATGTCACTGCCCATGCGATCGGTGCCGAAAAAGTGTGAAGAGCTCGGGCCCTGGAGACGTTCGGCGGGGTGGAACTCCGCAACATCAGCGGGATGTGTTGACAAATAGGGGGCAAACACTGCAACCACGATTAACAGTGCAATAATCAATGCACCGCCGACGGCGGTATAATCGCTTGCAAGTTTGCGAAGCAGGAAAACAGCAGTCTTCATCAGGTCCTGCTCCTCGGGTCAATCACGCCATGCACGATGTCGACCGTGAGATTGATAATGATGAAGAGCATACCAGTTATGAGTGTGAAGCCCATGATGGCGTTGTAGTCACTCTGCAAGATTGAGTTCACGGCATACAAACCCAGGCCCGGCCAGTCGAAGACGGCTTCAACAACGACAGCACCGGAAATCAGAATCCCGAAGATAAGACCGATTTGGGTGACCGTACCGATCAACGCATTGCGTAGAACGTACTTCCAAACAATCACGGATTGTGGCAGGCCCATAGCCTGCTCGTAAAGCACATAGTTGGAGTTTATCGCGTCGAGGACACCAGCGCGTGTGAATCTGACAATCGTAGCCATCGCCGGAAACGCCAGTGTGGCAACCGGCAAGAGCATGTGCTGCACTGCCGTCCAGAACATCTCGAAATCACCAGAAACGAGCGAGTCGATCAGAAAAAATCCTGTGACATGGTCCGGCCCCCAGCCATCGATCCGGCCCTGCAACGGGGTCCAGCCAAGTTGCATGGCAAAGAGCAGCTGAAGCAAGATCGCCAACCAGAAGCTGGCGATCGCAAGGCCTGAGACGGTGACAATACGTAGTAAGTGATCAAGCCACGAATTGCGACGCTCAGCACAGATAACACCCAGTGGAACGCCGATTATTGCCGATACGATGACCGTGACGATGGTCAGTTCGAGCGTTGCTGGTAGGCGGCTTAGAAGGTCCTCCGAAATCGGTCGCTGAGTATAGAGGCTGACGCCCATGTCGCCCTGCACGACGGACACAAGGTAGTGCCAAAATTGAATGTAGACGGGTTGATCGAGGCCAAACTTGCGCTTGATTTCGGCGATCTGTTCGTTGGTTGCGTTTTCACCAGCAAGATAGGCAACCGGGTCCGCCGGAATGATATGGGAGATCGTGAATGTCACGATCATGAGCCCTAGCATCGTCGGCACGAACCAGACCAGGCGGTTGACTATGAGAACGACGATGCGCATGCGTGGCAGGTTCGCTTGGACTGGGAGGAGAAGAGCAGCTCAAAAGGCTGCTCCCTTTGCGTTGGCCATCAGGCCATCAGGCCACGAAAGCTTAGAGGCTAAAAGGTTAACACAAACGGCCTATTCGAAATAGACCCACCGCATCTCCTGGCCGTTTCCGATCGGACAGAACCTTACGCCATTTACTTTCGCATTAAAGGGTCCGAACCACTTGGTGTTGTAGACGAAGATGCCGGCGGCATCGTTCATCACCATGGTCGCCGCTTTGGCATAGTTGGCGGCACGCACTTTCTGGTCCGTGGTTTGCTGAGCCTCGTCAAGAAGCTTGTTGACCTCTTTATTGCAGTACCAGCTATTATTTCGCTGGCCGATTTGATCGCAGTCGTACATCTCGCCGACCCAGTTATTGGGATCGGCGTAGTACGTCGACTTCCACAGGAACAAGAGATCGTACATCTGCTTCTCGTTTCGCATCTTGTTGGATGCTACGGGCCACGGTTCAGCGACGATCTTTGACTTGATCCCGACCTTGGTGAGCGCGACCTGCAGCATGGCCGCTGCTTGCTCCGTCTGACCATAACCGGCCAGCGCACCAAGCGTAATCTCGCGCATGGGTTCTTTGACCTTGGCAAGGTATTGCTTGGCCTTGTCAAGGTTGTAGTCGTATCCTGCGACACCCTTTGGAGCACCCCAAATGTTGTTGGGAAGTGGCACAGGATTGCGGGCAACCGAACCGGATAGAATGTTGTCAATGAATCCATTGTAGTCGAAAGCGTGGGACAAAGCCTTGCGCAAATTTATATCATTCATGGGGCTGCGGCCGTTGTGAATGATTGAATAAAAGATGCGCATGGATTCCTGTTCTTGCACATTAATTTTATCAGCGGCACGCAGACGCTTGACCTGATCTTGCGGCAGATAACCATCCGTGCCGTGGAAGTCGCCCTTCATCAGACCTAGCACGCGCGAGTTGATTTCAACGACGGTGCGGAATTCGATCTCATCGAGATACTTCTCGCCCCACGGCATGAAATGATCTTTGAAGCGCGTTGCCTGCCAACCGATCGCAGGATCATAGCGCTTCACCTGATAAGAACCGGAACCACCGCCGTTTTTTGAAAGCCAGGCCGTGCCCCAGTCGCCATTTTTCTCATTCTTTTTGATGAGATCCATGTTGACGACATGCACTTCCGGGACGAATGCCAGAAAAATCGCTGATGGCTCTGTGAGGTTGAACTCGACGGTGTGGCTGTCTACAGCCTTCGTTGAACCCGGTTTGATCAGCTTCTTGAAGAGACCGGCGGCGCCTTTGTTCATTCCGAGGATTCGCTCCATCGAATAGACAACGTCTGCAGCCTCGATCTCACTGCCATCGTGAAACTTTGCGCCTTTGCGGAGCTTGAAGGTGTACTTGAGACCATCATCGGAGATCGCGTAGCTCTCGGCCAGCCAATTGGTCAGCTTGGCAGGATTGTCGAGCCAGCGCAGCAAGCCGTCGTAGAGGTTGAGGCGGACTGCGACACGGCCGACGTCGAAC
>JBPCWA010000176.1:0-9681 GCA_051009975.1 Hyphomicrobiaceae bacterium
AGTTGGATCGTGAGATCATTGACCTGGGCTGTTTCCGCTGGACCGAGCGCGGCCGTCGGCTCGTCCATGATCAGAATGCGGGCATTGAAATGGATCGCACGCGCAATGGCAACTGACTGTCGCTGCCCTCCCGAGAGGGACTTAACGGGCTCCTTAAAACGCTGAAAATTGGGATTGAGGCGGCCCATCACCTTGCGAGCCTCGGCCTCCATGGCTACATCGTCGAGCGTTCCCCATCTAGTCATTAGCTCTCGGCCAAGGAATAGGTTCGCCGCGGAATCGACATTGTCGGCGAGCGCCAAAGTCTGATAGATCGTCTCAATCCCAAATGCCTTTGCGTCTCGGGGATTGTCGATCTGCACCTCATTGCCATCGATAAAAATTTGCCCGGAGTCCCGCCTGTAGGCACCGGATAGAATCTTGATGAGAGTGGACTTGCCGGCACCGTTGTGGCCCAAGAGGCCCACGACCTCGCCGGGATACAATTCGACCGATGCATGATCTACAGCTTTCACACCACCGAAGGCTATGGAGATATCACGCATTTCGACCAGCGGGGCATCTAACATTGTTTGCTGCTCTGCCATTCCACTCATTTCCCACTAGGTGCGCCGGCGGTAAATCTGATCAATCCAAACCGCGATCACTAGGACAGATCCAACCACGATCTGCTGAATCGCCGCATCAAAACCAATGAGAACCATGCCGGTCTGCAATGACTGCATAACAAGAGCACCGAGAATGGCTCCATAGATGGTACCGATGCCACCACCCAGCGACGTGCCGCCAATGACGGCGGCAGCAATGACATAAAGTTCGTCAAGCGTTCCCAGTTGATTGGTCGCGGCGTTGAGCCGAGCGCTAGCGACAACCGCGGAAAGACCACAAAGAAAGCCCATGAGCGCGAAAATCTTAAGTGTAATCCAGCGAGTGTTAATCCCGGCAAGGTTGGCAGCCTCCGGATTGCCGCCTATCGCAAAGACATAGCGACCAAATTGCGTCCGTCGCGCTAGATATGTCATTACAATTCCAACGGCGATCAAGATCAATACCGGTATGGCGAACCCATGAGAAATGAAAATCCCTCCCTCCGGTATCGACATTCCCGTCTGTTGAACATATTGCCGAACGATCCCGCGTGGCCACGGGTATGAATTGACGAGTAGAACAAAACCGATGATTGCGCCGCATCCCGCTGCGCAGAGCAAGACCTCAGCCCAAACGGGCCGAAGTGGAAACCTGAACTTGCGGCGCTGAACGCGAGCCGACGCGACGAGCGCAACCACACCCACGCAGGCAAAAACACCGATGATCCAACTCCCCAATGCGCCAATTGCACCATAGGGCCCGCCCCCGAGGAGCTTGAACGTCGCATCGAGGGGCGAAATCGTTTCGCCGCGCGCTGTCAGAAACGCAACACCACGCCAAACAAGCAAACCACCAAGTGTGACGATAAATGCTGGAATTTGCAGATAGGCGATGAGGTAGCCGTGGAATGCGCCGATGAGTGTGCCGGCGACGAGTCCAGTGAGGACCGCAAGCACCCAGACAGCTGGGTGACCAAATCCAAAGACTTCCGGCAAAATCCATACCTGCATGATGGCCATGAGCATGGCGCAAATACCCAGGACAGACCCGACTGATAAATCGATATGCCGCGTGACGATGACGAAGACCATGCCTGTCGCCATAATCCCAATCGACGAAGTTTGAACCGACAGGTTCCACAGATTTCTTGGTGTAAGGAATGCTCCAAAGCCATTGACAATGGCGCCGTAAAGATGAAATCCCACCCAAATCAACGCTAGCGCAAAAATCATGCCCAACAGACGAGCATCAATTTCTGTCACTCGCAGAAACCGGACAAGAGGGCCCTCCTGAGAGGCGCTTGTCTGGTGATGAGCAGACGTAGCGGACATATCGACGTCCTTCTCAACTGCCGCTACGCGGCTACCCCTCGTCCTTCGTGAGTTCACCGGCCTTAGTCCGCAGCTGGCACCCGAAGCGGGCGTAATTGCACGTGCCGACGGCAGAAGCTCGAGTTAGCGGCCAGGAAGCGGCCGAAGATTGCACTTTTCGGCTCACCTACTCCTGCGCCTCCTCAGGCGTCTCGGGCTCAAAACTGCCTGGGCCTCAAGACGGTGATGAACGTTAGACGGTTTCGGACCGGGGGCCTATCCCGGACGATCCCCGACACGCTATCCGGAAGCGTCCCTGATAAAGTCCAAGATCCAGTTATAAAGGTTAGAGAGCGCGAATGCCTCCGCGCTCAATCCTCATTCTACTCTCATCGAGCCTCTAGCAGCCGGCAACTCCTGCTTGGGCACCCGCACACGCCTTATCCTTGGGAATCCAGCCCGCATCGATCACAACATTGAGATTGGATTTGGTGATTGGGATCGGCTTGAGGAATAGTGCGCTCATCTCAACACCCTTTTCGCCACCAGACCATTGGACCGTGCCTGGCACCTCTGACATGGCTTTCCCGTCGGCGAGCATCGCAGCGATATTGCCAGCAGCCTTGCCAAGTTCTCGTGCATCCTTCCAGACCGAGACTGTCTGCGAACCCCGGGCAACGCGATTGAGGGCCGCATGATCACCATCCTGACCTGAAACCGGAACCGTACCCGCTAAACCTTGCGCCGAAAGAGCAGCAACCACGCCACCCGCCATTCCATCGTTTTCCGATACTACGGCGTCAACGTTGTTGTTGTTGGCGGTCAGAATTTGCTCCATATTCTTTTGGGCGTTGTCAGGCTTCCAGCCATCGGTATACGACTCACCGACATTTTTGATTTTACCCGCTGAAATCGTGTCCCCGAGAACTTCCATAATGCCCTTGAACAAAAAGTCGGCGTTAGGATCGCCTTTGTCTCCTTTGATAAAGGCGTAGTTGCCCTCTGGCTTGGCTGCAAGTACCGCTCGAGCCTGCATGCGACCAACTTCGATATTGTCAAAGGTGAGATAGTAGGCGCGCTTGTCTTCAATTAATCGATCATAGCCGATGACTGGAATGCCTTCCGCGGCAGCTTTGTCGATTGCAGGCGTAACTGCATTCTTGTCAACGGACAGTATAACGAGTGCCGTCGCACCTTGGGCTATCAGCGATTCCACGTCTGAAAGTTGCTTGGCGGCAGACCCCTGGGCATCAGCCGACACGTACCTGTCACCGTTCGCCTCGATCGCCGCTTTCATAGCAGCCTCGTCAGTCTTCCAGCGCTCTTCCTGGAAGTTTGACCACGATACACCGATCACATTGCCCTCAGCGTTGGCTTCGGCAGTGAAAGACGCAGCCAGGAGTGCACCGGCCAATAGCGTCCCTATAAATCTCGTCATTCTCATTGTCCTCCCAGTCAGTAACGACAACTCTTTGGCATGAGGCCGCGATCAAAATTATGAACTGACGGACCATCCGCAGTAGGATTTATTTTGAGCCTCGAAAAAAACTTCGCTGATCGTCAAATGTATGTCAAGTTGCTTGTTGGGATCGCTACGAATGGACACCTCGCACGGAATACAGGAGGCTTGAATCCGCTCCGAGATGATTTTGCCATTAAGTGGCCAGAAGTTGCCGCAAAACCAATTCCTGCGCTCTGATGATTTGCGACGGCGCAACCGGCGGCGCGTACTTTCAGCCGTGCGCACCCAAGCGCGAATATCGCGAACCGACATTTCGACAGAAACCGGACTGAGCGCAGCCACCGTTTCGGCCATCACATCTGATCTGCTCCAGGAAGACGTTTTGCGTCGTTGCGAGCAGGACCCAGGACGCACGATGGGAGGCGATGTGGTTCGTGGCCGCCCGAAGTCGGTCCTCAGTCTGAACCCGAGCGTCGGAGTCGTTGGAGCGGTTAACCTGCAACTCAACGCGATTACGGCAACTATAATCGATTATTCCGGTCAGGTCATGGCGCAGCAGGACGTCGAAATCGACACTTTGAAAGCCAGCGGCCAGGCGCTCCGACGAGGTCTTCTAGGCTGCCTGCGCAAAGCGCTCGCACAGATCGGTGCGAACAATGTTCAAGTGCGCAATGTCGCTGTTGGGGTCCAGGGTACGATCGACCAATCCGGCGAGCGCCTCCTCTGGTCACCGATAACACACTGTCGCAACCTGCAAATTCAATCTTGGGTTGAAGGTGAGTTTGGCGCCTCTACGCTAGCCCACAATGACTGCGACCTGATAGCAACTGCACTACATCATCGAGACCCAGCCAGATTTGGGCAGAACTTTGCGGCCATTTTACTGGCTCACGGCGTCGGCATGGGTTTGGTCCTCCGTGGCCTACCGGTCAATGGCACACGCTCGTCCGGGACAGAATTCGGGCACATGGTCTACATTCCAGAGGGCGCATTGTGCCGATGCGGAAGCCACGGTTGCATTGAAGCCTATGCAGGAGACTACGCCATTTCTAGGAGAACCTCGAAGGCCCCCGAGACGTCCGAGCCCGTAGAGTTTGTCCATCCGGACCAAGTCGAGCGCATTGCATGCTCCGCGCTTTGCGGCGACCCCACAACCAAAGCCGCAATCGAAGAGGCCGGCCAGGCCCTGGGCAGCGGCCTGGCAAGTATCTTCGCTTTAGTTGACCCGTTTCCAATTGCTCTCATAGGCAGTCTAACGTCAACGCGAACAATCCTCGAACCGGCTATTCGATGCGCGCTCGCGCGAACCATGGCCAGGCGCAACATTGATGAGTTCGAGGGAAATATCGCGGAATCACTCGAGATTTCGTTCTTTCCTGATAGCGCCGAGCTTGTGCAGTTCGGCGGTCACTTGCACGCCTTGATGGCACTTGATGATGAGATCGCAAATGTTGCCTAGTAAAGCTTTTCGTTGTTGGTGCTCACTGGTCTTCTTGCCGTCCGAACGTCACTTAACTATCTGTCTCTTGTTCGGAGCAACTGTCCTTGCCACGATGATGTTCCAGCCGCCAGCGGCCTCGCCTGGATCGCGCGCTCAAACCTTGGACGGCCTAGTTTTCACCAAAAACGAATGGACCGAGCGCGCCGTTCAAGCGCATCTCGATCAAGCTCAGTACCAGGGCCGTGTTTCCGAGGCTCGCTTTGACAGGCTCGTAGCGCACGGCGAGCAGCTTTTTCGCGCACGGTTCACAATTCACGACGGTGTCGGCAGACCCAACGCCACACAGGCTATCATTCCAACCAAACGAAGGAGGCCAGCGGCTTTCACGTTCCAAAGACTGGCTGGGCTGGATGCAGGAAGCTGTGCGACCTGCCATCGCGATCCGATCGTGGGCGGCAGCGGGGATTTCGCGCTTAACGCATTCGTATCCGAAGGATTTGTGACGCCCGACTTTGACACCATCGATCCCCAGTTCTCGAACGAGCGCAACACAAACCACTTGTTCGGTGCAGGATTGATTGAATTGCTGGCCCGAGAAATGACATCGGATCTTCATACTCTGAGGCGCCAAGCGCTAAGAGCTGCACGCCTCTCCGGTCGTAAAATCTCGCGTCGAATGGTAACGAAGGGCGTTGATTTTGGTACGATCGTCGCACAACCCAACGGACTTGTGGATCTCGACCAGGTTAAAGGCGTCGATTTCGATTTGGTCGTTCGGCCATTCGGACAAAAGGGGGTGATCGGATCGCTCAGACAGTTCACGATAAACGCTCTGAACCATCATCACGGCATGCAAGCGACTGAGCGATTCGGGCCAAGGTGGACTGGTGAGAATGATTTTGACGGGGATGGCAAGCTCACAGAACTATCACCAGGTGATGTTTCGGCACTAGTGGCATGGCAGGCGACCCTAGGGCCGCCAGTTCAGCAGCGACCATCTGCGCCGGACCGCTCTGCCGCTGTCAAGCGTGGCAGCCTCCAATTCGATGAATTGGGGTGCGAGAATTGTCATCGTCGATTTCTGCCGCTCCAGTCCACGATATTCGTCGATCCGGGACCGTACGAAACCGCTGGCACACTCAGGCAAGGCGACATCGTCTTGCCGACCAGTTACGATTTGGCGGATCTGGATGGTTTCCAGAACCTGGAAAGGGACGGGCGCAACCGACTGCTCGTGCCGTTGTTTGGTGATCTCAAAAGGCACCGTATGACAGATCGACAAGTGTCTTCCCTCGGCAACGAGCTTTTGTCACAGCGCTTTGTCGATAGGACGGAATTTCAAACTACGGAACTCTGGGGTATTGGATCAACGGCGCCGTACGGCCATCGCGGAGACTTCACCACTCTTGATGGGGTTATCCGTGCTCACGGTGGTGACGCGCGCACGAGCCGCGACCGCTATCTTGGGCTCACGAGCACCGACCGTCGCAACATAATCCTGTTTCTCAAAACTCTAGTGATCGAGCAATGAAACTCGCACACACCTCTGCTCTGACTTTTACTCTGGCCTTGAGTCTAGTCTTTTGTCTTGGACATAGCTTTAACGCCGTCAGAGCGACCGAAAAGATTCATTCGGATATTCCGCAATTCAAAGAAGTATCTGCCGACGCGGGCGTCAGCCACAAATATATTGGACCCTGGGAGTTTTTTGTTGGGGGCGGCGTCGCAGCGTTTGACTGCAGCGGCGACCGTAGACCCGATCTCGTCCTTGCCGGTGGAGAAGCACCGACCAAGGTACTGATAAACGAAAGCGAAACCGGTGGTCAGCTGAAATTTCGGGCACGTGCAAATTCACTACCAAAGAACGTGGCGAAGCGCGTTGTTGGTGCCTATCCTATTGACATTGACAACGATGGCATCCGCGAACTCGTGCTCATCCGCGTCGGTGAAAACAGCATACTCAAGGGATTACCTGACTGCGAATTCGAGCCAGCCAATGGAACCTTCAACTATTCCGGTGGGCGCGCTTGGACGACGGCGTTCGCCGCCACATTCGAAACCGGCAATTTGTATCCGACGCTTGCATTTGGGAACTATGTCGATCGAAGTGCTCCTGGATCCCCATGGGGAACGTGTCACGACAATATCCTGTTGCGTCCTTCACCGAATTACGAACGTCCCGACTACCGCGAGCCGCAATTATTGTCGCCTGGATATTGCGCACTTTCTATCCTGTTTACAGATTGGAACCGGTCGGGTGAACCATCTCTGCGGATCACAAACGATCGGCAGTACTACCGCGGCGGGCAAGAACAGTTATGGCGGATTCCACTCGGCCGTCCTGCTAGACCCTACCGGGCGACAGACGGATGGCGAGCAGTGCAGATATGGGGCATGGGCATCGCCGAAGCGGACTTGGATGGCGATGGATACCCAGAGTACGCGCTGACCTCCATGGGCGATACCAAACTTCAGCAATTGGATCAGGCAGAAGGCTTGCATCGGCCGACTTACAGGGACATCGCATTCGAGCGCGGTGCGACGGCCCACCGCCCCTATGTCGGCGACACGCTGAAACCATCCACAGGTTGGCACGCTGAGTTCGCTGACTTCAACAATGATCGCCATCTCGATCTGTACATTGCAAAAGGCAATGTCGAGCAAATGTCAGACTTTGCCGCATTTGATCCGGACAACCTGCTTCTCGGACAACACGACGGCAAATTTGTCGAGGCTGGTCAACGTGCAGGTGTGGCGCTGGATCGTCGTGGTCGTGGTGCTGCGGTTGTCGATCTGAACATGGACGGCATGCTGGATCTGGTCGTCGTCAATCGGTCAGCGGCGGTCAGTCTGTTTCAGAACATGGGGGGAGAAAGTTCGTTCGGTGTCCGCCCCATGGGCAACTGGCTGCAGATCGAACTCAGACAGAAAAACTCCAATCGCGATGCGATCGGTGCGAGAATTGCAGTCAAAACCGGCAATTCAACACAAATCCGCACAATCGCTATTGGAGGAGGGCATGCATCGGGTCGAATAGGCTTTCAGCACTTCGGCATCGCCACCGCTCAGAGGGCGGAGGTGCGTGTGCGCTGGCCAAGCGGATCATGGAGCGCATCCTACAGAGTCTTTGCCAATTCATTCGTCAGCATTGAACAAGGAGAGAGCACGGCGCGATATTGGTATCCGCCTCAGTTGTCCGACTAGTCCCTGGGCACAACATTGTCGACGGGCCACCATGGTGTGACCGTACGTTCAGGTACACCGGCGACTGATAGGTCAACAGCGAAGACAGCGCCGGCCAGCGGCTCGGCAGCGCGTTGGTCGTTGGACATGTGCTCCCAAGCCGAAGTAACAAACAATGTCTTGAGCTCGGGCCCTCCAAAGGCCGGGCAGGTAACCTGGGACACGGGAAAGTCGATCGCGCAATCGAATTGACCGTCTGGTGTATATCGCGCCACTCGCCCAGCCCCCCATTGGGCGTTCCAAACGTAGCCCTCCGCGTCAACCGTAGCACCGTCAGGGTACAAATTCTCGATTGCGAGATCGACAAAAACCTCCCAGTCGCCAATTGGTAGCCCCGTCTGAGGATCGATCGCGCAAGTCAAGATTCGCTGCTCCCTCGTATCGCAGGTGTAAGCGCGGTGCCCATCCGGCGAGAAACAATTGGCATTGGGGATCGTCAAGTTTCGCCGCAAAGTGCGCACTTCTCCGGCAGAAACGTGAAACAAACAGCCAAGGCCAGGCTCGGCGCGTTTCCCCATCGTCCCAATCCAGATCGCGCCACCTGGCGCCACCTTACCATCATTCGATCGCGTTTGCTCATTGTCCGCCTCAATGTCCATAACTTTCGTGCGCGTGCGGCGAACGATGTCAACGTGCCAAAGCCCTGAAGCGGAGACAACTGCGAGCTCCAATTGCGGAGTCGCAAGAACGACCGATACCGGCTCTTCAAACTCCATCTGAAATCGAACACCGACGCCGGGCTCACCCACAAAAAGTCTATGACTGAGGATATCACACCACGCAAGCGCACCATGCGCAGCCAGCCACAACGGCCCTTCGCCCAATTCACAGCGTGTATCGAACGCAATCCGCACGTTTCCTATCATACATCGCGCTCCCTCAGCACCTCAGCATCTCAGCATCTCAGCATCTCAGCATCTCAGCATCTCAGCATCTCAGCATCTCAGCATCTCACAACCGATCATCCTTTGACCAGGCCGCCAACTTTCCGTTGAGTTAATTTGAGGTGCGAAGTAACTCTTGAGAAGGCGCACGGGACCGTACGACGGTTGCCCAAGATGCGGTACAGCCAGTGGGCCTATATGCCATAGAGAAACGTCGGGAAAGACGATGAATACCGCAACCTACCACAGCTTAAAGGACAGGACCGTCCTCGTTACCGGCGGTGCTTCCGGCATCGGCGAGGCGATCGTACGAGCTTTCGTAGATCAGAACACGCCCGTTGGTTTTCTTGACATTGACTTGGAAGCAGCAGAGGCATTGCTTGGATCCCTGCCTGCCGAACAAGTCGCATTCGAGGCCTGCGATCTCAGAGACTTTTTTTCGGCACTGCGAAAGGCAATCGCTTCTATTCGCGACAGGCTCGGGCCAATTACTTTGTTGGTAAACAACGCAGCACGCGACGACCGCCATGCGATTGAAAGCGTGACGCCCGAATACTGGGACGAGCGCTTTGCAACAAATCTCAAGCATCAATTCTTAGCTGCACAGGCTGTTGTGCCAGATATGCGCGCGGCTGGCGGCGGGGCAATCGTCAACTTAGCTTCGGTCAGCTGGGTGGTCGGCCAGCGTGGTATGCCTTGCTACACCACGGCGAAGTCGGCGGTACAAGGCCTTACTCGGGCGTTGGCGCGAGA
>JBPCWA010000177.1:0-4400 GCA_051009975.1 Hyphomicrobiaceae bacterium
TTCTCGACACCTACGGCTGCACCGAGTGCCTGGTGATGTCGTTCGTGTGCAGCCACGGGCGGAAGCATGTGCACGAAGACTGGGTCATCCTCGAAGCGGTCGACGAAGCGATGCGGCCCGTTCCCGATGGTACGCTATCGGCGACCGTGCTGCTGACGGTGCTCGCCAACAACGTTCAACCCTTCATCCGATATGACCTCGGCGACTGCCTTCGTTTCCACCCGGACCCCTGCTCCTGTGGGTCGCCGTTCCGCAGTTTTTTGGTGGAAGGGCGAGAGGCGACGCTCGTTCGTGTGGGCGAGGTGACGCTGTCGCCGCTCGTCTTCGATCTGGAGCACGAGCACGCGCGGCGCATCCAGGTGGTCCAGACCAGCGAGAGAGATTTAGAGGTGCGAATAGACCCAGCCGATGAGGCGGCGGCAGGGGTTGTGTTTCAAGACGTCATCCAGTCGGTGAAGCGAGTGTTCCGCGAAAACGGCCTGGAGGACGTCGCGGTGCGAGAAAGCCAGGCACCGCCCGAACTCACCGCGAGTGGCAAGTTCCATGAAGTATTGCCTTTGCGAAGCGCGGACTTGCGAATATGACATGACCTCAGAATTTGATTTCCGCTTTGGGTCATTAGCCGATGTTATACCGCTGCTTGGCAACGACCGTTTTCTAGCAGTAAGCGGACATCGGACGCTTCGGCATCGAGGTCAGCTAAGTGCCAAAAGCAGACATGAGCACTCTGTAATTATCGTGACCGTGCCACAGACAGGTTGTTTCGATGCGCAAGTGACAACCTCCCTAATCACAATTCTAGTGTATATACTTGCTACGATGCTCAAAGAGGTCAGCACAGGAGGCAGTCCATGAGAGTTCTCTCGACGACGAGCGTTTGCGTGATCGTTTCTGCCGTCTTGCTGGCGACTTCTGTCAGCGCCGAGACCGCAGACACCGTTTACACCAACGGCAAAATCTACACAGTCGACGAGGCGAAACCTTGGGTCGAAGCGGTCGCCATAAGGGACGGCAAGTTTATTGCGGTTGGCAGCAATGACGACATTGCCGCGGTTACGGGTGACAGCACGCAAGTCATAGATCTGGATGGCGGCTTCGCGATGCCGGGTGTTCACGACACGCATGTGCATCCACCGCTTGTGTACGGTCACGAGGAAGCAGGCCGCCTACTCTTTCCTGAGACGAACTCCCCAGACGAAATAATCAAGATCGTGAAGGGCTACGCGGCGAAGAATCCCGATGTCGAGATTATTCGAGGAGAAAAGTGGGCTGCGGGCGATTTCCCAGGAGGCAAGGCCACTAAGGATTGGCTCGATCCGCATTTCCCGGACCGTGCCGTCTATCTGATCGACGAGACGGGCCACAACGGCGTGGTCAATTCAAAGTTGCTGGAGATGGCCGGCATCACGAAAGACACCCCAGACCCTGAGTTCGGCGTCATCGACCGCGATCCGGAGACGGGCGAACCGACAGGGTATCTGTCAGAGACGGCAATGAGACGGATCGGTCTCCTTGTCGGCAGGCCGGACGAGGATGCCTGGTATCGCTCAGTTGCACGCTCGCTCGATCAGATCCGAGCCTACGGCACGACCTCCATTGTCGACATGGCCGTAGGACCCGAAATTCTTGCGGCCTATAAGCGCCTTGAGCAGGAGGGAAAACTGAACTTTCGAGTCGCTGCCACTATCGCGCTGAACGACTACCAGGCGGAGTTCACGACTGCCGAAGAATCAGAAGCCGTACTCGCCAAGCGAGATGAGATGGAGACTCCGCTGATCAAGATTGGCCTAAAATATTGGGCGGATGGTGCGCCGTTGAGCAAGACGGCGCTGCTTGTGGAGCCTTATTCCGACGATCCCAGCACTTATGGAGAAATGACCATCGGCGAGAAGGAGTTGGAACGCATTATCCAGGCCCATAAGAACGGCATTCAGGTTCGCATGCACGCGACTGGCGATGGAACGACGCGCAAACTGCTCGACACAATCGAGAAAGCGCGAGCAGAGGACCCCAGGCCCGAACTCCGGCACCATATCGGCCACCTGATGGTAGTTCATAAAGACGACATTCCACGTTTCAAAGAATTGGGGGTCATCGCAGAGTTCTCGCCGGTGCTGTGGTACCCGACTGCGCTAGGAGAGGTTGCCTCCACCTATGTTGGTAAAGACCGGTACGCCCGATGGCAGCCAATCAAGGAATTCGAGGACGCCGGCGCGATTGTAACCTTCGGCAGCGACTGGCCCGCAGGCACACCCGACGCTGATCCTTGGCGCGGCCTCGAAGCCATGATCACACGCAAGGATCCGGCGACAAACATGGGTGAAGCCCTTGGCCAAGGAATCGACCTTGAGACAGCGGTGAAAGCTCTGACCATCAATGGCGCCAAGTCGATGATGCATGAGGATGTCGCGGGCTCAATCGAAGTTGGGAAACACGCCGACATGGTTTTGCTGAATCGGAACCTCTTCGAGATTGACCCAACCGAGATCAGCGATGTGAAGGTCCTCAAGACCATATTTGCGGGCAAGCCTGTCTACTCTGCGAACTGACCTTAAAGATCGGGGTACTGAGGAGAATGCAGCAAATGAACCCTCTTCGATGCTCGTTAGTGGTTGTCCCCATTGTTGCTATGGTGCTCGTTGCCTGCAGCGGGCAGGCCGCATGGGCTTGTGGAAACGCGCTGATTTATTCCTTCCTGTTCGCAAAATATCCGGAGGCTGGCATTGCCTATAAGGCGGAGCTGGCAGCGCGCAAAGATGGACTGTACCAGGCCGCCCAATTCCCAAACCAGCCTGGAGCAAGCTACCACAAATGGTCATTCAGCCGAGCCACGGCGGCACTGGAGCGCGTTCACGAGCGCCTGCGCCGTCATGCGTCTGCGAGCGGTGAGGAAGTTTCTGCAAATCTCATGCTGGCGGATGAGATCTATGTTGCGGAACTTTCGACTAGTTGGGAAAGGCCTCGGTTTGTGAAGTCGTCGACTGGGCTACAGCAATCCCCACGCGTTGATGCGTACACAACGGTCAACGCGCTGATTGCCCTGGAAGATGGCAATATCGAATGGCGGAGCGCTGTTGAGCGTGGCCTTGTGGTGCCAGCCAGTGGCACGACCAACGCCCAGCTCGAGGACGTGTTCGGCAAGCTGTACGTTCCAAGAAAATCTTCGGGATAATGTCCGCTTCGGGTCATTAGCAGACATTGGCGAGTGGAGTGGGCATGTCCGCTCTACCCCTCAAAGCGGACATCGCCTTACCCATCACGATGTGGCACGATCCACTACAACCAAAACTGTGACCCCCGAAACTGGCCTTTAGAGAGAAAGCGCTAGGAGATCCCCATTGAACCCTAGGGCACGTGTCTATCGGGCTCCGCCTCTGCAGAACCGGATCCAATCGGTGGCTGATTTCTGGGCGCCTTCGGGGACGCTTGTGGGGCTCTTGCCAAGCGCCAGAAAGCCCGTAACTGGGTGGTTGTGCTGACAGTCTGAGGCCAACCCGTCTGTCCCTACTCAAGAGGGAAATGTACGGAGATTCCGCCAAAGAGCAGCGACTGTTCTCCGCAGAAAATCGGCGCATCTCAATGCGTTGGACGTCCTTCTCCCTCACGTAGCAAGCTGGGTGAACCCCATTTGTAGCAGGGCGGGAGCCGACATCAGACCGCAAGTCGAAGGCTCCCCCTTAGGCGCAAAAGCATACCTCCTCCGCGGCAGGATCAATGTCCGCTATGTGCCAAAAGCGGTCATAGGAATATGCTTGTAGGATAGTGGCGCTCAACTCGTTTCAACCAATCGGATTGCTCGATGAGCATTTCATTGATCAAAGCGATCCTCATTCTTCCGGGAACGGCTCTCGTCCTGATTCCTGCACTAATTGTCTGGCTTACGCAGGAAACCTCCTTCGCCGCCAGCTTCCCACCAGGCTCGGCACTTCTTTGGCTAGCGGGACTTCTGTTCGCTGCGGCAGGGCTCACGTTGATGATTTGGACAGTGCGGCTCTTTGCGATTGCTGGCGGCGGCGGGACACCGGCGCCTTGGGACCCGATCAAGAACTTTATTGTTCTCGGCCCTTATCGTTACATGCGCAATCCCATGCTGACGGGGCCCAGTTTGATTTTGGTTGCGGAGGCGCTGCTAATGCAGTCGACCCCCGTCTTACTGTGGATGATCGCTTTCGTCGTCCTCAACACAATCTACTTCGCCCTTTGGGAGGAGCCCCAGCTAGAGAAGCGCTTCGGCGACGCCTATAGGGACTACAAGCGCAACGTACCCCGTTGGATTCCGCGTTCATCTCCATACATGCGTGCTGATCACGAATAGACCCGCGAGCCGAGGGCGAGCAGGCATTTCGACGGATCGCGCATATCGTCTTTGCGTCAAAAGCGGATATTGGAACATGCGCCAC
>JBPCWA010000178.1:0-6288 GCA_051009975.1 Hyphomicrobiaceae bacterium
CCCACATGGTTCAATGCGATCTGAGTGAAGGTCGGTCTCACGGCTTCGATATACAGCTCTTGTGCCGATAACGGTGGTCAATAACGTGTCTTAAGTCTGCGGCAAGTGATTACCTGCAATCAATGCCATACCAAGGGCTACGCCGGCCTGCGGGATTAGAGCGGAGCCGATCCATTTTTGGTGCTGCCGCGGCATGCCGGCTGGTTGCCCACCAATCCAGCTTCCCGCGATCCGAGCGCCGGCGCGGGTGCGTCGCGAGCCAAACTGGTTGATCTCGTGGGCAATAAAGTCAAGTCCGTCGTTGCGGTAATTTGATTGTTCGTCTCACGCTCGACGCCCTTGATTTTCCCGCCGCCAATCTTGCGCATTATGCGAGCGTGTCATGTGTGTATAGTGTGTGCAGTGGTGTGCGGAGTGCGTGACGTCACGGACGATTTGAGAGGTAGTGATGATGACTAAGGCAATGCCGGATCGTGTGTTTGGTCGCGATGGTGCAAAATTTATTCTACTGCCAAGGTCTCGCGACCTAGTGGAAATATGCATCGCTGTCAGTGCGATTGTGAGTGTCGTGCAAATCACAGGCGAACCGGATGAGTGCCAAGTGATCTATGGTCCAAGTGGAAAGAGTCTCGACGTGGCGCTCAGCTTTATCGATGTGCTGCGGATGTTGCGCGGCGACGACGGTGGCGACTATGTGAATAGTGTTGTGTGAGTGAATGAATGCGTGGTGTGCAGTGTGCGCATGACAACATGGACGATTTAAGAGGTGAGAATAGTGGCAATCAGAGATCTCATTGGTCCCGACGGCGCAAAGTTCATTAAGGTAAACACAAACGAAGGCCCGCGATGCATCAGTGTGTCGGCGATTTGTGAGGTCCGGCCAGATATGAATAATGCGAAACGCTGCGAAGTGCGCACTGGTAGCAGCCCAAACGATCCTCACGTCAAGACGTACTTTGTTGAAAGATCCTATGACGATCTGTGCGATTTGTTGGACGCCTAGCTAAGCGATGCTGTGCAGTGTGTAACCGTCGGTCATGCTGCTCATAGCGGTCTCCGATCAGTAATAGCCTGGGCTCAAGCCCAACGCGTCAGCCGTATCCATATTTGCAGCGCCTTTCCTTCAAGCCTGTTTCGACAAAGTCGATGTATTCCTGTTGCCGATCCGTGACGAGTGGAGAGTTACAATGCCGGGTTGCGAATATGTAGAAGAATAGGAGGAGCGAGGTCATCGCGCGCGACAGTCCTCCCTTGATTTTTATTGCGGGGTGACAAAGCAACGGCGAAGAAATGAGTGATACGGACAAAAAAAGCCCGCAATCACCAATTACACGGACGTGAACGGCAACGTCCTCACCAAAGAGCACTACGAGGCGCAGCAATTGACTTGCGTGCGCCGGTTGGATGATGGGCGTTGGGTCGGCATCCTGCAAATGCTGTAGACGAGGCGCGTATGCGTGGACCTGCAGCGCTCGGGATGGGCAGAGGCTTGGGAATTCGAGTCACCAGCTGCCGCCCTAGATGTCGCGCAAAACTGGGATTTCCAGGGCAAACCCGACCAACCGTGGACGAAGCATTGTTTTCCGGGCGGGGAGGAGCATCCCAGTGATCACCACAGAGCCAATAAAAATTGCGATTCCGTTCGGCGCGGACAAAAATTGGACGGGCGATGCTTGGGATCGATTGGTCAACATTTGTAGCGAATCCGGAATCGTGGGCATCGACGGTTTTGATGGGGCCGGAAAAACACTGCTATCGGAAAGGCTGGCCAAAGAAACGGGTGCTGATCTGATTCACATCGACGACTATCTCATCAAAGACAAAAAAGCCTATGTCGAATTCATTCAAAATGACCAGTTGGACGAGGCCATCACCAATTGTAAATCGGCAACCACGATTGTGGAAGGAGTTTGCCTCCTTGAAATAATGCAGAGGTGTGGGCGCAAAGTCGCCCAACACATCTATGTTAAACGAATGAGTCCGATGGGCATCTGGACCGGGGAGGGTGTTTACTTTGGCGACAAGCTGAGTGACGTCGGTAAAGACGTCGATGAGTACCATAAGATCGTGGAGCCAAACCGTCGTGCGGACGTCGTGGTCGAACTGCCACGGAAGCTGGCCGAACACTGGTGGTGCGAAAGCAATGCGCAAGTAGCTCGGAAATAGCAGCCACCCCCTGACTTGCATTAACGAAACGCGAGGGACGAAGCAAAGGCGAAGAAATGAGCGACGACCATGCGTGGGCATTTGCAACTATTGGAATTGTTGTGGCCATCGCGCCCGGGCTCTATTGGCTTTTAAAACATTGTCCGCGTCAGTACCCATGGGTCTTCACGGGTCTAGCGGTAGTTTCTGCGTTCTATTCCGGCTACGTGCGGGGAGCTGCATCTGGTGCCGTTGCATTGTCGGATTGGAAGCTGGCAATCGAGCTAGCTTGTTGGGCAACGACCGTGATTGCTTTCGGACTTCTGTTTCATCTGAAACGGTTGAAAACAGGAGAGGCGCGAGCTCAGCTTGCCAAGCAAACTGATAGCCAAACTGATAGCCAGATTGATAGTCAGGTGGAAGGTATGGCTGTGATTGAGAGTGCGTTGGATGACGTGAGAGAGCGCAATGGAATTGCGGACGACGCATCAACAGTCGCTGCGCTCCGAAGGCGCGTCTCGGACCTTGAGGCGAAAATTGCGGACCAGAATAGTGAGATCGCCCGCCTAGAGTCCGATGTCAACGCTACCAGAGGCGCCCATGAAGACGTCGAGCTGGACAAGGACGGCCATCAATTGCGCATCTTGGAGCAACTGTTCGCGATGCCAGCAGATAGAAGTCGGATCAACGCACAGGCCGCCTCCAAGCTTATTCAGCAGATGGAAAACGTCGCCAAACATCACTTAGAAGAACTGTACGACAAGGGTCTTGTTTCGCGCCACGTCAACCAGAAAAAAGGGATAAGCTATTCAATGTCAAACGAGGGCCGTTCATACATTCTCAAGAAACTTTTCTAGTGCCTCTTGACTGTCATTCGCGAAACGCAAGGGACCTAGGACAAAGCAAAGGCGAAGAAGTGAGTGACGCGCCAAGGGGCGACACGAGTATGGATAAATTGAAGTCAACCTTGAATTACTCCTTCACGGGCATGGTCCGGCTCGGCATCGCACGTCAGGTTTTTGCAGAACAACACTAGAATGCATTTAGCGACGATAAGCTGAAGCAAGGGGCGGCACAGGTCCAATTGTGTTTTGCCGCCGTAACTGACGGCGCTGCGCTTGGTCAGATCGAGACAGGCACGGTATTGCGGTAAGCTGGTAGCTTCCTCGCAACACATCGGAGCAACTCGGGTATCTCGCCTGCGACACACGGCTATCCAATGAAAATCTTCGACCGGTGCAATTCACATGGGTTAGCAACAAGTGAAGAATAAACCTAATGCCAGCTTCGAATTATTGAGGCCGCACGGCCGCGATGTTTGACAATATAGTTTTCCATTTGTCATAGCGGCGCGCCAAGCGTCGACGGAACCTTCTAATCTTTCTAGCAATTTTGCCTTCTGGAATAATCTTGATCTTTCGCAATGCTTCGTCGGCGCTAGATGCGGCAATCGCAAGCGTTTCAGCATTTGCCAAAACTGTTGCAACACAATCAAGTGAGCTGGACGCGGGCCCCACGCGCTCAAATCTACTTTCAAAGACAACGACTTTCTCAACGTTTTCAGTTGTTTTGGCGTCTTCTGTCCCGACGATTCTTCGTATGCTCTGCCCATCCCGGACAAGGTAGCGTAACGCAGCAGCCTGAGGCTGGGACGATGCAATTTCGTCCTCGATCGAGTAGGGAAGACCGCAAACGAATTTCAAACAAAGCGCGTTATGATCAATTCCAGTTGCCCCCGATAGCGTCTGAGAAGAAGACAAACCCGGACGAGGGTTTACCTCGACAAGATTACAATGATCATTGCCGCGACGAAGTTCGACCAAAGCTGGTCCTTTTGTGCATCCGATGCTGCGACAAATTTTTCGCGCAAAATCGCAAATTTCACTCCTCTCCACGTCGCTGACATTTGCAGGCGCGTCGACACCTATGAAAAGAGGGGATGGACCGGACGCAATATGATCTCGATGCACAGCGAGTGGCTCGCCGTCGAACAGACTGACCGAGAATTGTGGTCCGTCCAGATGCGCTTCTAGTATCAGGTCGTCAATTCCGGCTGTGTTTAACAGAAGAGCCCAATCCGCAGCTTCTTGCGGAGTTCTACAAATTCTCACTCCTAGAGATCCTGTTGAAGATCTAGGCTTTACGACGACATGACCTGCGAGAGCTTCTGCGGCGACAGCGACCTCGGTTGGCGATGACGCGCGCCGATAGTCGACGCTCTTGTAGCCCTGTTCGGCGAGAAAATCCCTACATCTCAACTTGTCGTTGCAGCGCGCAATGGCATCGGCATCACCATGGGGGCGGCCAAGAGCTGCACTAATGCGGGCAGCCGGCTCAACTGTCGCGTCATGGCAGGCGAAAACACCTGCGATTTTTGAACGACCGATCTCGTCAATCGCCGCCATGACAGTCGGCGTTTCCATATCGCGTACGATCACCATGTTCGAGGACGTGAAGACACTATTTTTATAGGCTGTTCGGGTGATGACGATCGGCAGCAAGTTCAGTCGGTGGGCCGCGTGGTAATATCCGTCGCACGGAGAAACAAACGGAATTTGGAGAAAAACAACACAATTTCGCATAGCACACGACCTGATATGCCCGATCGGCTGACCAACAGGCAACATGCAACATGCAACGCAAATACTGTCCGGAGTTCGGTTGCTCCGCCCGCGAGAGGTCGCAAGTTGGCGCGCCCGATATTTGCTATTCAGGATGCAACCTTAGCCGCCGATTGAGTATCGCCAAGTAGTGCTAGATTCTGTTCTTAGGATGGCTTGCATACCGAGGACGGTGACAGTGGCGACGGGAGTGTCCGGCGAAGAGACCGCCCAAAATCGGTGGTAGCGAATGTCGCAGTTGCGAGCGATACGCCATTGACGCTTCTAGCTAGGTCGCCACAGGGTCGCGTCAAACCCCAGGACGAATATTGCAATTTCGGCCAAGGTCAAGTTTGATCTCCCCGTCGAATGTCCGTTGAGTCGACAGAGCACCAACGGTACCTGCCTGACGGTCTGCACTCTATTGGCCTGCACGAGTACACGTGAATAGTTTTTTGCGCTATCGGTTGCGATCAAATCAAAGGTCATTTGGATGTTCGCCATCGCAGCCCATATCGGTTATCTCGCCCGATGACGCTCGAAGAAATCAATCATATCGCGCCATGCTACTTTTGCTTCAGGCTTCGTCCAGAAATATTATCGAGTTTTCGTTCGAAATATTTGTCTGCGACACTTTGGCAACGCCCGCAAAGCCAGCGAATCATCTCAAGTGAGACTCACTGAATAAACTCTTGGGAGTGCAAATCATGTCTCAAAACACAACCGCTGAGATAATGACATTTCCGGGTGAGTATTACTCGGACAGGTGTTTAGAATGCTATGAGCTACTTACCGAGAACTATGGTGGCACAAAGTTTGACAAGTGCGCGTATTGTCAATTTGCCAGCAATTGTCGTTGCCAATTCGTTGTAATGAAGAGCGGCGAAAAAGAAAGCTGGATCTCGGTATCGCGGGACTGACACGGGGTGGGTTAACCTGGCGTACTGCGGGGGCGCCATCAATCGAGACGACATCTCCTAAAGGTGATGTTATCACTGACTGGCGCCCGAGTGCCAAGTTGGTATCTAGAGAAGGTGGGAGCCGGCGGAACTGCGATCGTCCAGCGTAACACCGCGGATGTCGCCTGGGCAACCTTTGTAACCGGGTACCTGCCTCGAGCGACGACATCCTCAAAATCCTGCCGCTGCGCTTTCAAGGAAAGCGGCACCATCGACGGCCCCATGCTGCCCGTCTTCGGACACCGTTCCGTGGTAAAGATCCGAGACAGCAAGAGGTACCCGAGACAACAAGAGGTATCCGAGGCAACAAGAGGTAAAAGGATCGGATGCCTGCATTGCGTAATACGCCACTCACCTAGTCCAAACTCCGTCAAACCTTTTGCTCAGACTTGATTTGTTCCGAAATCCTATACCCAGTACCGAGTAACATTTCGAATCTATCCACTCGAAGTGAAGCATCTGTTGTGCGATCGCTTCGATCCACGCCGGCCGCGTTGGCACCGATGCCCTGCAGAATTCTCACTCGCACATCAACTACTCATCTCGAGGGTTTCCGCCATCACTCCGCGGCTCCCATCCGGACG
>JBPCWA010000179.1:0-8925 GCA_051009975.1 Hyphomicrobiaceae bacterium
CATCTGTAGCCCAAACTAGCCGCAACCGGTTTGCCAGGTAATTCTTCACTGGTGCAATTTCGGACTGGCTCTCATGTGATCCAGATCTGACGATGCAGCCGCTAAAGCAGCTCGTCGCGCCACGCAACATCCAGGTCGTCCCCCAGATCGCGACTACGGCCTGTCCGATCGCGTGACGCCCTTCCCCGTCCAGCCATCCACCAAATTTCCCCCCGCGCTCCTTCTGAGGGCGAGATGTCTATGAGCTAGCACATTAGTCTGAATCCGCTGTGACTTCCGTCACAAACTTTGATCATTGAATTGATTTCGTCTCGAATCTTTGCTTAGCCGGAACCGCAACTACTTTAGACTACGAACTCACCCATGTTAGTCATGAGGAAGTAAGAGCTGGACAGCTGCAATTTTCAGATGCATCCTTTAAGGGCTCACTTTCTCCATCCGAAAACTTCAATATTCATTTATTGTCAAAGGAGCGTTATGGACATGAGATTATTATGCAGTTTTGTAGCAATATCCTGTCTTGGTACATCATTGACCTGGGCATCAGAATTACAGAACGAAGATGTCGGAACCAAGCAGAGATTTAAGCCACGTTCCATGCAAATGGTGCAAGCATGTGGATGGTATGCAATTTCTATCTGTTCGAAGAATTGGAACTCGGCTCAGAGGGGGGCAAATCGCTTTGGCGGACACGTGATTGACACCAGCAGCTCAGAATATCCGAATTTCAGAGGCGGATGGTATTGCGCCGTAATTGGACCTAAAAACCGAAACGCTGCGAAACTGACAATGCGTCAGATGCGGTCAGAAGGTGCATCTAGCGCATATGTGAAATCAGGTTGCTAGTAGATTTTCAATTGAGGTCGTCTCGACAGTGCGCACATTCATAGCTCTAATTGCCTCGTTCATTTCGCATCAATTGTGGGCGGGCGACATACCACTCGTAGAACGCCAACAATGGGGAGCGAAGAAAGCGCAGGTTGGCCTCATGAAGAGGCATGCGATTACGGGCATTTTGATTCATCACACTTCCGTAAGACAACAGCCGCGATTGACGGTGGAGAAAAAAATGCGGGGCTTGCAGAGCTTTTCGCAACGCCCCGGAAGAGTTGGTCGTCGCAGAAAGCCCGTTTGGGGCGACGTGCCATACCACTATTATATTGGCGTCTCAGGTAGAATCGCCGAAGGACGCAGTCTTGGCTACGCCGGCGATACAAATACCCGTTACAACACTCTTGGCTGGGCACAAATCGTGCTTGAGGGCAATTTCACGAAAGAACAACCGAACGAGAAGCAGCTGATGTCGCTTTTTGACTTAGTGGTGGTGTTGGCGAAAAAACATCCCAATGTGACCAAGAATATCGCAGGTCACAATGATCAAGCCTCCACCAACTGCCCTGGCCCCAACCTCAAGAGATACTTACCGAAGCTCCGAGAGCATCTAGCGAAAACAGTTCGCTAGATGCCACATGCTACCGTTAGACTGGCCGAGCTTAGAACGCGTTGAAAGGATGAGAAGAGCAACGCTAACTTGCAATCAAAGACAGTTCATCGGTTTGATTGAATAAAGCTGCTAAAGGGTTTGAAATTCATCGCCGCGCAAACATTCCTAGCCGACGACCTAGAGTAAAATCCGTCTATGATCACCCGGTGCCATATTCCGCTGCGTCCAGGAACGATATCTTGTGACAGCTTTAATTGCGCAGTATCAATGTCACCTGGCAATCGATCTACCGCTACACCGTATGCTGATGCCGCATTTTTGTGGATTCTCCATGAGCCCAGCACACACAGGTATCTACCAACATGGCGAGAGGGGCTGCTACCCCCGCCCCCTTGAAGACCAGGTCTGAGGCCGCTGCCATAGCTATCGGATACTTCTCCTGCTTCCTGAGACCACCCAGCAACTTCCGGCCTCACATATCGGCGATGGACCCAACCAACGGTGTCGTTGAAGCGAACCAAAAGCCATTTCCTATCGGCTTGCCCCAAGTACTCCACGCCTGACACGTTTGGTGGAATAGCACCCAGAATTCTTAAGTTGCTTGTTGCTTGCTCTCGAATGTTCAAGACGTCATTGAACGGCACGTTAACCACTCTCATCATGATTACACCGTTCCCAGCCCCCCCCTGACTCGACCAGCCGGCCACTTCCGGCCGCACGTAACGCCGGTGAACCCATCCGGCTGTGTCATTATAGCGGACCAAGAGCCACTTTCCGTCGGACTGGTCCAAGTATGCGACACCAGACGCGTTGGGAGGAATAACGCCAAGTATCCTGGATCTGCGCGTTGGCTGTTCGCGAATATTTAATACGTCATTCCTTTCGACATTCACAACGCGCATAACAATCGTCGCTTCGCGAGCAGACACCGCCCCGATTGGCAGGCTGCTGCTTCCCGAGGCAAGTAGAGTAAAAACAGCAAGGTTGACCAGTGTTGTTTTGATACCCATGACATGGCTCCAATAGAATATATAAATAGCGTCGGGGCAGAACCTCAAGCCACTTTGGGATACTCTACTTCACTCTATTCCGCAGCATTCTACGTCTCAATGTAAGTTGCAATAAAGTCAGCGATGACACCGACATGAAGCACCATTGTTCAAGGTTGTTTCATGCGGTTCAATGGTATAGAACTGAAACAGTTCTTCCTGTTTTAAACGTGTTAGTTTCGACTTTTCATTGCGGGACAAGGCACATGGCCTATCACTAGGGTCCCGTTGTTAGTGGCTGAGGTCGGTTCGCTTTTTCGGATCAGAAACAGGTATTAACAACTGCGCTTGTTTGGCATTGCCAAAGGTAGCTGTTGCGGCGCTTACATTGCTCTATCCGAATTCCGCGAACAACCTGAACAGTATCGCCCAAGCGGGTACGCATCTTCCAATCCATGCCTGCGTAAGCCCGTTGACGCGCATCCGTTTGTGTATCGCCCATGCGGCCCCAATGGGTAATTTGGCGCGGGCAATTTGCTGACGCCGACGTCACATTAGCGTCCACCGACAGTGTTGCCACGGCTAAAACGGCGACACACAGCTGAGCAAAGAGCGTGGTGACCGTTACGGTTTTCATGGGATTGCGTACCAGCATTTGCTGAATTCCTTATTCTTTATATAAATGGTTTATTGAACATTGAGGGAAAAGCGTTTGTTATACGTTCTCACGTCTCAATGACTTGAGCAAGATTGCGGAAGGAACCTGAAGGCTGGGTGAACGCGCGGGAAACATAAGCAACAGATTGAGGGCCAGCCTTCTACGCCGGCCCTTCAACCGCAATTTCCCTTGACCCATTTGTCCTTGGCTTTCCCGCGCGCGCACTTCTGGCGCACCCATAGGCTCTCCAATTGCCAGCCGCCGACCTCCGCCCTGCCGACAAACCCAACAAATTGTTGACCAGCTACGGAGTCGTCGAGGTAGCCGAGCAGTTCCATATCAACAATATAGGAATTCTCATCACGCGTTTTCTCAAACAGTATTCTCGCCCGCGCGTTGCCCTCCATGGATTCTGGGTGGCCCTCGAGTATCGGTGCGAAGACTCCCATGAGGTATTTCGCCCTAACGTCGGAAATGCCAGGCCGCTCGAATCTCGTGAAGTTCTTCTCTAAAACCGCAGCGCTGTACTTTTCGGCGATGCCAAGATCAGCAGCTGATGTTACGGATACTGCGAGGATGAACTGCGTGATGCAGAGAACTGCGATGGGCAAAATGGTCAAGAATTGCTGATGCATGTGAGCCTCATGTCTGGATTACATTCAATTCTTCCGTCGAGATGGTAGTAGGTTCGCGGTATTCTTCAAGTTGTTACAATCGACCGATCAGACGATATCACGCTCAACCCTACAACCGCACCCATGCGAATGGATGTTCCCAGTTACCTAAGTGCGTGCGCCTCCCTGTGGTGCTCACCACTTGGGCAATAGGGTTCACTTTGATGCCACGCGGCTTAACCAGGAGTACCGTAATTGATGCTCTGTTGGGACGATGTTGAATGGAAGGGTGGACAATCCGCTTTGCACTATGATTTGCTCGCGAAAAAGAGTGCTGGCCATTTGAAACTTGTTTCTCTGAAGAGTGATGTTGCAATGAATCAACTGAAAAATTCTGTAGTTTTCGCTACGATCGCACTGATCTTCGCTACTGTCTCGTGCGTCGCACAGCCACTCGGCAAGCCCAACATTGTACTCATCTTTCTCGACAACTTTGGTTGGGGAGAGCCCGGTTTCAATGGCGGTGGGATCATTCGAGGTGCCCCTACACCGTCGCTGGACACCTTGGCTTCCGAGGGATTGCGGCTGACCAATTTCAACGTTGAAGTACAATGCACGCCTTCCCGTTCCGCCATCATGACGGGGCGCTACGCGATCCGCAGCGGAAACGGTACCGTCCCGTTGGGCGAGGGCGTCTATGGCTTAGTTCAATGGGAAGTTACGATGGCCGAAATGTTGTCCGACGCCGGTTACGCGACTGGCATGTTCGGAAAGTGGCATCTCGGCCGAACGGAGGGCCGGTTTCCAACCGACCAGGGTTTCGACGAATGGTACGGCGTCCCTAATTCGACCGATGAGGCCGTTTACGCGTCGTTGCCGGAATTCCGTGCGAGCGGCGTCGCGGAAACTCATGTCATGTACGGGACAAAAGGAAGTGCGCCAAACAATGTCCGCCCCTACCGATTGGATTATCGACCATTAATAGATCGCGATTTGACTGATCGCGCTATCAATTTCATGACGCGAAAAGTAGGGGCTGACAGTCCGTTTTTCGTGTATTTGCCTTACACGGCAACTCATTTTCCAACAATGCCGCATCCCAACTTCGTTGGAAAATCGGGGAAAGGTCCATGGGGTGACCTCCTTATGCAGATTGACAGCTATGTTGGCGAGTTGCTCAGCACCATCAGAGATCTCGGTGTCGAGGAAAATACTATTGTAATTTTCACAGCAGACAATGGTCCCGAGGCGTTGAGCGTCGGAGAGACGTCTATGACAGTTGAAACAGCTGTCCATGGCTCGGCCGGCCCTTGGCGGTCGACTTTGTTTACGGGGTACGAGGGCGCGCTTCGGGTTCCGTTCGTCGTTCGCTGGCCCAAATGGATCAAGCCTGGACGGACAAGTGATGAAATCGTCCACGAGATGGACCTTTTTCCCACACTAGCAAAGTTAGTTGGAGGCAAGATACCGTCCGATCGTCCTGTCGATGGAATGGATATGTCTGAGTTTTTGCTTGGACAAAAAAGGAAATCGGGAAGAGAGGGCTTTATCGTCTACATGGGCAATGCTGTATTCGGTGTAAAATGGCGAGATTGGAAGCTTCACTTCAAGGAACAAACTGGGTGGAATGGTGTTCTGCGCGAATACACAATGCCTCGCGTTTATCACCTAATCAATGATCCGCAAGAGCGCGACAACGTCCTGTTCCCGCATACTTGGGTTCCCAAAGCTGCTTTGCCTCAACTGGAAGCACACGTTGCGTCACTAAAGAGATATCCGCCTATACCGACCGGTGCCCCTGACCCATACGTTCCATCTTACTGAGAAGCGAGGTTCATCTCCTAGTGCAACGACGAGCCAAGGCCAATCAAGGTGGCCGACTGCGGAAACCAGTCGGCAAAAAACTTGCTGGGTTTGCGGACCTCAACCGCGATAGCGTGCGAAATCTTAAACAAGACTCCAAACCTTGCCGTTGGCCCGAGGTCTTTCGCTTCTGCTAGTTTTGACCAAGATGACTGCCGCCGTCGCCCGCCACCGTGACCGCACTGAGCTCTGCCGAGGTTGGCGGCTCATCTAAGTCTAGTACAGGGTCGAAGGAGTGCATCTGTAAACGACACGGAGTCGTCCTTTTTTGCGAGACCATGTGTCACTCGACAGCTGCAGTCCTCTAAGGTGCCAGGGTTTCACCGTTCAGAGGCAACGCACACCACCGCAGCATATCTTCAACTCTCATCAACACCAGTTGGGAACGCTGGACATGCATCGCGTTTCAATTGGCGAGAAGATCGCCCGCTGCTTAACGCCTCTGACGTCCAGACATTTTGCGCCCATTTTTGATATTCAAAATTGAGGCAATGGGTGGCCAGATGGCCCGAGCTGATAGGAACGCCTGCTGCCACTCAGGCCTCACCGAGGGCAGATTTCTCTAGTTTCAGAAAGTTAATGATAGCAGTTGCAGCCGTCTCGGAGCTATTCTCGGTCATGACGACTTGCTGCGCTTTCCTGGCGAACTCGCGAACCTGCGACGTATTAGTGCCTGCCACCAAAGCAACGGCCGATTGGACATTGTAGCGACGCGCATGAACGGTTTTGGCGACCCCCAATCGGGCCAGCCGAAAAGCATTGTCGAACTGATCGGCAAAATGCGGAACGACAACCTGTGGCTTGCCTGCCAAGAGGGCCTGGCCAGTCGTTCCAATCCCTCCATGATGTACGATGATCGCCGCTCTAGGAAAGACTTTCGAGTGAGGAAAATATCTCATTGAGAAGGTATCATCACCATCGAACGAAACTTCGCTCGACCCAGTTAACATAATGCTTCGCATTTTTAGCTCTCGAGCGGCTGCAAGGCTCACATCAAAGAAATCGGTTTTGGCATGCACAGCTAAACTGCCAAGAGTGAATACAATTGGAGCAGACCCATTCGACAAAAACGTCTCAAGCCTCTGGCCTTCTTCACTTTCAACCGCTAGAGCTTCACGTGGTTCGTCAGCATCAAAGAGCGGAAAACCGGTGGTTACAGTGTTGACGGAACTACTCGATCTCTCACGAACAAGGAGGCTGGAGTAAAGCCCGAGCACAAGAGGCTCATCCCCTTTGAGGCCAAAAACGGGCGACTGGGTTGTCGAGGGTAAATCATGAAGCGAACGTAGATCATTGATCTGCTTCAGATACTTCCGGCGCAGCCAGCTTTTCAGCAGCGACAAACACAGACGGTTCCACGAACGTCCCACGACAGATTGCGGTGTACCGACCAATACGGGAAAGCTTGGATCTCGAGGAGGGTCGTGGATCGAGAGCAAGACCATCGGCTGAAAGGCCACGGGAATGAACGGTATGCCCAGTTTTTCGGCAACGATCGAGCCAGCTGGGCTTAAAGTCGGACCAACAATCGCCCGCGCACGCGCGGCGGTGGCTTCAAGATGTTCAACGCAGTGTCGCAGATATCCGAGGACAACATCTCGCAGCATGAAATCTTTATCGTGGATCAAGCGTGACGCGACTTCACTTGGCTCCATCGACAAATCAGTGCATATTTGATCCTGACCTGGAAAAATGGCCTCCGCGAGCAAACCTGCTGCTCTGACTTTGCCCAAGTTGTCACGGGGGACGCCCATGCGTGTCGGCACCCCGCGCTCCTGCAAAGCCTGACCAACGGCGATAAGGGGATGTACGTCTCCGAGAGAACCGATTGTTGCCAGAACGACTTCATCTCTCATCTTTTGTGTCTCAAGTCTGCGATCGAGATCCAAAGGCGATCACTGATAGCGAAGCGCGGACGGCTTACTCCAACCATTCATACAGTACGTTGTGAATATCTTGATGGCTCAATGTACCAATGTCTGTGTCATTGCTTCTGTTTTTCGTGTCGGTGCGCAGGTTTCTCGAGCCAAGACCGATATTGCTCTCAGATTGTGAACGTCCGATGTTGCCATGGCCTTTACCGTGGCAATACAGTCTTGTCGACACCACAACAGAGGTCGAAATACGTGGGAAGCAATCCATAACACACATGGATCGGTCGGAAACGACGAACATACAGTCCCGAGTGGATCTGCGGCATTCGAGCAACCGGCGGTCACCTGCGTTCGCGGTAAAGCACATAGAGACCGGCGGCAATGATGATTAAGCTGCCCACAAGTGTGTCGACGCCCGGCAACTCATCGAAAACCAGGTAACCTAGAATAGAGACCCAAATGAGTTTGCTGTAGTTGAACGGCGCCAGCAAAGACGCCTCAGCCCGCGAGAACGCTTGGAGCACCAAAAAATGCGCTCCGAAGCCCATCGCTCCTATGACAACAAACATTGTAATATGATCAGTCGTCGGTGGGGTCCAGAAAAATGGTACCAACAAGCTAGCCCAGCAAGTTCCACCTATGCTTGTATACAGAATTGTCGTCTCATGGCGATCTTGGCTCGCAAGCCGGCGAGTAACGAGTTGAAATAAGGCAAAGCACAGGGCGCCGAGCAGCGCAAAAGCTGCCGACCAGTGCCAGACTGCACCGCCCGGCCGGACGATAACAAGGACACCAGCCAAACCGAGCACAACGGCCAGCCAGCGGTGCCAGCCCACGCGCTCGCGCAGGAGAGCAACCGAGAGGGCCGTGATGAATAGCGGTCCGGTGAAGCCGATAGCGGTTGCTTCAGCTATCGGCAAATAGGTCAGGCTGACAAAAAGGCAGGCGATCGACAGCACGAGAAATCCGGAGCGCGCCACCTGCAATACGGGCCGATCGCTATGGATATGAGAAAAATCTCTACGGCTGAAGAGGTAGAAGGCGACGAAGATGCTCATCCCGGCGAAGTAGCCCCACACGAGCATCACTGCATGCAGTTGATTTGTGTAAAATTTACACACGGTGTCGATCAAGGAAATAAGCCCGATCGCCAACAAAAAATAAAAGACAGCAAGATTGGACTGATAGAGCGGCACGCGCCATCCACTATTCAATAAGTTTCAGCATTCGGCGCTTGATCGACGCCTCGCAAGTATTGTCGTAACACTGATGCATGCTAACTCAAATTCAATGGGCAATTGCAAAACGATTCGGTGACGTTGGACTCTTGGCTCGCGAAGAATAAGGAGATCATTGAGTGTATTTTGCGCGGTCAAGTATCCGCTACGATATCCTGAATCTAGAAGAGTGCTAGGCTGTCAATTTCAAGTTTCGCTCGCACACGATCGACGGCTGCCCTCCAAATTGACAGTGGTGCTCGCAC
>JBPCWA010000180.1:0-5267 GCA_051009975.1 Hyphomicrobiaceae bacterium
ACAAAGGTGCCCTTAGGGGAAACATGCGGCGCACCACCAGCATCTACCGTCGCAACAAATCCTAGACGTTGCTCTTCGACGATCCTCCTCATATCACCAGTCAGTACCATTGCGGTCTACTCTTCCCCAGGTCTTGAGCAAGCGCTTCGCCCTTTCCAGAAGACGCCAAAGTTGCGACACGACAACCATCTGCCGCCAGTCACCGAGCGACACCAGCCCCCATCCCACTGCCGCCCGCTGTGATGATCGCGACTTTGCTTGCAGACATAAAAACCTCCCACAAAACCTCGTGCGCCCATCTTCTAGGTGTCCAGGTTCAATAGAATTGCACGAACGATCAATTGCAGTGGCGAACGTCTATCAACCCGTAAATTGAAACATTCGCACCTAAGCGTTGCCCTGTCCATGATCAACATTTTGCGATGCATCACCGATGCAAGATCAGAAAAATTTGTTCTGTCAATCACTTGCCTACAAGCCCGCGACTTTCGCGCATAGAGAAGCGGGCAATCCCGCATGTGGTTGGCAAATCACCACACACGATGCGCTCCTGTTATCCTACGACCCAGTCAGACTTCCGGTGCTTACAGGTTTGTGATCTTGTGAACCGAGCCGCTGCAAATGGCCTATTTGATTTGGTTCCACTAGCCGTATTAGCGCTTACACAATGCCCGCGAACACGATGTTTCCGTCATCTCTTCTCTGACCGAACCTCAGATCTTCTGTGACCAAACCTCAGACCGCTGCTACCTGGCGCCTTTAAGAGATAGCCTTACTCTCGTTCCGAAGAAGTCTTTCCTAGCGTATCGTCGCGGCAACACTCGCCCGCTGTGACATGATTTCGTCAAAGATAGCCATGAACTCTCGCGACCCCTTTTTCTTCATGTTCTGCTGCATACGCCGTTCCAATGCCACAACAAGCTCCGTGGAAGTATTCCCCCTCACAATTGAATTGGTATTGTAGGCGGAGCGCGAGAAAAAATTTGTCGTTGGCTTGTCACTAGCGACTTTCGTGAGCATCTCAAGCCCTGTCCCCGGACCGGCGAGGTTCATGAGTTCGAGCTGTGCGCCGGAGAGATTTTGGTAACCTCGGCGTTCAGCCATGCGGCGAATGTCGGCCAATTTTATTACCTGCATCCATGGACCAATGTCGCCATCTATATTCAACGGATGCAATCCTCGCCCTCGCGAGGTTAGCGCAAGGGCCCGCTGGCGCTTCCAGCTAAATGGAATTGACTGGGCCGTCTTGACCATGGACCGCAAAGAGGCAAGTTTCGCCTCCAGCTGACGACGACGATGATCAACCCGCTCACGTCCTATCATGCGCTCTAGTCGGGCGACAAAACTTGGGCCATGCTTGGCAATTACGTTGACGGAATTGGCCGCCAACAATTGAGCATAGCCGAGCGCACTTGAGATCGGACGACCTCGTTTAGAAATGGGGTGTATCCCTGCCTGCATATCAGCAGTCCCATTGCCACCAGTCTCGAGTGCAAATACTCGAACAACCTGATCCTTCCTGAGACCATAGTTAAGAGCTTCGGCGGCGTAGCGGCGCTTGTATTCACGTTCGGGAATGCGCTCTGGAGTGAACTTGTAGTGGCGCTTGGCTGCAGTCAAATAGACGCCAAGGCCAGGCAGAGGTTTACGCGGCTTTTTCGGCGCCGCGCCTTTCGCGCGAAATCGGCGCCAACGCCGTTGCAGCGATCGGGCAAGCTTTGGTCCGGTGTACTTCGGCGGAAACAGCAAAACGTAGTCCTGATGGGTCACCTCTCGCCCTGCACGCCGCTTCCTGCGGCGCTCGCCGCGCTGTCGGCGAACCGTTTTCCAATAGCCGTCGAGCGCAGCATCATGTGACATCTGCGCGATGTACCACGATTCAAATGCCGCACGATCACTTGCCGACAGCGTTGCTGAGAACTGCGATGCCTTTGTCTTGGACTTGGCTTGAACGTCCGCCGCTGCCCCGCTAATCGCCACCGAAAACGAGACTAACAGGCCCAATACCTGCCATTTGGGAGCCAATCCTACCATCACCACTTCCGTCCAATCTCAGACTCTTGACGAGTCAGACACATCTCGGCGTGTCATGCTACAGGAAACGGTAGAAATAATGGCATACTAGGGATCAATTCATATCATTGTCGCGCACAGACGTTTACTATCAGCCGTCTAATCAATCTTGCTGTCAGACCACTGCGGTTATGACGACAATCAACCACCCTCTTGTCGTGAGGCGGCCTGGACGCCATACAAACCCTATGAATGCACACATGTGAACGCTTGCTCGAGATTCTCCGTGAGTATTATGTCCTGGACTGAAACCCTGTTTCGCTTGCGAGCGGCGGCGGCTCTCCATCCCGTCCCGCAAAGTCAACCGCGCAATCTGGCCCGCAATAATACGACCATCCGCAGCGATTTCGATCTCAATCCCGATCTCGCTTTCGTAAAGGATATCTCTCGTGCTCCTCGGCACGCTGCCGTTTTGGTGCCGATCGTTGCCCACGATATACTGTCGGTGCTGTTGACCGAAAGGTCTGCCCATCTGCCAAGTCACGCGGGGCAGATCGCGTTTCCAGGTGGCAAAGTCGAGGCCTACGACGACGGTCCGGAGGACACCGCGCTGCGCGAAACCGAGGAGGAAATTGGGCTGGCGGGCAAGTTTATCGAGCCGTTGGGCTATTTGGACGGTTATCTGACTGGCACAGGATTTCACATCGTGCCCGTCGTCGCCTTGGTGAAGCCGGGATTTACGCTGCAACTTGACTCGTCCGAAGTTGCGGATGCATTTGAGGTGCCACTGGACTTCCTCATGAACCCTGAGAACCATCAAACGCATACGCGTGAGTGGCACGGCCATCATCGGTCCTATTACGCAATGCCTTACCAGGACAGATTTATTTGGGGCGCAACAGCAGGAATGTTGCACAATCTCCATGAAAGGCTGTGTACACGATGATCCGTGTGATTCTCGAGAATATCATTCTGTTTCTGCTGCCGACGCTGATCTACATTGCGTTCGCCTTTGCGCGCCGAAATCGTCAATCCACGGCATCGGCTAGTCAAATTTTCGACGACGCACCAGTGATCTGGTTGCTGGTTGCTGGGGCCGTTTGCATGGTTGCCGGTCTCGCCTATTTTGGCTCAACGTCGGGCGGGCGCCCCGGGGAACAGTACCAACCTCCTGTCTACAGAGATGGCAAGATCATTCCGGGCCATTACAAATGAACCCCACAACGCCCCCAAGTTCACCCAGTCGAGCGCCGTCCTTGGCTGGGGGCGAATGGCTTGAAAAGGCATCCACCCAGCGCGTGCTTTCCGTGCTGGAGGCTGCAGGTTTTTCCTCGCGCGTCGTCGGCGGAGCGATACGAAACGCCATTCTCGGTCGCCCCGTGCGAGATCTCGATATCGCAACGGTTGCACGTCCAAAGGAGATTCTCTCCATCGCCGCAAAGGCTGATTTGAAAGCCATTCCGACTGGATTGGCTCACGGTACAGTCACTATTGTATCTGACGGTGAACCGATCGAAGTGACAACTCTTCGAACCGACGTCGAAGCCCACGGCAGGCACGCGACTGTTGCCTTTACCTCCGATTGGGTCGCGGACGCGCAGCGTCGGGACTTTACCATGAACGCGATTTATTGCGATGCCAGTGGCGTTATCTTTGATCCAGTTGGCGGCTACGAAGATGCATTATCGGGACGTGTACGCTTCATTGGCGATCCAGATGCACGGATTCGCGAGGACTATCTGCGAATTCTGCGCTTTTTCAGGATATTCGCTGAGTATGCCGATGAAGACATTGACGCCTTTGGTCGAGACGCATGTATCCGTGAACGCTGCGGTTTGCGTGCTTTGTCTGCAGAACGCATCCAACAAGAACTTACAAAGCTCCTGGTGGCACCACGGGCTTACGACGCCGTTTGCCTTCTAGTCGACTACGGTCTGATGGGCGAGATCTTGCCGGCCGTTCCACATTTGGCACGATATGAGCGCTTGTTGAAAGTTGCCGTACCCGCGACGTCTGCGGTTAGGTTAGGCATGCTCACGCTCGAGGGCAAAGACGACGTCGAACGGATCGCCGATCGCTTGAAATTGTCTAAACGTTGCCGCAAAGAAATGGACATCGTCGCACGAGCGCTTGGAGCGAAGTCATCGCCAAGCCTCCTTGACGCAAAGCGCTGGCTCTACGAACATGGAGAGGCAGGATTTGCAATTTGGATTGCTGTGGCGCAGGCCCGCTCTCCCATTGCCAAAATAGATACCGACTGGGAAACAATCAACGCACTTCCGAATGCTTGGTCTCCTCCAGTGTTTCCCCTGACGGGGGCCGATGCGCTAGCCCTTGGAGCAAGGGAAGGCCCATCAGTAGGACAAGCGCTGAGGGAAATCGAGGAGATGTGGATTGCGAGTGACTTCGCAATGCCTGAGCCCGAACTAAGGGCGGCCCTGGCAGCTAAATTGAATAATAGGTCCCAAGGCACAGAAGTTTCCGCTGGGCTGCTAAACTGAATTTTCTGCACCGTTATCCGGCGTTAATACCCATCCGCTTGCGACGATCGCGAATGCTAAAGTAAGAACTCGTCAATCTTCGCTCCCTCGTCCATTAACTTGACCAACCACCTAGGCTTGCGACCGCGACCCGTCCAAGTTTCAGCGACATTCGCTGGGTTAATGTACTTGGCTGGCAGCACGCTAAAACGCTCACTTTTTCCTCCGCTTCTCCGGTTACCCTTATTTTTGCCTTTGCTTTTACTTTTGCTTTTGCCTGCTCGAACACGACCGAAGATTTCGTCTAACGAAAAACCTTCTTTTCGCGCCATATCTGAGAATCTAGCCCGCAGTGCTGCACATTCTCGTTCTCGGCTCAGGAAAATTGCGCGCTTCAGTCGTGCCTCGAGCTCGACAAGCTCGACCAATGACAACTGATCAACATGAGGTAATCTAGCCATTGTCCGGTAACTCCACCATCAGATCGCCCGCGGCTCGCGGAATCTTCTACAAATCTCAATCGCTCGATTACGCTATCGACCCGATCCAAAATTCTCTATCCGTCAAATTTACCGACAGCCTAGACTGCCCGTTAGGCTTGGCATGCACCATCTAGATGTAGCACTGGTAGCGTTGGTAGCCGCTCGCCAAAGAAAGAGAACTGAGGAAAATCATGACACTCTCGATCAGTCGAGATAACCTTGCAGACACCTATGCACACCTTCGCGCCTGCCTCCGCCTCCCCCCCCTCTTCTCCTTTTTTCCCTCCGCTTT
>JBPCWA010000181.1:0-4214 GCA_051009975.1 Hyphomicrobiaceae bacterium
GATATGGTCAGGGCCGGCAATGGATATGATGCCTTTATTGAATGGGCATCCTCCGTGCAGGATGGCGACAAAATAAAAAGTAAGAAAATGCAACGGAGTGTCTGGCAGCGGCAAATCAAGGCCGCCGAAGCGCACAATGAACCTGGCAAATTCACAGCCCTGATTGGATTTGAATGGAGTTCTCTCAACACCAAGGAGACACCCAGCAATCTTCACCGCGTAGTGGTCTTCAAGGACAGCGGCGATAAAGCTGGTCAGGTTGTGCCATTCTCTGCATTTGATTCACAGGATCCGGAAGACCTATGGAAATACATGCAGATATATGAGGATAAAACCGGCGGCAATATTCTGGCAATCCCCCATAACGGCAATCTGTCGAACGGATTGATGTTTGCCATCGAACGGATGAACGGCAAGCCGTTCGATGTCGACTACGCGCGCACTCGAATGAAATGGGAACCGATCTACGAGGTCACCCAGATCAAGGGGGATGGGGAAGCGCATCCGCTTCTGTCTCCCACCGATGAGTTTGCCGACTACGGCACCTGGGACAAGGGCGATATTCTCGGCAACAAACCAAAGAAACCGGAAATGCTGCCGCACGAATATGCCCGGTCGGCGCTGAAACTCGGCCTGCAGCAAGAAGCCAAAATCGGTGTCAACCCGTTCAAGTTCGGCATGATCGGCAGTACCGACGCCCACACAAGCCTCGCTTCCACCAGAGAGGAGAATTACTGGGGCAAATTTGCCGGGACAGAACCGGCTCCAGATAGATACAAACACTATGTCATCAAGGCGTTCAGTGGCGATGATGCGCTTTCCACATTTGCGTGGGAGGAAGTTTCATCGGGCCTAGCTGCTGTCTGGGCGCGGTCGAACACCCGCGAGGGGATTTTCGAGGGCATGCAGAAGAAGGAAACCTACGCGACCACCGGCACCCGAATCACTGTGCGTTTCTTCGGTGGCTGGGACTACGGAGCCGACGATGCTTATCGACCTGACGCCGTCGAAATTGGCTACGACAAAGGCGTGCCAATGGGCGGTGATTTGCCGTCTAAGCCAGAGGGCAAGAAGGCCCCGGTCTTTATGGTTGGCGCTCTCAAAGACGCTTGGTCGGGCAACCTAGACCGCATACAGATCGTGAAAGGCTGGGTAGATAGCGCCGGTAAATTGCAGGAGCGCATTTACGATGTGGTTTGCGCCGACAACCGCAAAATGAATGCCGATGGCCGTTGCGCGACGCCTGTTGGCAACACCGTTGACGAGGCGAACGCTACCTATCTGAACAACATTGGTGATGCCGAATTGCGGGCTGTATGGACTGACCCCGATTTCGATCCGGCACTTAGAGCCGTCTATTACGCGCGTGTACTCGAAATCCCGACACCTACTTGGCAGGCGTTTGATGCAAAGTTCTATGGCATAAAAATGCCAGAACAAGTTCCGCTCAGCCACCAAGAACGAGCCTACACTTCGCCCATCTGGTACACGCCCAAGGGCTAAGTATCGAAGTGCTAGAGAAGGTTTTAAGGCGGCTCGCTCAGGGCCGCCTTTTTTGCGCAAGCCCACATTGCTGTTCGTGTAAATGTCCGCTTTTGGCACTTAGCGGACATCAACCTGACCTCTGAAAATGTCCGCTCTTGGGGGTAAAGCGGACATTCCTCCGCTTCATTGTGGTGCTTAACCCAAGCAGCCCGTACCGGCATGAGCTCCCAACGTTCGTGGAGGGGTTGTACTTCTTCAACACTCCGTACTCCGGCGCGAAGGTATTGTCCTATGCAATAACCAATAAAAGACGCGGGACCGTTGAGGAGTCTACCCTAAGGCAGCAGAGACGCTGGTCTGGCGGGGGTGCTATCAAGTGTGAGTTATGGTTCATATGAAAGCCCGCCCACATCGACCGGCCAGCACACCACGCGGTGACCAGCGATCTTGCGCCGCCTCTGGGATCGATACTCTTTTGGCTGAGCTGATCGAAACCACCTCTCAACCCTTCATAGTGCTAGACGCACATTTCCACGTTGCTCACGTCAATTCCGCGTTTCTTGAAGCCTTCCAGCTGACGATGAACGAGATGCGGGGAAAGTCGCTCTTCGAGCTTGGCAATCGTCAATGGGATACACCGGCGCTGCGCCGTCTGCTTGGCGAGCTTCTTCCGCAGCTGCGTGTTGTGGAGCGTTTTCGTCTGGAGCATGTCTTCGACGCGCTCGGAAAGCGCAAGCTGCTCATCAATGCACGAAGGATTGCTGGTAACGAGCAGCGGTCCGACATGGTGCTGCTGGCGATCAGCGACATCACGAAGCATGAAGAATCCAAGCGGCTGTTCGACGAGGTCATAGAAAACCTCCCCGCCGTGGTGTTTCTGAAACGCGCGACCGATCTGCGTTACGTGGGGGTTAACCGAGCAGGCGAACAACTTTTGGGTTGTTCACGCAGCGAACTCATCGGCAAGAATGACTATGATTTCTTCCCCAAGGAACAGGCGGACTTCTTCACAGCCGTTGATCGGGAAGTACTTGCCAGCGACAAGGTGCGCGATATTGCAGAAGAGCCCGTCCGGACGCGTGATGGAGCCACGCGCTACGTCAGAACCTCGAAGATCGTTCTGCGTGATGCGGACGGCAAGCCAACACATCTTCTTGGTGCTGCCCTTGACATAACCGAGCGCAAGGAGGCCGAAGAGCACATAAGGCTGCTCATGCGCGAGCTCGACCATCGCGTCAAAAACGTGCTTGCCCGCATTCCGGTCATAGCCATGTGTACCCGTGAAGGTAGCAGATCGATGGACGAGCTGGTGAAAGCGCTGGAAGGCCGCATTCTGTCGATGGCAAACGCTCATGAGCTCCTGAGCCTCGCCCAATGGCACGGCGTGGCGCTAGGCGATATCGTTCGCAGCGAGCTTGCGCCCTATGCGACGGACGGCAATACCACCGTCGAGGGTGCGCATATCGTGCTTTCCGCCGAGGCAAGCCAAGGCATGGCAATGGTGTTGCACGAGCTGGTCACCAACGCGGCAAAATACGGCGCATTGTCTAACCCGACTGGCCGGGTTTCGGTGCGCTGGTCTAAAGAACAGGACGCCAGCGGATCAGACAGGCTCGTGATCCAATGGGAAGAAGTCGGCGGGCCGCTGGTAGAAACTCCGGGACATTGCGGTTACGGCACAAGCGTGGTGCGCGATCTCATCCCCTATGAGCTTGGTGGCACGGTCGACCTCGTGTTCGCGGCCAGCGGAGTTCGCTGCAAGATCGGGATTCCTTTCGGACCGAAGGGCGTGCGGCATGTGGCTCCGTCTACCTGGTCTGATGACGCCGCGCCATGACAGACTTCAACGCGGCGAGAAGCTCGGCCGATGGAAAGGGCTTCTGCAGGATTTCCGCAACCTTGTCCTCCAGCGCAGGCACGTCTGCGTAGCCCGAAGCGATGATGACGCTAACGCCTTTGTCATTGAGCAGGTCGATGAGGCCGTAGGCTAGGCCGTCCTTTAGCCTGATGTCGACAATCGCGACTGGCGGTGTGTTCGACGCGATGAGCTGCATGGCAACTTCCGCACTTGCGGCAGGGCCAACGACATTCATGCCCCACCCTTCAAGCAAATCTTTCGTGGCTTGGGCGGCATGCCAGGAATCCTCAACGAGAAGCACCTTGAAACCCTTCAAATTGTGGGACTCAGATGACATGGACCCTCCGGATTGGCGCGCGCCAGCAAGCGAATCGCAAAAGCAATGTATGCGGATGATATGGCCAATGGATAGAACCGTCCTCAACGACCCCGAGACATTGGATATCGGGTTCTTTAATTAACCAGGCTGTATGAGCAGAGTCGGACAGGCCCAAATGCGCCGCTGGCCACAAACGCGGCAGCAGAAGAAAACACGTCACGGCAGCATCTAGTGCCATGACATTATTTCAGATTATTTCGCGGAGCGGAAACCAATGCGGCTTTCACCCGAGAACGTCGCGCATCTGACAGCAATCGAGTGCCAAAGGTCCGCTCCAATCATCGCCATCGTGAAGATCTCGATGTCCGCTTTTGGCACTTAGCGGACATCGAAGCCGCCTCTGAGAATGTCCGCTTTTGGGGGTAAAGCGGACATCGTCACTGCAGTTCCGCCGCAGCGCTTCCATGATCCCGATCAAACAGGCCCAAAGCGATATAGCGTATAATTCACAGGCGACATCCGCCTCCGACAATGGAGGGATCATGACAAAGG
>JBPCWA010000182.1:0-2789 GCA_051009975.1 Hyphomicrobiaceae bacterium
CATCTGCTCAGGTCTGCTCATGACCCAACTCGGCCTAAGTCGGTGCGGCATCGCGAGGGAGATCGAGGACAGCAATTGCAAAGAAGCAGACGTTGAACTAGGCCCGCCCTGCTGCCAGGAGGGCAAATTCGACACGTGTCGCGGCAGACCAGCCACACGGGCGCTTTGATCAAAAAGTCGACATTCTCGATTGGTCAGATCTTGAGAGTTTGTCGTCGTTTGACGGCGACAGCTTCAACTCCAAAAGCGGATCCAACATCCACCAGCGGCGCGTCTCAACTTAGACCGCGAAGAGATCTCTTCGCAGCGTTTTCTAAATCAACCGCAATTCGCAGGGGGCTTCTGCAGCTTCTTGTACATCGCGGGTCGCCAATCCTGATCCTGAAGATTGTACTTCTTCATATGCTCATCCAGCATGCGGTCCTGTGCCTTGAAGCCTGGCACCCATCGAGCTGCATCAGTGCATTCCGTTATTGGATCTGACTTGCCTTTTTCCGGCGGTGGTTGCTCCGCGGTCCCAGGTACGGACCACGCATCGTCGGTGCTCACCGCCATGCGCTCGATGATTTTATCTTTCTTGATGTTCCAGACCATCATGTCCGTTGCCATCGACAAGGGGCCGGCATAGGTCTCGCGAATGCCCTCGTATACGCTATACCGTGTCGCCTCTTCATTGAAGAAGTGGAAGGCGACCGCATGGCGAGGTTTGATAGTGCTCATAATCTTTCCGAAGGCTTGCGCCGAGGTGTGGAATTCGCAGCAAGTGCGCCAAGCAAGCTGAGCAGGCTGATTGTAATACTTCTTGAAGATCTCCGGCCCAAAGAATGCTTCGTGGATCACCAAGTCGGCGCCGACAGCGTATTTCACGAACCAGTTGTTCGGAACAGTGTCGCCGCTGAAGACGACCTTCAATCCGGCATAAGCGAGCGAGTAGCTGATCGGTCCGTCGCCCGTGTGTATTGCCGGGAAGGACCGAATGGTAACGCCATTCTCTTGATAGATGATCTGGTTCTCTTTCTTGTAATCGAATTCGATCGTTTCGACCTGACCTGGTTTGGGGCTGATCTTGTATTCGCGTGTGGTCTTGTCCCAGTTCACAAACTTGATGAAATGGTCCATGGCGTACTTTGTGCCCATCTCCGGTGTCGCTCCACTAGGCCCCCAAACACGCAGAGCATTGGGACGCCCAGCTGTCCAACCGCCAGCCCATAGTCCAAGGATATCGCCCATGTGGTCGGTATGCAGATGCGATAGAAAGACCTTGTCTAGGTATTGGTAGGGAATCATCATCGCGGCGAGATTGGCCATCGAACCCGTACCAATGTCGAATAAGAACTTCTCACCATTGCCAGTCTCGATGAGGAAGCAGGTCGCAGCTTGACCGCGACGGGCTGCCGGCATCCCAGTGCCGCAGGCCGTCACACGGATCTCGTCCTTTGCCAGGACCTCTGTACCTGGGTAGTAGACATATCTATCAGAAGCTCTCGTGTTGGGGCCCTTAACGACACCGCCTGCAGCCTGCGCAACAGAGATTGGGGTGACGGATTGGCCAACCTCTCCAAAGTTCCATGCAATCGCAAATAAGGCGACACAGGCCAATACGGCGAGCCCAAGGGACAATGCTCGAACGATCATTCTTACCTCCTGGTACCAACCGTTGTCGCACAACATACTGATTGGTATTCATACCAAATGGTATTAACATCCATCCACACCGTCAATGGCCAATCACTGAGTTGCGGATATTGCGATGACTGTCAGCCCCAAACAGAAAAAGCGTCTCAACCGTGAGGCTTGGCTTGAACTGGCGATGGAAGCGCTATCGAAATACGGCGGGGCTCGCTTGAACGTGAATGACCTGTGCCGAGACGTTGGCGTCACAAAGGGTAGCTTCTATGCGCACTTCAAGGATCGTAGCGACTTCGTCGAGCGCTTCCTCGACTATTGGTCTGTTAAGTTCACAGAGAATGTTACCAGTGCTACTGATGCCCTTCAGGACGCTCCTCCCGAGCGTCGCCTCCTGAAACTCATGCGTGTGATACATGAGGAGCAATTGGCTCGATATGACGTCGCCGTGCGTGCCTGGGCCGCACAGGAGGAAGCAGTTGCTCGCGGTGTTGCAAAGGTCGACCGGCAAAGGTTCGAGTACGTGCGGGAAATTTTTCGAGAGATGGGGCATCGGGGGGCGGACCTGGAAATGCGAACCCGCATATTTGTCGTTTATCACAGTTTGAAAGAAGGCATGCGACTGCCTCCGTCAGACATGGACGCAAATCGAGAAATTCGGCGCCTGCACGCCTTCTTTGTAGACAAGCCATAATCTCAGTAGAGACTCAAGATCGGAAGATCGCCACTACCTCCTTGCATGTCCGGAACAGACCCGAGAACGGACGTCAATAGCTCCCCGATTATGCGGTGGTGACCTCATCCGTCAAATGTCCGCCAGGTGGACGAAGCTCCATTGGCAGTGATGGGACTATCAGACGGCGGGTGTCACCACCATCACACGAGGCCCTGCCTCTCTGGAATGTCCCAAATATTACCGAAGCGCGCGTTGGTGGGCTTGAGTCAGCTAGGTCTGTTGTTCACTCGGAAGCGGACGCAAAACTATCCTGAATCGGACCTACCTCAACGACTGGTTTTGTCCCATTTCGGACGTGTATTGCTGCACCTGCTCACGTCCGCTTCCAGGTGCGAAACCGGATTTGCATTCAGACATTTCGAGTCAATGCAGTTGCAACAAAAGTTAGCCTGGACTAAATTATGGGTAAATTTCGATGGAGATCGAA
>JBPCWA010000183.1:0-4418 GCA_051009975.1 Hyphomicrobiaceae bacterium
CCGACCAGAAAAATCAATACTGTGCATCAAGACTGGCCCAATCGCCCCATTCCAATCGAGACCTCATGTGCAATCTGGCATCCCGTCCGGATTGGCAACCTCGTCCGGAACAGGTGCAGTCTCGGGGGCTTCGCCATATACCCCAGATCGAGCAAAGATCGCCTCGGGTATACTCCCGCTTCTTGGTATTTCACCTCGAACTCAGTTCTGACAGTGACGAGGTTGCCTATTTGACAACGAAGATGGCGCGTTGGCTGTCGCCCCTGGTCCCTGGAATGCGCAACTCAAATGTGCCGGGGCGGATGGTCACAAATGACATCGTTGCTTCGCCTTCATCATCAAACTCGAGACTGGCGATACCGAGCGGCCGCACCTCGATATCATTGATCACTATCTCGTTGATCCACACGTTTCGGAAAAACCTCGGTCCCTCTAACGCAATTTCGGCGGATCCATCCGCAACAATGTCTATGGAGTAATACTTGCCTGACTGCAACTCATACGGCTTTTCGGCCAGAGGTTTGCCAGAGGCCAATGTAATAGGCGCGAGACGCTTCTTACCAGTGAGCAGACCAGCAAACCCCTGCGCAATAACCGTCGAATTGGTAAGAGTGAGCGCCGTCGCGAATGCGGCAGCCGCCAAGGCAATTCTCATCTCGGTTTCCTCCAGTTGTACATGGATCCTGGGCATCGATTCAGGCCGGTTCAGGCCGGTTCTGACGGGTTCAGACCGGTTCAGGATTTTCTAGGCTACTCGGTCGGCTGGATCGCGGCGCCCCAAGGAAAACGGCCGACTTTGATAGTCTTGATCACCTTTAGCGACTCAACGTCGACGGCTGAAACGTCCCCAGAAACACCGTTGGTTGTAAAAAGCAGATCCTCCTCTGGCGTAAGCGCTAAGTGCCAGACGCGACGCCCGACGAGTAGGTACTTCTTCACTTCGTAGGACTGAGCATCGACAACCGCCACATGGTTTGATGGGCCAAGCGCGACAAATGCCAGCTTGCCGTCGCTCGTCAATCGGATTCCAACCGGCTGAACGCGATCTTGGTTCACGCCTGGGATCTTGAAGTTCAACTTCTTGATTTGCTCTTTGGACTCAACGTCAAAGACGCTTACGGTGCCACCGATCTCGGCCGAAACCCAAAGTCGTTTTCCATCGTGATCGAACTCTGCATGGCGCGGGCGCTGATCGACGAGTGAATTGTGCGCAACCGTCATCGTTTTCGTGTCGATCCAGTGTGCCATGTTGGTCGATTCGGACGTCGTGATAGCCCAGGCGCCGTCGGGACTCACCGCCATCCCTTCAGGCTCAATACCAACGTCGATCTGGGCGACGACTTTGCGAGTGTCCGTCTCAACAACGGTGGTGATGGCATCATCCTCATTGGCGATAAAGAGCTGCTTGCCGTTGGGATGGAGAGCGAACTGTTCAGGGTCTTCGCCGGACGGCAAGTCGTGAAGAACTTTTCCGGTTTTGAGGTCGAGCACTTGTACGGAATCTGAATCTGACGCGCAAACAAAAAGCTGCGTCTTGTCTTTCGATAGCACAATACCGCGCGGGCGTTCGCCGACATCAATTGTCTTAACGACTTTAAGAGTCTCGGTGTCGATCACTGAGATGGTATCATCCTTTTCATTCGAAACATATAGCATGTGCGCGTTCACGTTTTCGCCTATGCCAAGCACAAATGATGCTACAAGAAGTACAGTCGCGACCCGTTTCATCTCACCCCTTCGTTACTTAAATTCGCACTGACTTTCAGATTGGTCGAGGCCCAGCGAGTCGAGCTCCGTGCGTTGATGGAGAAATCCTTCGATCGGCGCACTAGCGACGACTGCGCCCGGCGCAACCAGGGGAATTGGCTGGCGCAACTGCCCATTCCACGAGCGAAAGCTAATCGGTCGCCCCTTGAACGCAGCAAGTTTGAACTTGTCGCTGCGAATATATGCGGAGACCGTCTTGATATCCGAAGAATTGGTCCGCGTCACCGCCTCACCGATAACCCGAACTGCGGCCCAGGTCGCATAATCGCGGGCGTTCATCGCGCGCTTAGTCTGTCGGCGAAAACGCCGCTGCAGTTGCGCGGCTCCCCACTGCTCGACAACCCGGTCCCAGGCAGTTGGGCGCAGGCCGTGAGAGCCTGCAATCGGGCGCGGACTCCAGGTGTTGTAAGAAATATACCGGCCAAAATCATCGGTTTCATCGGCCACAATGAGAACGTCGTAGGAAAATCCTTGGGTGAAGACCGGAATTTCGGCACCAGCGCTGCGCCTGAGATCGGCATCGAATGGCCAGGTTTTATCGGCGACAATCGTTGCCCGAAACTTCTTGATCGCTGTACGGAAGGCGTTGCCCAGCGCGACGTCGCCCGAGCGCGTGCCTACAACGAGGAAGACTCTGATCCAGCGTTTCTTGACGAGAAATTGCACAAGCGCATCTGCAAGCATGGCCCGGCTAGGCGAAGTGTGGAGGACATTGGCGCGGCAGTCCTTGTCACGTAGCCTGTTATCCGGAGCGCCGGCATTGAAGATCAGCCGATCGGCCATTCTTGGATGATCGGCGAGCGCCAGCAAGCTACTGGCCGGGGCATTCACGACCAGATAGGTTTTTGGTCGCCCATCGATCGCCTCAAGCGCGCGCGCTACAAAGTCCTTGTGAGGGCGGACAATAACTGACCGGAAGTTGTAGGTGTGCTTCAGGAAGCGTCCGGTTGTGGAGTTGTCCCGCACAGCAAGATTGGCACCTTGAATACCTTGATCCCTCGGAGGAGCTGTCAAGTTTGAGAGTGTCGGTGGGCGTTCGACTTGATGCTCCAGATAGAGGATGTCGATACTGACTTCGGCAGCCAATGGCGACGCAAGAATCACTCCGAGCGAGAAAGCCAACATTGCGGCTATAACGCGGTCAAATTGAACGATCAATGGTAATCTCGTGCTCGATGATTTCGGTCCCTCGTCACTATGCGATGGACCATACGCACATTCAAGATTTTTGCGCCACCAATCACTTTTTTAGTTGGCGTCACCTAAGCTGGTGGGAACTACTGTTGCGGCGGGTCGGGCTGGTAGGGAAAGTGCTTCCGCAAGCGGCCTAACGCTTTCTGCCACTGCTATTCCCAATGCGAGCTTGCGCAGTTGCCGGCGTCGCTCCGGCCCTGCCACAGCGCTCACCAGCTCGTCGAATTTTGTGCGAATCTCCACTTCGGAAAGCGGCGCCTCGGGATAGCCACGAGCGATATCAGATCTCTTCTTGAGGCTTTTTCCGTTCTCGAGATTGAGAGAGATTTCTCCAACGTAGAAATCTGGAAAGAGGCCGTCGAACTCCCCATTGTCTGGAATAACAAACGTTTGCGCTGACAGGCGTGCGACGTCTTCGTCAATTTCACGAATATCTTCGAAGATATTCGTAAATTCTAGCCTGCCGTACACAAGGCGCACAGGCAGCACATACTGAGCACAATGACTCTTCAGCGGATTATTGTCGATACAGTGACAGCCAGCTTGGGCGAAGCGAAGCTCGATGGAGGACACGTCCTGGGCTCGAAGGCAATGCTCATCAATCAGTTCGGCTAGTGCGTCGAGCGCCGGATGCAAAAAAGCAACGCACGGATAAGGCTTGATGGCCAGTTCGAGGACGCCATCCCATCTTTCGCCAAGTCCGTCGACCAGCGGCTCGCTCGACGCGCTCCGGCTAAATGCTTGCAAGACATTGTGACCACCATCGAAGATCCGGTCGGGCGCTCCAAATCCTCGCTTTGCAAGCAGCGCAGCTGTCACCCCGTTGCGCGCCGCCATTCCCATTTGAAACGGGCGTGCATCCTCCCGCGGATCGTCTTCCCAGGCCATGAGACCTGATGCCTGTAGTCCGGCTAGGCCCAATGCACGTACCGTCTGCTCTTGGTCGAGGTCCAGCAAAACTGATGCCGTGGCTGCTGCGCCAAATCCCCCACAAACAGCAGATGGGTGAAACCCCAACGCGTAAAGCGCTTTGGGCCGCATGGCCATCGAAACGCGATAAGAGATCTCACATCCAACTGCAACGGCCTCCAGCATGTCCCTTCCTGACCGACCATAGGCTTCACTGAGCGCCAAGGCCGTTGGCAACATTACCGCGATTGGATGAAGTATCGCTTCAGGATGGTGCGGTTCCATGTCAACAGCATAGCCACGCGTCCCGTTAGCAAGAACAGCGTTGACAACATCCACTTTCTTCGATTGTCCAACCAATGTTGCTTGCCCAATACCGCCGTGTTCGGCAGCAAACGCGCCAATGCCGGCACTTGACGTCACTTTTGGATGCGTTGCAGCCGCCAGCGTTCCGATCCCGTCAAACACCAAAGTGCTTATATAGGTGAAAACATCTTCCGGCGTCCGCGTGCCTCCGCGGCGACTGATGAAGTCCGCCACCTCCATTG
>JBPCWA010000184.1:0-13817 GCA_051009975.1 Hyphomicrobiaceae bacterium
GCTGGTTGCTAATTGCGCTGTCTCAATGTGGCTCCAGGCTAGCGCACGTCAAGCATTAGGCTCAGACGTAAGACTTATTGAAAGCATAGTGGCGAGGGAATTGTGGGAAGTCCTGTAGCTCTTGGCGACCTGGCCAAAGACGAAAACTGCTTTGGCTCCACTGCAACGATTGCGGTCGCGAGCGCGACGTCGAGCCGCTTTTGCGCGGTCTGCCCGAAGACCTGCCCGAAGACCTGCCGGTGTGCCGTCCGAAACCTCTTGATGGCTGTGCCGATAAAAAGGCAGGACAAATAAGTTATTTTTTTGAAGTCTACAGGCATATATTGGCCTTGGTGTCACAGCTAAAGACGAGATCTCGATGGGTGGGCGATTATAGGATGCGCGTCAATCAATCCATCGTTGAATAGGACTGCAGTGGTCGGCAGCGCGAGGTCAATTTGAGAAATCCAATCGATGCCGAACGGACCTTAAGCAACTGTGCAAGGGGGGCGCGCTGAACTATTGGAACATCGACGATTTGACGATATACAGATAATGCGGCGATCAACAGGTTGACGGGGCAAACTCAGCGAGCAAGGCGATGCGAGCCTGGCGGACTGCATACAAGAACATGTGGTCTCGCTGTTCGGCAAGAATGCCTGAGCCGATCATGCCCGACCGGTCCTTTCGCCGTTAGCGAAGAGCCTATCGCCCTGTTCATCGATAATCTGCCTGCCTTTGCGAATCGTAAATTCCGTGGCTTCATCATGTGATGAAAACAGGTCGGCCCGCAGGAATCTGCGTTCCATATGACCGTCTTTCGAACCGCTGACAATGTAGCCTGCCAGACGCCATTGCCCTCCTTCTGGTTCGGGGGCTGCATGAATCGCAAAGCCATCATGCTCCACAGGCTCGCCGCGGGTAGCGGGAGTGACATCTTTGGGACTTGAACCACCAAACAACTTTTTCAGAAACGAAAACATGAACGCATTTTAGGGGAATTGCAGGGCATTGGAAGAACAAAATTAAATGTAGAGATAGATAGGCGTCAGTTTGTGCCTCACTGTCCAGCTCTATAATTGGATACGACATCCTTCGGACTAAGTTAGTTGCTGTCGCTTGACCCTTTCTGCGAATTTACCTCCTCGTCCGGGCAGGCAAGTTTTAAGGTCTCGGGATCGACCGGGCACAGCTGTCCTTTGTAGAATACCAGATCTGGGGAGGCGGCTGCCTGTTGACGGTCTAGTCGTGACGTCCACCAGTCGCCGGCAGACCACCATTCCGTTAGCCTTTCTAGCAGAAAGGGCGAAATCTTGAGCGTTTTCCCTTGCTCCACTAGGGCAGTACGTGCGTCTTGCGGCAATTCGGTGTCCAAGTGTTGATCGATTACATCTACGGCCCAACGACGTATCGATTTGAGTTCATGATTTTTTGACTCTTGGCGCAAAATTCCCAGTGCGATCTTAAGTTGCTGGATTTCTAGCTGGCGAGTTGATCTGAAATATGTACTGACCCAAACTGTCGCTGAGGCGGCAAAGATTCCAACCATTAGCGGTAACACAATGCCCGACAGCCAAAGTCCCGCCCACGTGGGCTTTTTGCTGATATCACTCATCAAGCACGTTCCAGCTTCGAATGCGACAAGACTACAGCCCCCCATTTCATGCAGTCAACTCGCATCGCGTGACGATGTGTGCTTCAAAGTCACTCAGACGCCACCTGTCGCAGAGCAACTTCCGACGATCAAAGACTGCGCTATTGAAGCGTTTGTCAGTGGTTGGCCGGGTTGCATCGTCTGTCCGATTTAAAAGATGCCAGCGGCGTTGGCATTGTTGAGTGGTCAGGTTGTTTGCACCGCTCGGGTTGGTGCATCGAGACATTCACTTCATTCACGTCCAATCTCAGCTCAACCTAGCGTAAATAGCCTAGCCTAACTTAGCTTAGTCTGGCGGGTCGGCGAGGTGTTCGGTAAGCTCTAACTTGCGATCCTCAAAGGTCCAATATCGGTGTTAGCGAATCGACGTGACCTCTCGTATGGCCACCAGGTCGATAGCACCGCCCACGCCGCTGACCGTCTCCCTAGGCAGACTGGAAAACAAGTCGCCATCTTCAAACCCTTGTAGACAGGCCTGTTCGAATGCCTCGGAAGTTGAGAGGGCTGACTTTCCGACAGTCTTGCAATGCTTCTCAAGCTTTGCTGCAAGATTTACTGCATCGCCAATGACCGTAAACTCGAGGCGACTGTCGTCGCCAGTGACGCCGAACAGAACAGAGCCAACCGTCACAGCGACACGAACCTCGAGTGTTGGGTCGCCCTGGAGCTCTCTTTCGGCGTTCCATGCCTTCTCTGCAGCGAGGACCGCCAACAGCGCTCGAAAACCATCTGCAGCAAATGAATTGCTTGGCTTGGCAGCGCCAAACGTTGCCATAATTCCATCACCAACATACTTGTCTATCGATCCACCGTGGTCTTGGATTACGGGTACCATCCGGGCCTGATACTCTTGCAAAATTGCCATTGTAGCATGAGGGGCCAACCGGGCGGCCAACATCGTAAAGTCACGTAAATCCAGCATCATTACTGCCACATTTCGCGTTACCGCATCTCCCGGTCTGAAACCTCCCCTTGCCTCTCGAATTTCGCCCGCGATCTCAGGCGCGAAGAATCGTGACAATTCGCTTGCCGCGTGAGCCTCTGACACAGCAACCACGAGCAAACGACGCGCGCGAACAATCGCAACCGCCAATACCAGTGTTACGGCAGTGATAGACAGAAGTTTGTCCACTTCTGCACCAATCAAAATCGAATGTGAGGTCATGTATTCCACGAAATCGCTGGTCAATCGAGAGTTGCCTTCGGTCACAACTGCGTAGGCGACGAGAGCCGACCAACCGAGCAATGCAGTGGCGCCGGCCAGCAACACATAAATGGCCTCAAAACGCATAGTTCTCAGCGCTATCAAGATGAAGACGTAGAGCAGTGTTGGGGCCTTTAGGTATATTGTTGCTGGCTGTTGGTACTGAAGATGAAAGCTCCAGATCATTAACATCAAAACTGCAACATCAACGACGACTGAGCAGCTGAGGACAAACGGATTGAGCTTGCCGCGTATCGCGAGCCAAAGACGCAAAAGAGTTATTAGGGAGTAAACGGCAAGCACCCATGGGACCGGCTCGAATGGCACGTCGGCCGGGAAAGCTTTGGGCGTCAGTGCATAGAAACTTCCAAAAAATGCGATCGCGCAAAGCTGAACGAGGCAGACCAGGATCTCACTCCGTCGTTGGTCGGCAGCGATTGCCTCGCGAACACTATCGGGCAACGCGCTCCTGGCACGTCGGCCGAACACAAACGCCATGGTTCGGGCAGAAAGCCCGCGCACTGCGCTGATCGGGTCGAAGTTGCGAGCGTTGAGCAGTTCATGTCTATCGGGGTCCACGATCATCCATGGCCGTTCTGCTATTGCATCGTTGCGGTCGGTAACATGTCGTGAAACAGCTTTCAACGTAACACCAGTCCACTTGATTCTTCGTTGATAGTGCTGTCGATGGCTGAGACTAGCCTCGCTCCGAACGACAGTTTTTCTCTGGCACACCTAAGCAAGCGCCGATATTCAGGATTGCCGCAGTTCGAACGCCGGCTCATTCTCGAACGCTTCGCACATGTCGTCGGTCATGGCACAGCCGTGGCAAATCAAGAATACAAACCAGTTCACAAACTCGATAGCGATGCTAGAGCAATCGAATGAGCTGCTGCAGCTGACCGGTTCGGTGACCTCACTTCCTCGGGATCTTCGAATGTGCAATCAATCTACAGGCAAGCCACTCGGTACAGTGCGAGGCTTACCTAGCCTTCCCTTTACACTGTTGCGGCCCGTCAATCCCTTCAGAAATGCGACGAGAGCTGCGACTTCACGAGGGGAGCGCGGAGGAATGTCGATGGAAATACTACGCTTCAATCGTGCGAGTTCACGACTATCTTGCCATATAGCGAAGTCGGTCAGGCCAAAGGTTTCGGAATAAGGAAGTACGACTTGTGCTGGATTCCACATTCCCAAACCAAGAAGAGGGTCGAGATGGTGCCTGACTATTCCTTCGAGTGTACTGTAAGCGCCGTTATGACCCCATGGTCCCGTCACCGCGACATTACGAAGTGACGGTGTTCGAAATCGATAGGCATCGATGAGGAGATCAGTCTCGCTCATGCGGCCGACGTCGCGTGCGTAGGGATCAAACATCCGTATGCGACCTGGCCCGTATGGTGGAATGGCGAGCCCATGAAAAGCTTGATCGCTGAACATCGGTCCGGAATGACAACTGGCACATTGCGCAGCACCAAAAAAAAGCTTCATTCCGGTCAACTGTGTTGTACTCAGTGCGTCTCGATCCCCTTTCAAATAATGATCGAACGGACTATCGAATGAACGCCATTCGCTATTGACGAAGTCTGCGATCGCATTCGCGACATGTGCCATTTTTATGTCACTGCGATCATTAATGTCCTCAAATGCTTCGGCGAACCGGTCGGCATAAATATCGATTCTAGCAACGCGCTTGGCCAAAATGGGCCAGACATAATCGACGCGCTCGCGAAGTGCTGCTCCAACGTCATTCTCGTCGGCATTCCCTGCCATCTCTACAGCAGACGCGACTGGCAACATCGCTTGCGCTGCGATCAGTCCAGACAGGCCGCGCGGCAAGTACCTTCCTGCCGGACTGTTGAAGCCGTTGCCATAAATGTCACTGCGTGTCAGGCGTCCATCATGGAATAGAACCTTGATGTCGCGATGTCCCAGATTGAACAATGCTGGTGAATTTCGTGACAATCGCCTATCGGGCATGTCACGATTTCGAGGGATGCGCCGATGTGGTCCAACTCCGATTCCGCCCTCGCCGATCCCCAACGATAAACCATCTGACCCGGCATGCTCATGATTGTGGCATGTGCCGCACGAGATGTTACGGTTGCCCGACAGGACTTTGTCGTAGAACAACAATCTGCCAATTCGCGCTCGCATTTCACTAAATAGAACGAAATCGGCCTTGCTTGTTGTCTTCGGCAACTGGGGCAGATGCACCTCTTGGCGCTCGGCGGAGGTTGTTGTTGAAAACACTGATATCGCGAGTATTGCCGCAGTTATCCCAGAAGTGAACCCAACTATGCGAAGTGACATGAAGAGCAATATCCTGAGCATAACCCAACGGCCTCCAGGCAACGACCATAATGATGCTAGGGTGCATCGACACAGAAACCAGCGGACTGCTCGATGAGCTGCCGCGCCAATACGACTAACGCCCGCGATAAACTTGGGATCCTGCCGATGAGATTACCAAATTTTGCCTTCATTGTCGCAATTGTACTCGTCGCAACGGTAGTGCCGCCCGATTTCGTTGTAGCAAATTCCTCATTGCGTGAGGCGCGAATTCTTATGGAGCAAAGCAAATTCAAGCAGGCCAAGGAGGCCCTCTGGCCCCTCGCGCAATCTGGGAACGCCGACGCCGAAGAGTTGATCGGAGTACTATATGCCATGGGGTTGGGTGTACCGCGAGACGACGTCCGAGCCTTTGAGTGGTACCTGCGCGCTTCGATGAAGGCTCATCCGGGTGCACAGTCTGGCGTTGGCTGGTACTACGAGGTCGGTCGAGGCATGCCGTCACCAGATCTCATGCGCGCCTACATGTGGTACACCTTGTCGGCAATTGGCGGTGATCCGGATGCCGCAGTCAGCCAAGAGGAGGTTGGCAAAAAAATGTCCAAGGCGCAAATTCGACGCGCCTTGGCAATGGTCCGTGACTACAAGGTGTGGTTGTATCCGTTTCGATAATGGACTGCAGCTAGTCAAAAGCCTCCTCTGTTCCCAGCCGCAGCCGACCCGGTGCTCATCGCATTTGCGATCAAGCGTGGCGGTCGTTTGTCTGGCTGAGGTCGGTTGCAGGGTGTGGTGATGGAACGCGCTACTGCAAGTCGGCCTGCATGTCTTTGTCGAGCTTGCTTTCGGCGTCGGCCACCGCTTTGGTGAGCGCGGCAAAAATCTCGGTGCCACCCTTGATGTTCTCCTTAAACCAATCAAAGACCGGCGCAGCGGTCTTCTTGAATTGTGCCTTCTCTTCAGGAGTGGGAACGTAAAGCTGGCCGCCGTCCTTTACGAACTCTTGGTACGCATTGATCGACTTGCGCTTGGGCGAGGCAAACGTCGCCTGCTGGAGAGCAGCGAAGCCATCGACGATAACGCGGCGGAGATCTGACTTGAGAGACATGAACTTACTATTGTTCATCCACCAAAGGGCTCCCATATAGGCGTGACCATCCAAGGTCACGTACTTCAGGCCGGCATCCGGAAACTTCATGCCCATAATGTCAGTAATGCCGTTCTTGGAGCCTTCAACCACGCCGGTCTGGAATGAGGTGAACAGTTCTGGCCACGGGATTGGGGTGGGAGATGCACCAAGCGCTTTGACCAACTCCTGCGGCAGATCTGCGACGACTGTACGGATCTTAAGACCTTTCATATCGCCAGGCGATCTCACAGTTCTTTTGGTGTTAGCAAAATTCCGCCAGCCTCCCGTGTTGCCGATGGTCATCAAACGTATTGTACCACCGGAGTCGGCAAGGCTCATCTTGCGCATCGTTCGTACAAAGTCGCCAGATAAAACGGCCTCGGCGACGCGGTCATCCCGCATCAAGTAGGGTAAGTCCAAGACCTGAACATATGGAAATATTCCGGCCGCGCCGCCTGAAGTTGAAATGTAAATGTCGATGGATCCGTCAGCGATGCCTTGCAGGCACTCTGCACCCTTCGAACACAATTGCGTCCCAATGAATAGTTCCACTTCAATTGCACCATTGGATGCGTTCTCGACAAAATTCTTGAATACGATCAGACCATCATAGTCTTCATCATTCTCGTTGGAATTGGCAGTCGCCCGGAGCTTGACATCTGCAGCTGATGCACTGGCCCATATAGTGCTTCCACCCGCTGATAGCATGGCCGCCATCGCAACGGCAGCAATAGTCTTGCCGACTGATCGTATCATCCCGGTCCTCCATCAAAATTATTTGCGTTAGAGTGATAGTCTTGCCGAAGCAAGTCAACGAAACATTGTGGACTGGCGAATGATACGTTGATCACAAATTTCAAGGACGTCGAGACTAAAGATAGGTCCCATCTCGGACCGCGAAAACACCAGCAGTATTACTACTTCGTGAAACCGAATAGCGTTGGTACGAACATTGAGATTGCGGGAATGTAGGTGATCATGAAGATCACAACGATTTCGACGAGCAAAAATGGCAGGATTGCCCGCGTGATCGCTTCCACCCGTTCGCCAGAAACGCTGGAAGCGACAAATAGAACTAATCCCATTGGTGGTGTAGCAAGCCCAACGGTCAAATTCACACTCATAATTATGGCAAAGTGTACGGGGTGCACGCCGAGGTCCGTAAAGATCGGCCCGAGAATGGGGCCAAGAATGATGATGGCAGGACCAGCGTCAAGGAACATTCCAACGACAAATAGCAACAAATTAATCAAAAACAGCAAGATGTACGGATTTTCGGACAAACTCAGGATCGTTGAGGCCAGCATTTCCGGCGTATGCGACAGACTGACCACCGTCTTGAAGGCCATTGCTGCGCCAACCAGCAACAGCACCACTGAAGATGTCAGCGCGGCCTTGGTCAATACACGCGGCAGTTCATGCAACTCCAGCGATCGTAGTATGAAGATGGAAACAAAAAGTGCGTAGCCTGCCGCAACTGCAGCAGCTTCTGTTGGCGTAAACACTCCGCCGAGGATACCGCCCAGTATAATTACCGGCGTCATAAGTGGGAGAAATGCGCGCACCGTTGCCTGGCCACGCCCATGCCAGTTGACCCGCTCTGTGGCTGGTGGAAAGTCATGCGTACGTGCCATCCAGGCCGTGACCAACATCAGACCGACACCCACAAGAATGCCAGGAATAATGCCAGCCAGGAAAAGGGCCGCAACCGATTCACCCATTACGTAGGCATAGATTATCATGATGCCAGATGGCGGAATTATTGGACCAATTACAGATGAGGCAGCTGTAATGGCCGCTGCAAATCGGCGGCTGTATCCATTTTTTTCCATAGCCGGGATGAGCATCGATCCAAGTGCGGAGGTGTCCGCAACTGCTGACCCGGATAGACCGGCGAAGAGCATAGATGATAAAATATTTACGTGTGCTAGACCTCCCCTTAGGTGCCCCATGAATGCTTGGCTAAATTCGACGAGGCGCAGCGTGATGCCTCCACGGTTCATGAGTTCGCCAGCCAGCATAAAGAATGGTATGGCCATCAATGGAAATGAATCGATACCGTTGTAAACGTTCCTATACAGCAACGCGAGATCGCGCGATTGATCGTTGAGGACCAGCAAAATTCCGGGCGCTGCCAGCAAACCGAAAAACACCGGCAAGCCTACTAACAAAAATAGCAAGAATAGCGGCAAGAACCAGATTAGCACGGCCTACTCCGCAGACATTGAAATTTGATCCGGTGCGACTGTGTAGTCAGCGTTAGGATCGAATAGCATATGCAGTGATTTGAGAATCAACTCGACATTGACGGCGCACATCAAAGCGAAACCGATAGGTAGCGACATATACATCCAAGCCAGCTTGATCGGCACGGAAATTCCTCCGAAGGTCGACAATGGCAGCTTTAGCGTGCTTGAGTTAAACAACCAGCCACTTGCGACGTGTTTTTGACCGAGTTGAACGGCCACGACTAAAACTGCTAGCGCGATGCTGAGCAATATCAAATTTAGGATTAGCCCTGCGCGGCGTCCTAGCAATTCGGGTACGGTCGCAATGGCAACGAATCCACCCCAGCGGTAAGCAGAGGGCGCGATCAACGCTGTCATCCAAAGCATGAGAAAGCGTGCAGCCTCGTCTGGCCACGGTAGCGCATTATTCAAGACATATCGAAAGAAGACCTGAACGAGAATCACCATCACCATCAAACCGATCGCGACGCAACCTATGGTTCGGCCCAGCCGCAATATCCAAGTCAGGGTGACTTCGAGCAGTTTGATTAATTGAACAAACGGTGCCACGGTTACCTTGCCTGCGACTTCTTCAAGCACTATCCACTGAAACACTAATCATTGCCGACATGGTCGCACATTTTATTCGTCCAGTGGAGATGAATACCGGACGACAGTATTGCAGGTCTAGAAAGCGCCACGCGTCGAATTTGCAGCCGGATTATCGGGACGGGCAGCGAAATCTGCAACGCGGTCTCCGCCAGGAAGTTGGAAAGAATATCGCGACGTCGGGTCGACGTCGGATAGGATGTGTTTCATGATTGCCTTCGGAGTCACGTGGCAAGACTATCGATATTGACGTGAATCGCAAGTCAGTTGAGGAACGGGCGCCGATTCATGATCTGAGCGGTACTTTTGTTGGGAAGCCGCGAGCGTGCGGAAGTCAGTTGCGGTGCCGAAGCGATCGTGATTCTATTGACGTGAAGACGCCCTTGAAGTCGGATCGGTATTGCGGTCGCAACGAGGCTAGAGTCATGATGCCGATGTCGAGGGTCGTTTGCGATCAGGCGAGATGGTAGGCTACGGAGAATCCGCCAAGATGAGCGTCAGTGTGACTTTTGTGGGAACGGGTGATGCATTTGGATCGGGAGGTCGGTTTAACACTTGCATTATTGTTGATGCGCCTGGAATTCGATTTGCTATAGACTTTGGCGCATCGAGTCTCATCGCGCTAAATAGGCTCGGAATTGAGCACAACAGTATCGATCTTATTCTTCTTACCCATATCCATGGTGATCACTGCGCTGGCGTTCCGGCCATGATCATGGATGCCATGCTTGGTGCCAAGCGCCAGAAAGCGTTGACGATAGCAGGGCCGGTGGACGCGCGTTCTCGATTGGATGAAGTCGCCGAAGCGTTTTTCCCTGGTATGTATGCGATGTCGCCGAAGTTCGAGGTTACCACGATCGAAATGCAGACGCTGGAGCGACACATCATTGGTGGGATCCAGGTCACAACATATCCAGCCATACACACGGTCCAGACCAATCCCACTTCGATGCGCATCGAAGTTGCGGGCAGGACAATAGCCTATACGGGCGATAGTGCCTGGACCAAACATATCCCAACGCTGGCGCACGATGCGGATCTGTTCATCACCGAATGCTATTTTTACTCCAAACCGGTACCGTTTCACATGAACTACGTGGACATTGAAGCGCATCGCGATGAACTTAAGCCTAAGCGGATGATCCTTACCCATATGGGGCCTGAAATGCTAGCTCGGCAGAACGACGTACCGGAAGAGTGCGCACATGACGGACTGAAAGTTGAAGTATAAGATTGCATCGGGATAACCCTCCACACTCTTTTCCTGAGATCTCAGCAGTGCGTCAGGTAGCCAAGCGCAAGGAACAGAAGTACTCGACTGCACGCGCCCGAAGCGTAGGCAATTGCTCTGACCTATCAGTAAGCCACAGCCTAACTCCTCATTCGGCTCTGTGCAGCCAGCCGGCAACGTTGGGCCGAACATTCACAACGGGCAATTGAACGATTTAATGCGTATTGCGGATGAATGTGACGCAATAGGGCGGCTGGTTTCGCGCCTCTCAGACGGTTCTGGCTAGCGTCAGTCTATCGCAAGGTCGTCAAGGAGACGAGGAAGGGACCCGCTATTTCCAGGAGCCATAAGATGAACGCCGCGTACGCCTGGCAGGTTTCGAAGTTGGTTCACGAAAGTGACGCAGTGTTGTCGCCCTACTTCTTTCGGATTGTCCGCATTTTCTAGCCGCACGATCAGCTCTTCCGGTACGTGAACACCGAAAAGATTCTTGTTCATCCAGCGGGCGGATTTCGCAGAAGCTATTGGACCCGTGCCAATGAGTACCTGGAGGCGCTCAGTGAGCCCGTGATCACGCAAAGCTGAAATGTAAGTCTCGACAATACTGAAGTCGTAGCACAGTTGGGTCTGTATGAACTCTGCACCGGCTTCTGCTTTACGCAAAAGAGCTTCCGGTATCCAGTCCTTCGGGGGGGCAATGGGCACGTCCGCGGCACCGCAACAGAATCGTGGCGGGCTCGAGATTGGTCGCCCCGATGGCAAAGTAGCTTCGACCGTCATGCGTCTGGCCCAATTCAATAAGTCGAGTGACTTTGCGTCAAATACCGGCACTGCTTCGGGCTGATCCCCGGTCCCAGGATCGTCGCCTGTGAGGAATAGAACGTCGCGTACGCCGAGCGCTGCCGCGCCCAACAAATCAGCTTGTAGCGCAATGCGGTTTCTGTCTCTGCAAGTCAACTGCAAGACCGGATTAAAACCATTCTGAGCCAGGATTGCGGATGCCGCGACACTCGACATGTGCACAGACGCACCGGGACCGTCTGTGACGTTGATGCCATCTACGCGATCCTTGAATGGCGCTGCAATTGCCAGCAACTCGTCGGGTCCGCCAGCGATAGGTGGAACGATTTCCGTCGTCACCACAAAATGGCTTTGACTAATATGATCGCAAATGCTTGGCAATGGCTGAAAGTCCCCATTCTTGAGCGTCAATTCCAGTGTTGTTGAGGACTGAGAGCAATTTCGGTGACTAAGTGGTTAGGCATCCGCCATTGCTCCAATCCTCGATCAATGCGGTTCATACCCAACTTTGGATGTGTTCGAAAGGGGGATCACCTAAGGTCGTTCGCCAATGCCTCTTCTATCAAAAGCGTCCTACCTATTGAATTCAAAGCCAATCAACTAGAAAAAGGCTGCGAAAGCCAAGTGGAAGCCAAGCGAAAGCCAAGCGGAAGCCAACGGAGCCCATTGGGAACGGCAGCCCAACCGAAACTCAGGTCGCGCGGCATGTCTGATCGTGGTAGAATTCCCGTTGGAAGGCATCTCGCGGAGAGCGCGCAATTTCGATACATGCAGAGTTCGAGTTTGCGTATCCAAGCCACGAGCAGTAAGCCGAGGCGTTGACCGCAGGATCGGATATTTGGTGCGTCGACGCAGTTTAGAGCGTAAGCGTTTATGAGGGGGGCCAAAATTGAAATCGCATATCGTTTGCGTCCATGCAGAGCAACACGACCTTCCGCGCGAAGAGCAACTTGCTTGGAAAATCGCTGAAGTCGCGTCTGACAGTGTCGAGATTGAGCCGGATGTTGCTGGTATGATCGTCAACCGGATCATCGATAATGCAGCAGTTGCGATAGCGTCAATTAATCGCGATCCAGTCGTTGCCGCGAGAGAGCAAGCTCTCAGTCGAAATCGAACCGAAGGCGCTACGATTTTTGGTCTGCCAAGCTCGTCCCAGTTTAGTGCGGAGTGGGCTGCTTGGGCCAATGGCGTAGCCGTTCGGGAGCTTGACTACCATGATACATTCTTGGCTGCTGACTATTCCCACCCCGCGGATAATATTCCTCCAGTACTCGCTGTTGCTCAACAGGTTGGCGCAAGCGGCTATGATCTCTTGCGTGCGCTCGCAACGGCCTACGAAATTCAGGTGAACCTCTGTCGGACGATCTGCCTCCACAAACACAAGATCGATCACGTTGCGCATCTCGGACCTTCGGCAGCTGCAGGAATTGGTACGTTGCTCCGTTTGCCGACAGGGGTGATCTATCAAGCCATTAACCAATCTCTCCACGTGTCGACCGCGACCCGGCAATCACGTAAAGGTGCGATATCATCTTGGAAGGCTTTTGCGCCCGCACATGTGGGCAAGCTTGCCATTGAAGCCATTGACAGGGCGATGCGAGGACAGGATGCGCCGGCACCGATTTATGAGGGAGAGGATGCAGTCATCGCGTGGTTGCTGGATGGACCAGACGCGAGTTATGAGGTGCTGCTGCCAGATAAGGATGAACCCAAACGAGCTATTCTTGAGACGTTTACCAAGGAGCACTCAGCGGAATATCAGAGTCAGGCTTTGATCGACCTGGCCTTCAAGGTAGGTGCCAAAATTCGCCAAATGACCAACGGCGATTGGGACCAAATTTCTAAAATCATGCTCAGAACTAGTCATCACACACACTACGTCATTGGCACTGGCGCAAACGATCCACAGAAGTTTGATCCAGGAGCCAGCCGAGAAACACTCGATCACTCAATCATGTACATTCTTGCGGTCGCTTTGCAGGACGGATCGTGGCACCACATCAACTCTTATTTGCCTGCTCGCGCAAATCGCGAAGACACCGTCCGTTTGTGGCGCAAGATCGAAACCGAAGAAGCGGCAGAATGGACTGAGCGCTACCATTCGATCGACCCGTCCACTAAGGCATTCGGTGGCGAATTGATCGTATCATTTAGAGATGGCTCCATGCTGTCGGACGAAATCGCAGTTGCCAACGCACATCCGCTCGGTGCAAGACCGTTTGAGAGAGAACAGTACGTCCAAAAGTTTAACCGATTGACAGAAGATGCAGCGGATGAATTGGAACGGGCACGATTTCTTGAGGCAGCTTACCAAACAGCCAAATTGCCGGCCGGCCAACTGGGAGAACTCAACGTGGAAGCAACTTTGGTGCGCTTGGCTCAAAACCCGAGCAAGGGTATTTTTTGATATCGATCCGGACATCCGGAATTCGCAAAGACTTTGCCACAGGTTTCTGATAGTCGAGACGGTGCGAGCACCACTGTCAATTTGGAGATCAGCCGTCGATCGTGTGCGAGCGAAACTTGAAATTGACAGCCTAGAACTCTTCTAGATTCAGGATATTGTAGCGGATACTTGACCGCGCAAAATACACTCAATGACCTCCTTATTCTTGGCGAGCCAAGAGTCCAACGTCACCTAATCGTTGTGCAATTGCCCATTGAATTTGAGTTAACATGCATCAGTGTTACGA
>JBPCWA010000185.1:0-8553 GCA_051009975.1 Hyphomicrobiaceae bacterium
GCTTGAAACCTCTTCCCCATAAGTCGGCCCTGCATATCCGGCAAAGCTACCAGCACGGTATCAATTTCGCCGTCGGCAACCAGTCGACGCAACTCTTCCATTTCTAGCCTGCCAGGCATCTACACCGACCCCTTGTCCTCACCCCACTTGTACTCACCCACTTGTACTCACCCACTTGTACTCACCCACTTGTACTCACCCACGTGTTCTCTCCCCCCATTTGCTCGACCTCGTTGTCCTCGACTTCCTGTTACTCAAATCCAGATTTCTCAAATCCAATTTTCTCAAATCTCTTGCCACGATCGGGCGAGGACGAGCACGAATCACCAATTCGATGTCGTTTGCCCGGCAAATCGCCCAATCGTTCCCAAGATGCTTCTTTCAGCGGTTTGGTCGAATGAAATACTCACCTTGGTTGTCCGGCTGCAAGCTAACCGTAGCGATACGGCCGCCCTGCCTTTTGCATGTCCGCATTATACTTGCGGAAAATTTCGACGACCTTGGCCTTCGTCGGAGACTCCTTTGCTACTTCGTCCCAGAATTTGATCGCAGCTGCTTCAACAGTTGCCCATTCCTCATCCGGAATAGTCGTCAGCTTCATTTTAGTTCCGTTGACACGTAAGTCCGCTTCACCGCCCCAGTACCACCACTGGCGGTAATAATGCGAACTGTCAAACGTCACTTTGATCAGCTCCTTCAGATTATCCGGGAGTTCGTTCCAACGGTCCATGTTGGCAAAGAAAGAGCCAATCCATGCGCCAGAAATGTTATTGGTTAGGAAGTAGTTGGTAACGTCGGCCCAGCCGACAGTGTAGTCTTCAGTAATGCCGGACCACGCAATGCCGTCGAGTTCGCCTGTTTGCACGGCAACTTCGATATCCTCCCATGGCAGGGTAACGGGCACGACGCCAAACTGACTGAGAAAACGGCCCGCTGTCGGGAAAGTAAATACCCTTTTGCCTTTCAGATCAGCGAGCGACCGGATTGGATCCTTTGTTGCAAAGTGACAAGGATCCCATGCACCTGCCGAAATATGCTTCACCCCGACTTTGGAGTATTCCTCGTCCCAAATTTCGTTCAATCCGTACTGACCGAACAGTACCGGAACGTCAAGCGAGTACCGGCTTCCGAATGGGAAGTAGCCACCGAAAACGCGCACTTCAGTTGGTGACGCCATTGAGTCGTCGTCGGATTGCACAGCATCGATTGTGCCTTTCTGCATCGCTCGAAAGAGTTCGCCAGTCGGCACAATCTGATCAGAATAGAACAGTTCGATTTGCATCTGATCACCGGCGATTTTGTTAAAACTATCGATCGCAGGTTTGATGACATGTTCGGCAAGGGCGGAACCGGCATAGGTCTGCAAGCGCCACCGGATCGTCTTTTGCGCATGTACTGCAGGTGCTGCTAATGTCGACGCTCCGACCGCCACGCCACCCACACCGGCTGTTTTGAGAAAGTCTCTTCTGTTTTTCATACTCTAGACCTTTCTATTTAAGCTTTCGCCTGCTCCCACGCGGAGTTCACACTATCTGCCATAGACATAGTTCGGCAGCCAAAGCGCAATGTCCGGCACCGCCATGATCAGACCCAAAGCGATAACCATGACACCAACAAACGGAATTATGGAACGATAGATGTCCGATAGCGTGACCTCCGATGGCGCCATTGCCCGCATAAGGAAGAGGTTATACCCAAACGGCGGCGTCATGTACGCGATCTGAGTCGTAATCGTGTAGAGCACACCATACCAAATCAAATCGAAACCCAATGCCTTTACCAGCGGAACGTAGAGCGGCGCGACAATCACCAGCATGGCCGTGTCATCAAGGAACGTCCCCATGATCAAAAAGCTCAATTGCATCATGATCAGTATGATCCACGGGTCGAGACCAAGCTGCTCGGTGAATAGATTGTCTATGGCGCGCACCGCTCCCAGCCCATCAAAGACGGCGCCAAAAGCCAAGGCTGCCAGTATAATCCACATGAACATGCAGGAAATTGCGAGAGTCTGTCGGACGGACGTTTCAAATACCGCGCGTGTCATTCGACCCTTGAGAATAGCTGCAGCAAATGCGGTAAGTGCGCCAATTGCCGAGCTCTCCACCAAGCTGGTCCAGCCATTGACAAACGGCACCATCATCGCTGCAAATATCGCAAGCGGCAACAAACCTGCACCGAGAAGCCGGATTTTTTCACGCAAAGAAACATCCCGCGCGGCTTCAGGCAACGCCGGGCCGAGATGTGGTTGGAGCCGACAGCGGACTGCGATATAAATGATAAAAAGCGCCGCCATCATAAGCCCCGGCAACACGCCCGCTAGCCAAAGCTGACCAACCGGCTGCCGGGCAATCATTGCATAGAGTACAAGTACAACTGACGGAGGCACGAGTATCCCAAGCGACGAGCCAGCCTGTATAACGCCGGTCACCATTTGCTTGTCATAACCACGGCGCAACAGCTCAGGCAAAGCGATAGTTGCACCAATCGCCATTCCAGCCACGGAAAGGCCGTTCATGGCAGAAATCAGAACCATAAGGCCGATTGTTCCAATGGCCAGACCACCGTTGATTGGCCCCATCCATACATGGAACATGCGGTAAAGGTCATCGGCAATCCGCGATTCTGACAAAACATAACCCATAAAGATGAACATCGGCAGTGTCAGCAACGGATACCACTTCATCACTTTCATCGCCGCCGAAAATGGCAGGTCAGACCCTCCGGTGCCCCATAACGAAAGTGCCGCGACCGCCGCGACGGCGCCAATTGCACCAAATACACGCTGGCCAGTCATGAGCATCAACATCATGGAGGCAAACATGGTTATCGCAATCATCTCGTAAGACATCACTATTGTTCTCCTCGCAACTTTATGACGTCCTTGAGAAACTCAGCCGTGGCTTGCAGCAGCATTAAGAATATCGCCACGCACATAAGCAATTTGATTGGCCAGATATATGGCCGCCAGGCGGTGGCGCTCCGCTCGTTGTACTGCAATGAATATGAAGTTGAATCGATTGCTCCATAAAGGAGAACTCCCAGATAGAAAATTAGGAAGAATACCGTGAAAGCGTCGAACCACGCTTTGCGACGGTGAGACCAACTTCCGTAGAATAAATCCATGCGGACGTGCGATCCCAGCTGCATTGAGTAGGGTCCACCTAGGAGATAATAGGCAACCATGGCAAACTGAGCCGTCTCCAGCGTCCACAAAGACGGCAGGAAGAATGTCTTTGAGATCGACGACCATAGCAGGATCGCAATGATGAGGAATATTCCGTACATCGCGATTCGGCCCACAGTGTAGTTGACCGCGTCGACCAGTTCGACATATCGCCTCACGATCATCATCATCTTGAATGCCCCAAGCCGAAGTCACCTAGCGGAATCTCAACTGCCTCGCGCAGGACGCCAGCCAACAGTTCCACCTTTGCGTGTTGATCACTTGCTGTCGCGACAAGATCATTGCGGATCTCCAACATGACATTGCGAATGCTCCGCCTAACGCCATGGCGCAATAGTGTATAGGTTACGCCATCCTCGGGGCCGTAGGGAGCATTGCGTGAAACATTCATAACTTCGAACTTCTTCATGCTCGAAAGATTCTTCATGCTGGAAAGAATTGCGTCCGCCAGTCGAGAATCGCAATCGTGCAAGACACCCAATTCGACCGACCTTGCCTGTCCCATATAAACTGGCGTAAACGTGTGGATCGTGACCAGCACAGCCTGATCGCCGGCTCTGTCCAACGCGTCCGCCAGACAAGCGTGAAACGGGTCGTGAACTTGTTGCATCCGATCAGCGCGCTCTGCGCTGGATAGACCGATGTTGCCAGGTACGTCATAGATTTCGCTTTTGCCGGGTATGGCATCCTCAGCATCAGCGGCCCTATTACAGTCAACTACAAGTCGAGAAACCCGACTAGCCACCAATTGCGCCTGCAGCGCGTCACTCAAGCCTTGTGCAACCGCGAATGCACCGGGGTCCCAGGCGATATGACTGAGGCGCGCCGCTTCATTCAGTCCTAAGTTATGAAAGCGTGCAGGGATGTGGCTTGAAGCATGTTCGCAAGCGATGACGATGCTGGACCGTGCCCCGGCATTCCTGACCACTACGGCTTCGCGATCCTTACCATGTTGATTGTTGCTTGGCACAAGCCAATACTCCCTTTATGAAAAGAATTCTTCAGAAAAAAAACGTTTGTCAATAATTTTTCTTTCCTAAGACTGCACACAGGCAGTGTCGAGTGGCCTAGCAGGATAGCCTAGAGGAGAGCGGCACGTTGGCGAATGACGACCGAACCATTGCAGACCGATTGCAAATGGAGCTGGAGACGCTCACACGCGCGGAACGTCAGTTAGCCCATGCGATACTAAGGAACTATCCGGTCTCCGGGTTGGGCAGCATTACGAGCGTCGCAGAGACAGCTGGCGTCTCAACGCCGACCGTTGCACGTATGGTTCAAAAGCTTGGTTTTTCCGGATTTCCTGACTTCCAGGCCAGTCTACGCCAAGAGTTGGAGGCTCGGATATCAGACCCAATCGTCAAGAGAGACCTCTGGGTCGAGACGGCACCTCATAAGCATATTCTCAATCGATTCACTGAAGCAGTCGTAAGCAACATAGAACAAACACTCACACGGATCGATCCGCATAAGTTCGACATGGCGGTCGAGTTGCTCGCTGACACTGAGCGCAGGCTATACATTGTGGGGGGACGCATAACGCGCGCGCTCGCGGACTATCTATTCCTTCATATGCAGGTTGTGCGAAATCGTGTCACCCAAGTTCAAGCGATTTCGAACGCTTGGCCACACTATCTACTCGATATCGAAAGGGGTGATGTGCTTGTTGTGTTCGATGTTCGGCGCTACGAGAACGGGACACTACGGCTCGCCGAAATGGCACACGAGAAAGGCGTGATAATTATTCTTCTGACGGATCAATGGCGTTCGCCTGTCCATAAGCTCGCAAAACTAACTTTTGGGAGCCGAATTCCGGTACCGTCCGCATGGGACTCGAGTATTGCGATTATGCTTTTGATTGAAACTCTTATAGCGGCGGTTCAGGAACGGACGTGGCCCGACGCTAAATCGCGGATGGAAGAGCTCGAGATCATGTTTGACCGAACTAGGTTTTTTCGCAAATTTACCTAGCAAAATCATTAATTCGGTCCCTGTAATTTTCCATTTGTCGCGTTGGCACAGCGACATGTACGGGCCAATTTGGCGCTCGCGTTGTGCTTGCGTCTTACTCGTGCAGTCTCGTCGATCGAGTGCTTGACCGTCGGCTTGAACCAACAATCCAATAAAGACGTACGAATTTTACCGATCCGAAAGTGAAGTGAAACGTCCTCTGCAACGCAACAAGTTGAATCACGTGCGTGTTACCGAACCCGGCGAATGGCGACTGCTCCACGAGGTGGGTCGGTGGTCAAAAAAACTGAGATGTCCAGTAGAGGTGCTGGCCGACACTCGATTCTTGACGACTCGCGCAGAATTCGCCCAATGGGCGGCCGGTCGCAAGCAACTGCGAATGGAATTTTTCTATCGGGAAATGCGAAGAAGGACCGGCCTTTTAATGGAGGACGGGCGTCCAGCAGGCGGACACTGGAATTTCGATGCTGACAACCGAAAGCCAGCGACCGGAGAATTAATCATTCCGCAGGTCCGCAGCTTCAGACCCGATGCCACTACGCGGGACGTGCTCAAGACTGTAGAGAAACACTTCTCGGATCACTTCGGTGAGCTGGAACCTTTCTGGTTCGCAGTTAGGCAAGTTGATGCGGAGACCGCGCTCGACCATTTCATCAACGAGTGCCTACCGATGTTTGGTGACTATCAAGATGCGATGATAAGCGGACAGCGCTTCCTTTATCACTCGGTACTCTCGGCTTATATCAATGCGGGACTACTGGAGCCTTTGACGGTCTGTCAACGAGCGGCACGAGCGTATGCGCTAGGACTTGCACCTCTGAATGCGGTTGAAGGCTTCATCCGACAGATTATTGGTTGGCGCGAATATGTTCGCGGCATCTATTGGATCAATATGCCGGAATATGCGGCATCTAACTATCTGGGTGCAACTCGCCAACTTCCCAAGTTCTACTGGACAGGCGAAGTTGACATGCATTGCCTCGCTGAAGCAATCAAGCAAGCAAACAAGCAAACAAAGGAAGAAGCCTACGCGCATCACATTCAAAGACCCATGGTCACGGGAAGTTTCGCGATGCTTGTGGGCATCGCGCCACGCGAGATTCACGAATGGTATTTGGCCGTGTATGCAGACGCCTACGACTGGGTTGAATTACCGAATGTTATAGGAATGAGCCAATTTGCGGACGGCGGAATGCTGGCCTCCAAGCCCTATGCAGCAAGTGGAAACTACATAAGAAAGATGTCCTATTACTGCCAATCTTATAGATTTGATGTGAAGCAGAAAACTGGTAGAAATGCCTGTCCCTTCAACGCACTTTATTGGGATTTCTTGGCGCGCAATATCAATAAAATCGGGGACAACCCACGTTTGCGCAACGCTTACGCCACGTGGCGTCGCATGTCGGACGCAAACCAATTGAATTACCGAAACACAGCGGCCACGTTTCTCGAACAACTCGACTAACTTAGCAGGTCACAGAATTGCAGAATTGTAGGGACAGGGCATATCTGCTAGATGCGCCACCGGCGTGTCGAACGCATAACTCAATACTAGAGATATTGATCCGACTTTAAAGACGGCTCGTTTTCCCGTAGACGCAATCAGACTTGAATAATAGCTCCGATCGCTTTCACAGCTTGTCACTTATTTCCAGACTTCAACGGCGTTTGCCACTCATGATTGTTCATGCGATCGGAGCACATGGGCTGATCGTGGACCAGATCGAGCGCGTGTCATTCGCGCGCGGCCGCTCAATGCTCCACAATTGGCATAGTATACTCGAAAACAACCTTGGCTCGTAAGAACTTGAGCTCAGAAACCGCATCGCCAACACGGACAATGAGCGGCTGACTTAGTGTCGCCTGCTGCTCTTTCAGATCTGCAACGCACTCAAGATAAGAGCTATATTGACGAGCCGACATATCTGGCTCGTTCCACCAGAATGGCTCAATTATAAGGACCGGAAGTACGGGACCGCACATTCAGCGGCAGCTAGGAGTGGCTGATGATCAACTGTGCGCACGTCTCGCTTAAACCAAACAAACTGTACAGTTCCTAGTCGCCGCATTGTCCGCATCTTTACGATCACCAGTGAGAGCAATCGATGAGCTGTGTCGTGAGATTTAAACGCGCGGCACGATCCGCCAGAGCAAATTGATATCGATCAGCAAGCGGCCCCACCTGGCGGTCCGCAGTAGAGCCGCGGTTTCGCAAGTCCCAATTTTCCCAATCCTCGATGCAAATGCGCCATGGAAATGCCGCGATCGCCGCTCATCAGCAGTTGGGATTTTGACATGGCATGCTTGCATGCCATGGGAAGATAACAACCATGGGGAGAGGCGTCATAGCCGCCCAACGCCAGTTCCTTGTGCTGTTAATTTTTGTAGGATTAATAGCGTGTCTGGTAGCGCGCGGTGCGATTGCTCAACCGCGAAAAGCCGTTGCTCTCGTTATCGGCAATTCGGACTACAGACACACGACCAGTCTCTCAAGTCCTTACAATGATGCAAAGTTGTTCGGGTCAACACTCAGCTCGCTTGGTTTTGACGTCATCGTCGAAACCGACCTGGGTCGCAAAGCAATGCAAGTCGCTATCCGCTCCTATTTGGCAAAGTTGGACTCGAACGGTCCAAACACCATCGGGCTCGTCTACTACGCTGGCCACGGTGTTCAGGTCGAAGGAATCAATTATCTCATACCCATTGATGCCAATATCGATCGCGAAGGGGATGTGGCAATCGAGTCGATCAGTGCATCAGACCTTCTGGCGGGTCTGCGACTTGCTCGAAACAACCTCAATATTGTTATTCTCGACGCGTGCCGAAATAATCCGTTTCGCGGCTTCGCTAGAAACGCGACTCGCGGTCTTGCTCGATTAGACGCACCGAAAGGCTCATATGTTCTCTTCGCGACAGCACCGGGAGACGTGGCAGTCTACGGCGACAATAGCCCGTTCACGCGAGCACTCGCACACTATTTTGCAACGCCCGGCCTGACTATTGAGCAGATCATAAAGCGCGTCGGCCGCACCGTGTCAAAAGCAACAGCTGATCGCCAAATGCCGTGGCTTTCGTCGTCGGTTTACGAAGACTATTTTCCGGCTGGTCACGGGACCGCAAAATCGACGACAACCATTCCGAACCGAACAGCGGGTTCCCTCAGCGTTACGAAATCGCTCGAACTTGAGTCAAACCAACCCATCGAACTCGCGACGGCACAATCCAGAACGGACGTGTTTAGGGATTGTCCATCAGGCCCTGAAATGGTCCGAATCCCAGCAGGGAACTTTCGAATGGGATCGCTCAACACACGGTTTAGCGATCGCAACCAGCGCCCCTCTCGCGATATTATCATCCCAAAACCGTTTGCAGTGGGTCGATTTGAGGTCACTTTT
>JBPCWA010000186.1:0-5530 GCA_051009975.1 Hyphomicrobiaceae bacterium
CAGTTCCAGTCGCTGGTCTTCAACTTCCTGTTCGTTGGAACCATAGTTGTCAGCGTAATGAGTTTTGTCGTTGTATCGCGCATCATCGGACTTGACGAGTCCCGCCAACTGGAGCGCGCGACAAGGACCGCGCATTGGCTCTATGTCGGGGAGGAATTTTTTGTCTGGGGTATTGCAAGCTTAGGGATTTTCGTCGCACTTGTTGGAATCTACCGCGTGGTCATCTCGCCCACCAGGGCTTCGTTCGTGGATTGTACTGTCGGTGCAGCCGCCGGAGCGACAGCTTGGTTTTGCGCGATCCTTTTGTTTGATCTCTATGCCGAACGGGCGCCCTGGGACACAATATATGGTGCTCTCACTGGCGGAATTGCCACCTTGATGTGGTTTTATGTCTCATCGTACACTGCGCTTTTTGGAGCTGCTGTGGCCGCAAGTTCTGGAGCCGCAAGTTCTGGAGCCGCAAGTTCTGGGGCCGTAAGTTCTGGGGCCGTAAGTTCTGGCCGCCCCCGGCCAGAGGTGGCAAGCTCGTGCTAGCATGGGCGCGGTAGAGTACGAGCAACGTGTTGTACAAGTGAAACGTGGTACACGAGACATGTTGCAGGAGCGGATTAGTGTTCACTTCAAAATGCGTGAACTTGCGACCAGATATCAGGAACAGACCAGTCGATAGAGAAATGTGCTCGTTTTCGGCTCAATGTGGTGGTCAAACTTCGATCCGAAGCCATTCCCAATGACACAAGCGTACTTCGATCACTTGCGCCATCTCCAACAGTGCGATTATTAGGGTATCTGGCATGACATCCGCTTTCCCTTAAGATCACAACAGGGTTTGGAATAGTGGCAAAGTGTCCTGCGAACCGACCGATGTCGTGGCCAGGGCCGCGACCAAGTCGACAGATTGAGATGCCACCAATATTGGTCTTAAAGAAAGTGTTATCTATGTCCCTACGAATCCATTGATTGCGCGGCACGAACGCTCGATCTTCGGATAAGTATTGCCAGGGATGATCATCGCTAGTTGGCGGAAACGCAAGATGAAAGACGTTGTTACAGGCGACAGCGTAGTAGTGACAGGAATGGGTTTGGTGTCTCCACTCGGTGATACCGTGGATTCATTCTGGTCAAACCTCGTCCAGGGCGTCAGTGGCATTGCTCGTATTGAGGATGATCACGTCTCCCATTCCGGAATTTCGATTTCCGCACCAATCAGAGATTTTGATCCGCGCGCGCACCTTGGTCACTGGCGCCGTGACAAGACAATACTTCATTCGGACCGTTACTCCTGGATAGCTGCCGCCGCTGCCAATCAGGCCATTGCCCAATCTGCTCTCGAAGTACCGCTTGTGAATCCTTATCGTGCTGCCTGTATGATCGGGTCGGCGGTCGGCGGCCAGATCACTGGCGAAAAGGCCACCCGAGATCGTTTCATAGACGGCAAACGTGCAGTACACCCAATGTTTCTGCCGCGCCTAATTGCATCTTCGGCATCGGCTCACGTCGGAATTGAGTTCGGCGTTAAGGGCCCGACTTTTGCGATCTGCAGCGCTGACGCTAGCGCCGCGCACGCCATTGGAATTGGTTGCGACTACATCAAACATGGTCTCGTCGATGTTGCGATCGTTGGTGGTTCCGACAGCGCCCTCACTTACGGCGCACTGCTATCGGGCAAAGCACTAGGTCTCCTCTCCAAAGAGGGGTGCTACCCGTTTGCGGCAAATCGGAGCGGCACAGTGCTCGCCGAAGGCGCGGCCGTGGTCGTGCTCGAATCCCAACGGCACGCAGTCGCACGCGGCGCAGAAATTCTTGCGCAGATCTGCAGTGTCGGCTGCACGTCGGATGCGACCGATATGATAACACCGAATGCATCCGAGATGGCGCGTGCCATGCGATCTGCATTGCACGATGCGCAATTGAAGCCACATGACGTAGATTATCTGAATGCCCACGGTGCAGCGACGATTTCGGGCGACCAGGCTGAGACCTCGGCCATCAAATCCGTATTCGAAGAACACGCCTTTGCTATGGGCGTATCGTCGACCAAATCAATGCACGGCCATGCAATGGGAGCGTCCGCAGCGCTTGAAGTCATAGCCTGTATCAAGGCGATCCAATCTCAATGCATGCCACCAACGATTGGACTGAACATTTCCGACCCCGACTGCGACCTCGACTACGTCCCGAATGCCGCGCGAACCAAAAAACTGCGGTACGCAATGTCAAACTCGTTTGCGTTGGGCGGGTTCAATACGAGCATAGTTGTCGGCTCGCAAGATCTTTGATCTTGCTCTGTGACGCGGCAACCGCATTCCGCGAATTTCTGCTCACCCATGGCCGCTGGCAAACTGGGTAGCGCCCTGCAGGAGTGGCACTTCACCTCAAGTTAATGCATGTCGGTCATGCGATAAGTGCAGTGGATTTCCAAAAAAAATTGCACCGATGACATTGACTGATGGGGCCGCTGACAGCACATTATGTTGTGACGATGGCAAAGTTGCCCTTCCCGCGTGGAAGCCTGGTTGATACCACTTCGATACGACCAGGCAGATGAAGGTCAAGAGATGCGGTGTGTGGTAGTGGTCGCCTCGTCAAGGAAAAACAGATGTGTATCAGGGAGGCAGGAGCTGCATGAGTCCACCGGGCTGTATTGACGGGCCTCACTGTATGAGGCCCGGGCGTTGATCGGGCGTTGATTGTGCAAGGTTATGCGCGCTGCGCTGTCTGAAACGTTCAATCTCATCCAAATTGAAAACTGTAGTATTTGCCAACAACGGCAAACTTAAAATGCTGGTGTGTCCAGCCCCGATCAAATCGATCGTAGCCCCGCTTTGCGGCAAGCAGAAGCGGGGCATTTGTTTTTCGGTTTCCTAGGCTCAAAGTTATGCGGATATTGGTTGCAGGTTGGCATGGCCAGGTCGCGCGCGCGTTGTCGTCTCGGGTGGCAAATCGCTCAGACGTAGTCGCCTATGCGGTCGGTCGCGCCGCTCAAGATCTGTCTGGCACACCCGGCATTGCACAAACCTTGTTCGGAATTGCGCCCGAAGTCATTGTCAACGCCGCCGGCTATATGAATGTCGATGGCGCGGAGGACGAACCCGAAGAGGCGCTCCATCAGAATATGGCTGGTGCAGCTCAATTGGCCGCGTTAGCAGCGAGACGGAACCTGCCTATTATCCACCTCTCAACCGCGCACGTCTATTCCGGTGAAAAGCAAGGCGCTTACTCAGAGAGTGATGCGGCGCATCCGCTCAATGCCTATGGCCGATCAAAGCTTGAAAGCGAGCGGGCGCTTGCTGAGGCCAATCCCAGACATGTCATTCTTCGAACAGCCTGGATTTATAGTCCTTTCGGCCAGAACTTTGTCAAATCGATACTAGAGCGAGCCGCGCGCGATAGTGAAATACCTCTTGTCGATGACCAGTATGGCTCACCGACCTATGCCTTGCACCTCGCCGATGCAATCCTGCAGATATGCAAACAGATTACCACCTCGCCTAGCGAGGAATACTGGGGCATATATCATGCCGCCGGTTCGGGCACTGCAAGTTGGCACGATATCGCCGAATTCGTTTTTAAAACGTCATCCGCTCTTGGTGGACCATCAGCGACGGCGCGACCCATTTCCCACTCATCGTATCAGACGCGATCACGAAGACCGGAAAATTCGCGCCTAGATTGCGCCAAGCTGGAGAGCGTATTTGGCGTTGAGTTCCCGGACTGGCATTTGGGAGTTGATGATTGCCTGCGTCATCTATTGGAAGCGCGGCCGTGCTGAATTTGATTTGCGTGCTCGCATTTGACGCGCGATCACGATTGCAATCTACCCTGGTCAATTCTCCTCAGTCATAAAGATACAACTCACCCTATGATCGAATCGAGGCCTCGACGTCCTCTCTGCTGCGAGCTGGCCGCACGCTTGGCTCTCGTCCCGATCTGGCCGTCCTGCTTCAAGCAGGCTTTCAGAAACGTCATTGCAGTCGTATAAGAACCGCAGCGAGATGCACAGAGGGAGCCATCATGATTGGACGAGGCAGGCCTCAAGGGTGGCGCATGCCGAGATTTCAGAGACCGATCGTAGCTGTACTGGCCTTGATATTACACGGCACGATCACGTTCGTACTTCCAAGCATTGCTCAATCAGAAAACGGGGGCGTAAAACTGCAGTTGGTCTCGGCCGGATATCATGCGCCTGCTTTTCTGATCGGCATTCCCGACGGCAGTGGCCGACGTGTGATCGGCGACCAAGTTGGCGTCGTGCATCTCTTGGCGCCGGATGGTCGACGATCAGAAATTCCATTCCTTGATCTTCGTGATCGCCTCACTCCGCTGTTGAAAGCATTTGATGAGCGGGGCTTGCTGGCGCTAGCTTTTCATCCCCGTTTCAAGAGTAATGGTCTATTCTACGTCAATTATTCGGCAAAACGCCGTGACGGCTCGCCGTTCACTGGCAAGACGGCATACACGTGGCGGCTCTCAGAGTTTCGGGTTGAGGCCGCAAAGCCAGATGAAGCAAACCTGAGCAGCGAACGCGTGCTGCTGGAACTTGATTGGGTCAATCGCAAGCACAACGGCGGTGGTCTTGCGTTTGGCCCAGACGGATATCTTTACGTTGGAGTTGGAGACGGCGGCGGCGTTCACGGCGTGCCAGACGTTTATATCCCTCCCAAGCCGGCCGCCAACGACCAGTTCAGGCATGCCAAGGAGATCAAGGAAGATCCCTATCGGATCCCCGAGCGCTTCCATCACTATGACCGCTACGCGCAAGATACGACCCGCCTAAAAGGCAAAACTCTGCGCATTGACGTCAATAGTGGCCACCCCGGATATGCCATACCGAGTGGGAATTACTTTCTCGGCAATGCTGCAGGGCGCGATGAAATTTATGCTTGGGGTTTTCGCAACCCGTTTCGGATTTCATTCGACCGAAGTGGCAACGGGAACATGTTGGTCAATGGTGTAGCAGAATCGTTGTGGGAGACGATTTATCTGGTAGACCGGCCTGGCAATTATGGTTGGGCGGTGCGCGAAGGCACACACTGCTTTGAGCGTGCGCGCGCTTTCGACCCGCCGAAGGATTGCCCGCGGGTCGACAAGTTTGACGAAACAATGCGAGATCCGATCGTTGAGTATCCGAATTGGTCAGTGATGCGGCCTTGGTCGAAGGTGAAAGCGAGGCCTTTGGGCTCGGCAAATGTCGGCGGGTTTATGTATCGCGGTCGAGATTTGCCCGAACTCTACGGCAAGTTGGTCTTTGGCGATTTCAGCACAACATTTGAAAAGCCATCTGGTCAAGTCTTTGTAGCAACACCTCAGAAGCCAGGAGCAGGGCTTTGGCCCATTGAGCGTCTCATTCAAACTGATCAACGCGTTCACAGTCTCGGAGAAGATGAAGATGGCGAGCTTTATGTTCTAACGACGGCGCAGGGCATCCCCGTTGGCCGAACCGGTGCAGTTTGGAAGTTGGTTCGTCGGAAATAACTTCATGGTGAACCGGCGATCATGATCATCGCTCCCTGAAGGCGCGTGTGAGCTG
>JBPCWA010000187.1:0-31516 GCA_051009975.1 Hyphomicrobiaceae bacterium
ATGTGGCGCCGGAATGTTGTCCACCTCGAATCAGCAGCAAATCGCAAAACTTAATATGCCGCTAAAAACTGGCAATCTGGCAATCTGGCAATCCAAAGCCAACGAACTTAAGACGCGAACCTATTCAATCAAAACGAATAGGTTCGCCACCCTGTTTGGGCTCAAGTCTTGTCGATCATGGAACTATGAACAACCGCTCGTTCCACCGCAAGTATTACACTTCAAACATGTGCCATTCCGCACGAGCGTGAAGTTTCCACACTCACCACATGCCTCGCCTTCGTAACCTTGCATTCGCGCCTCCGCGGCGCGATCCATAGAGGCATCCAGCTTCAATGCTAAACTCCCTTCATTGAGCGCACCATTGAATCCTGGATCACCGGCATGCGCCTGTGTGCTGGAGATTGTCTCGACAGATGAAAACGCTGTGGCAACGTCCTGCTGCAATTCGACTACCGTCGATCCAGTCGCAGCACCATCCCCAGCGGGAGCGATGCGAGCCATCAGACGGCCGCGCGTAAAGCCGTGAGACACAACTTTGGTGGCCGCGTGCACAGACGGCACTTGGTCTGCCGTTTCCCCTTTGCCAACGGCCGTTGAGGACGCATCACCTGGATCAACGTGCGCGAGGTCGTTTCGTCCCAGATAGGAAACTGCTAACTCGCGAAATATGTAATCGAGGACGGAGGTTGCATTCTTGATGGTCTCGTTGCCCTGGACCAAACCCGCCGGCTCGAAGCGTGTGAATGTGAACGCGTCGACATACTCCTCCAACGGCACGCCATACTGCAGCCCAAGGGAAATCGCGATAGCAAAATTGTTCATCAACGAGCGAAAGGCCGCCCCTTCCTTGTGCATGTCGATGAAGATCTCACCGATCCGGCCATCCTCGTATTCGCCTGTTGTGAGATAGACCTTATGGCCACCCACCACGGCTTTTTGAGTGTACCCTTTTCGACGCCCTGGCATCTTCTCACGACCGCGTTCAATTATACGTTCGACGATTCGCTCGGCGGCCGCCTCTGCGCGAACCTGTGCCGGCTTAGATGTGGCAAGTTCCTCAGCCAGCTCATCGGCATCCTCTTCGTTTTCGGTCAGAATTTGCGCATTCAGAGGCTGCGACAGTTTCGAGCCATCGCGATAGAGCGCATTGGCTTTCAATGCCTTTCTCCAAGACCGCATGTAGGCGCTCTTGCAGTCCTCCACACTGGCATCATTGGGCATATTTATCGTCTTTGAGATGGCGCCCGTTATAAACGGCTGACTGGCAGCCATCATGTCGATATGACTATTGACTGAGAGATAACGCTTACCCTTGCGCCCACATGGGTTCGCACAATCAAAGACTGGCAGATGCTCTGGCTTCAAGTGCGGTGCGCCCTCTAACGTCATGGCACCACAGACATGTTCATTTGCAGCTTCTATGTCCGATTTAGAGTAACCCAAGTACGTCAATAGTTCGAATGTTGGGTCGTTGAGTGCTTCCGCCGAAACTTTTAAGTCCTCGCTGAGGAACCTTTCACCCAAGGTCCACTTGTTGAAGACAAATTTTATATCGAATGCAGACGCCAGGGATTTCTCCACTTTTTCGAGCAATTCAGGTGTAAAACCCTTTTGCAAAAGAGTAGAGTGATTGATCGCCGGCGCTTGCCGCAGCGAACCATGGCCGACAGCATAGGCCTCAATCTCCGCGATTTGAGCCTCTCCGTATCCCAGACCGCGCAGAGCTCGTGGCACCGCTCGGTTGATGATTTTGAAGTAGCCACCGCCGGCGAGTTTCTTGAACTTAACCAATGCAAAGTCTGGTTCGATCCCGGTTGTGTCGCAATCCATAACCAGCCCGATAGTACCGGTTGGTGCAATAACGGTAGATTGGGCATTGCGATAGCCATACGCTTGGCCCAACTCTAGAGCCTGATCCCAAGTTGCTCTGGCTGCGTCGATGAGATTTGTGTCGGGGCAAGCCGAGTGATCCAGCGGCACTGGTGCCACAGACAGCTTTTCATAGCCATCAACCTCCCCGTGGGCGGCTCGGCGATGATTTCTAATCACACGCAGCATGTGTGAAGCGTTTTCTTGATAGCCTGGGAAGGGCCCCAGTTCGCGAGCCATTTCAGCCGAGGTCGCATATGCCGTTCCGGTCATCACAGCGGAGATCGCACCGCAAATAGCTCGCCCTTCCTGCGAATCGTAAGAGATGCCAGATGCCATTAAGAGACCACCAATGTTGGCAAAGCCAAGTCCAAGCGTTCGATATCGGTATGAAAGCAACGCGATTTCCCGACTTGGGAATTGCGCCATCATAACCGAAATCTCCAATACAATAGTCCACATTCGGCAGGCATGACCAAACGCATCAACGTCGAATGAGCCATCGTCGCGTAAAAACTGCATAAGATTGATTGAAGCGAGGTTGCAGGCTGTATCGTCAAGAAACATGTATTCGGAACAAGGATTGGACGCGCGGATCTCACCACTCACTGGACATGTGTGCCAGTCGTTTATCGTGGTGTGAAACTGAATGCCTGGATCAGCGGACGCCCATGCTGCGTATCCAATTTGATCCCACAGATCATTTGCTTTGATCGTCTTTATCGATTCGCCAGTGGTGCGTGCTTTGAGCGACCAGTCGCCATCGCATTCCACCGCGTGGAGGAACTGATCAGTCACCCTCACGGAGTTATTTGAGTTTTGTCCCGAGACTGTAAGATAGGCTTCTGAGTCCCAATCCGTATCGTACGTCGCGAATTCGATATCACTGTAGCCTTGTCGGGCGAATTGAATAATGCGCCGCGTGTAGCTATCGGGAATCTGATCCCGCCGCGCCTCTTTGATCGCCCGCTTGAGCGCAGGGTTCTTGCCAGGATCGAAACACTCGTCTCCATCGGCTTCGCAATTCACGCAGGCTTTCATAACCGCCTTGAGTCGTTTTTGGCAGATTTTGGAACCCACAACCAGTGCAGCGACTTTCTGCTCCTCTTTAACTTTCCAATTAATGTATTCTTCAATGTCTGGGTGATCGGCATCAACAACGACCATCTTTGCAGCACGTCGCGTCGTTCCGCCTGACTTGATCGCACCTGCTGCTCTGTCGCCTATCTTCAAGAAGCTCATCAAACCAGAGGACCGTCCTCCGCCGGAAAGTTTCTCATCGGCTGAACGCAGCTTTGAAAAATTCGTGCCGGTGCCAGATCCGTACTTGAAGAGCCTCGCTTCGCGGACCCAAAGGTCCATAATGCCGTTCTCATTTACGAGATCATCTTCTATCGATTGGATGAAACAGGCATGTGGCTGCGGGTGTTCGTAAGCCGAAGTCGAAAGTGTCAATTCGCCTGTGAGGTAGTCAACGTAATGATGACCCTGTCCAGGTCCATCTATACCGTAAGCCCAATGCAATCCCGTATTGAACCATTGCGGGGAATTTGGTTCGGCGAACTGCATAGCCAGCATATATCGGTGTTCATCGTAGAACGCCTGTGCATCTTCTTCACTCGTGAAGTAACCGCCCTTCCAGCCCCAGTAAGTCCAAGTGCCTGCCAAGCGATCAAAGACCTGACGCGAGTCTGTTTCCCCCCCATAGCGCTCACTTTCGGGTAGCTGGCTTAGCTCGGTTTCGTCGGCGACAGATCGCCAAAGCCAGCTTGGGACCGAGTTCTCCTCCACTTGCTTCAAGTGTGCTGGAACACCAGCCTTGCGAAAGTACTTTTGTGCGATGATATCAGCTGCGACCTGGCTCCAATGTTCAGGCACGAGGAGTTCATCGAGACGAAACACGATTGAACCGTCTGGATTCTTGATTTCGCTGGTCGCCTGGCGAAACGCTATTGAATCATATGGCGACCGTCCGGCCGTTGTGAAACGACGCGTGATTTTCATTCTTGCCCCGCATTTCATTGTCAGAGCCACGCAACGCCGGCATTAAATCACCTGCGTTTCCTGACTCGGTTCTGGTTTTTTTAACGCCACATTGAGCGGTCACTGATTGTAACCGCCATCCCTCTACGTTGGCCCTCGTTCCCCTCACGTCCAGCGGTCGTCGCACCGCTCGGTTGGTTCCCAATCAACTTCGGCCACACACAACGAGTGCTGCCCGTGCAACAGGCCCGAATAATGCTCGTCACTGCCGCGTACGACCCAAGTTGCCCGACCAAATTGACGCAAAATGACTGTGAGGCCCCTCGTGACCAATTGATGACTGATTCGGGCCATGCCCCGCAAAGGTTTTGTATGTTGCAGATACCGCACATACTATATGTTGAATTTCTGCGGAAACTCTGTCGATAAGCTGTAGACGAACCAGGGACACTCCCGGGCGGCGACAGTACCGCAACAGCGGACGAGCGGTTGGATGTAAATCCAAGTTCGTGTCGTTAGCACGTGGATAAATCTAGCCGATTCCGATCAGGATAGGTGTTGCCAGATAGACGCTCTCTCTGGACATGATCACGTGTTGAAGATAAATGCGAGGTCAAGATGAGGGAGTGCCGTACGATGGGCATGCTGAGTGAGATTTTTTCCTGGTGGGGCGGAAATACCTGGGGGACCCGCTTCACAATTTGGAAAAATGGCCAAATGGTTGGAAGCGACGACTATGGCAACACCTATTACGAGCAACGCATAGGCGTAGGGCCGCTAGGAACACCGAGGCGTTGGGTGATCTATAAGGACCTGTCGGAAGCCTCGCAGATCCCGGCAGAGTGGCATGGATGGTTGCACCACACATTTCGCGACCCTCCAACCAAAGAGTCCTATCATGCAAGGTCGTGGGAAAAACCTCATCAAGAGAACAAAACCGGTTCGGCAGAAGCCTATCTCCCCGACGGCTCCATCTTAACTCCGGCGGAGCGACCCAGAGCAACCGGTGACTATTCGGCATGGAGGCCGGACTAAGGCATCACGTACCGCGACTGTCTATGTCATCTTAGTGACGCAAATCTATCGTGATGATTGTGGTTCTTGCGCTTTCGGCGCGGGCGCCCAGGCAATCGTGTTAGCATCGTATTTACGGCGAGACGTCGTCTGACCAAGCACTCGGGGTTATAGCATGAGAATTAACAGCCCCCGCGGACAAGGCGCGGCCACGTTTCAGATCACGGCATTTCCTGTCACTGTTGTTCATGCCCTTGTTGCGATGGTCACTTTCGTGATGCTCGTACCCACCTTCGCAATGGCCCAAAGGATGACTAATCAGGTTGCGATTTTCTCGGCGCTTGACAAAGTCACAGCACGCATTCGCCGACTTGAGGTCCCCATTGCCGAAACCATCCGATTCGGATCTCTTAAAGTAACACCGCGTGTCTGCTTTTCGCGACCTCCCGAGGTTCAACCAAAGACCACGAGTTTCGTCCAGGTCAGCGAAGTCTTGTTGAGTGGAGAAGAGAAAAGATTATTTTCGGGATGGATGTTCGCTGAGAGCCCGGGCCTGAATGCCGTCGAACATCCGGTCTTCGATGTTTGGTTGACGGGGTGTGGGACGCCTGACCAGCCAAATTCGACTGCACTGAACATAGAAAGCGGAGTGGCAGCACACCCCCCTTCCGTGGCGCCGCGTCGGCGAAGAAGGCGCGTACGCCGATAGCTGAATTGCGCTGAAAGATGTGTATTCAACAGCTATTCAGTCTTTGGCCGCACTTACTTCCCAGCACCGTTAAAGTTGTGCCTCGAACCTGAGCCATGGAGAGCCTGTGCGTCCCATTTGGGAACACCCACGAAGGCTAGTCAGGACAAACCACCACGAGTCATCGGCCAATGGTTCATGGCGCAAGTCGGCCTGTTGCCGATGTCACTGGGCCATGGGGCCGAGAACGGGGCCGAGAAAGGAGCTTCGACATGCGATCGATGTTTCAGATATTCAGCTTGCTTGCAGTACTTTGGGCTTTTGGATTTGGTGCCCTACAAAGAGCTCAAGCTCTCACCTGTCAAGGTGATGCTGTAACCGCCACGAGTAGACTGTATGTGTCCAAGTCCTTGGGAGCCTATCCTGCCTCGTGGGCGGCCTGGCGCAAGGCCGTCAAGTCCAAACTTGGCGATGGTTGGCAAGCTTGGCGACGATCGCAAAGCCAATCGATTGAATGCGAAAAGGTCAAAAATGACGCCGGGCGGCTGCGTTGGCAGTGCACGCGTACAGCGGTGCCTTGCAAGCCTGGCGAAGATGTCACGTTGGCTTACTGTGACGGTTCACCAATTTCGTCCAATCTACGGAAAGGTGACGTGGGCGAAGAAGTCAAAACGCTTCAGTGCCTTCTCAACGCCTATTACGGTGCGAGACTTACGGTGGATGGCGAGTTCGGCCTCGACACACGCGACGCGGTTCGCGTATTCCAAAAAGAGCAAGGACTTCACCCTGATGGGGTAGTGGGGAACCGCACGCTCGAGAAGCTGTTGAGCTAAGCCGTGATCAGGCATGATGAGAGGTCAGACGTTTTTGTCCTAGTACAATGCGGTGCAGGAATGCTGCACCTCCCATTTTCGCCAATTTGAGACCATTCGGAGAACGTGCAACGTTTGCTTGGCGGACACAATCCAGCAGCGGTAAATCACAACAACGGCACTTCGCAATGTCGGCCACCAGCAACAAAGTAGCTCTTAAGTGGCCGGCACAACTTCGAAAACATGGCACGCCCAACTGCAGGCGACACCCCGCTAGCACTGCCGCAATCAGGGGCACCATTGGCAAGGTCAACCTCTCCACTGCAAGTCCATTGGAGCGGCACGACCGTTGGCAATTTGCAAATTGGTACCACAACGCGAAATGCCGCGCTCACCCAAACATCACCATACCGCAAATTTGAACGAGCCGTCGTTCGGTTCTGCATCGTCTGGCTATTGCGAAGAAATAGTCTTCACCACGCTCGACGTTGGCCGCCCAGCACCCGGTTGGCCCAATCCGCGAACATTCTTTTCTATCGCCTTGTCGTACTTGGGCAATGACGTTCCCGGGAAAGCAGGCGTCATATGAACAATCTTGAAACCTTCTGACTTGAGCTTGTCTAAGATAATTGGAAGAGCCTTAGCTGTGACCGGCTGTATGTCGTGCATCAGTAGAATGCCTTTGCCAGCACGATTGAGTTTGGCAACGACTTTGTTTGCAAGTTTACGCGGTCGGCGGTATTTGAAGTCAAACGAATCAACATCCATCGAAAAGACTCCAATGTTCCTCTTTCTGAAATAGTCCAGTGTTTCGTCTGAATCTCGTAAGAACGGATAGCGAAAGAACGGCGCAATTGGCTGTCCGACAGCACGACTAACGGCACTAATTCCCTTCTCGATTTCGTCAATCGCAATCGCCTTCGATTTACGACTGCCCAAATTTTTGTGCGACCAAGTATGAGAACCGACAGTGTGCCCGGCTTCATGTACGCGACGAATGATTTGAGGAAGCCCAAGAGCCATTTTGCCGATCGAGAAAAACGTGGCCTTTGTACAGTGGCGCGCCAAGGCAGCTAGCACACGATCCGTCAATCGAGCTTGGGGGCCGTCATCAAAGGTTAGGATGACCTCCTTATCTTGGAGAAAATCGTGCATTTTGTATTGAGCTAGCCCAAACCCGGGCCCACCGGTTGTATCAATTTGGACAACCCGACTAACGCCAATTGCGTTCGGGTTGTTGGGGCAGTCGGCGGCCACCGTCGAAGTTGAAACGAGACACATGGCCAGGCAAATCCCGGTTATCGTTCGTACTTTCATTGGACTCCCCCGTAACGGTCAATCAAACCTTCAGCATTCACCTATTGATGGACTACGCCTTCAAGCTTGCGAAACACTCTTACCGACGCGATAAATCTTGAGCACAACGCCCCCCCATTGCCAAATCAACAAATGCAATTTTCATAGGCTTTCAACATTTCCACGCAAACGCAGCGTCGATCGTGTCTGATATTGTTGCCGGCATGACACAATTCCTCCACTACTGGCTGATCTTTCTGTGCCATCGCAGAAGGGCACGACTTGGAGGGTAAGATGTTTTCGCGAAATTCTGACAAGGAACCGCCGCGTGTGCCAGAACAGTCTCCGTTGCCGCCACCTCCGCCACCGCCTCGTCGACCGGCACCCTTGACCAATGGACTGCAAGGCAGCGGCCCTGGACCAGACATGACGTCGGTGATTGGTAGCGATCTGACGATCATCGGCTCGGGACTGAGGATTATTGCGCAACGGACATTGCAGGTTGACGGAGAAATCCAGGGTGATGTCTTAGGATCGCGAGTCGTGATCGGACCAACCGGAAAGGTTACCGGCCTGGTCAATGCGCAGGATGTCCAGGTGAACGGATCTGTTTTTGGGACGATTCGAGGCGTGGACGTGACACTTGCAGCGAGTGCGATAGTCGAAGGCGACATTTACCACCAGTCCATCACGTTAGAGCAAGGAGCCAGCTTCGAGGGGCGCTCACGCCGACCGAAGGATCGCTCAGAGCTTGTCCCCGATCTGACCGACACATCTGGTGCGGTGACGGGATATGCTGAAGACCAGCCCCTCCAACATGCTGGATCTGCCAGCGAGAGTTAGAGTTAGATATTACGTTTTATATCACGCTTTTGGAGTCGCATTCTCACCCTCAGCCAGAACTTAGACAAGGTCCTGGCAACGAGGCGCGCCTAACCTACAAGTTCTGACTTGCCCGGCACGACCGAAATGTTGGAATGTCGGATTGCTAGAATGTGGAATTGTTGGAAAATCGTTTTTGTTAGGATTTAAATCGAAGCGCTTATTGCGCGCGATCCCTGACGCAAGTAGCAGTCGAACCATCTGCTATAGTCAGAATTTCACATCAAAGAAACAAACTGTCTGTGTCGCAGACGGTAGAAGCTCAAAGAGCCGCCCTAAGGGCGGCTCCGTGAGAGAATTGGGTCGGTTGGCCCCACCGCAATCTGACGGCGGCGGGTTCACCAGACGCAACGCGGAGGCTGCTCCGACGTATCTCCAGCGAACGATGGCCTTACCGGTGCATTCATCCCACTAGACATTGGATCACCTCCTTTCAATTGCTTCATCTGATTCATTTCTCTCATATTCGCGACTTGCTGCCAAGATCAAATTGGTCGTTGACCCCGCTTCGTATTGCCCCTCAAGGCGGTGCATACTTGCATCAATGACTCTAGAAAAACGCGAGAATAAATTTCTTACCCGATCCAGATGCGAGGTGATGGCTACGTGGCGCTGCACACCAACAATCTAAGAAACTGGCACGCAGAACATTCACGCCTGAATAAGCAGAATATTATCGAAATTATCGCGTCTAACTCTGCGGAATAGAGCTCGCTCCAGGACGTTTGCACTGTCGCAATTGCGCCTCTGTCTCGACTTTTGAGATCGCGGCAAAGTTCTTGGGAAACCTATCGCTTCGCTGCGCGTGGTTGCCGAAGCCGACAAGACAACGGTCGAAGACCAACCAAAAAAAAATGCGAAGCTAGCGCCTAAAGACATTGACATGTTGTCGCAATTTATTCCTGCAACACACTGTTAATTAAGCAACATTTAGGTTTCAATGTCGCAGTGACAATCACTGCAGCGTGGGAAGTCTTTGCATCGCCGCTCTTTGTCCTAATTTTCGACCCAAATTGACAGTTTTGGCTTAGTTTTTAGTCTTCTAGCGCTTGCCTGAGCTAGAGCGCCAGGATGGCCACCTCGATTAATACTCATATTGAACATATTAAATCAGCAATCAACTCTGTTGCAAAGTTGGTAAAATTTCGTGCGTTGACCGTCCCGAGCCTGCGTGGTGTGACCCGCGCCGCCAGAGCGGGCCCAGCCCGCGTTAGTAAGTAGAGGCAGCGCATACGAACTGGTCATAACCCATCGGTTTCGCTCGATATTCAGACCATGCCGCTTCGTAGACAGGCGGTACTTCCGAACATCAATGGCAGGATTCATGTTGCTCATGTGACGTGAGGATTGTCTTGGAACCGATGGCGCTGCACAAAGAGAGAACGAGGTAAGTCATGAGAGCCTTCGTTTTGGCGGTCGTCACCGTCTTCGCCAGCTCAGTCCTGCTAGAACCAACAACAGCGCAAGAGGTCCAAAAATCAGCAAAATCTTCTAGCGCAGAGAAGTCCAAGTCTAAAAAAATCAGCAAACGCGCTAAGAGCAGCAAAAAGAAGCGAACCGCCCGCCGCGGTGGCACGCTGCGTGGGCTGGCATCATACTATTGGCAACCTCAGCGCGTGGCCTCCGGTGGCTGGTTTAATCCAAATGCCCTGACGGCCGCCCACAAGACGCTTCCATTCGGAACGCGCGTACGCGTAACCAACTTACGCAATGGTCGATCAGTCGTCGTCAGGATCAATGACCGTGGACCATACATCCGTGGCCGTATCATCGACCTTTCGCGGCGCGCCGCGCAAATCGTCGGGATGACCAAGGCTGGCGTAGTACCGGTCAGCGTGAAGATCATGTAACAGACATTCTGATAATCCAACCAAGCCGGTTTGTCAGGGAGCGCGCCCTCTCTCTGACAAACCTCACATTCGTCACTGTTTCTCGTGTTTCTTGTGTGCTCATGGTCGCTAATAAATCACGCGGGCGCCGAGCAGTCGGGCAGTCGGGCAATGGCTGGGGAATCTTTTGAGGCAAGCACAATTGCCGGTCGGGGATGTTCTGCCAAGTGAATCGATGGAGCTGAGAGAGTAGACATTGGCCCGGAGTCCGGCCGCACTTCGTCTGGTCTAGTATTCTGCCAGGTTTGCTGGCGTAATGCGGCCCATGACACAGACACCACCAACGTTCGCCCGCAACCTTGCGATTGAGCGGATTCGCATCGCAATGGTCGAAAAGAAAATTACGCAAGCGGCTCTTGCCGATGCTGCCGAATGTCATGAAAAGACCATTCAGAACCTGATGGCAGGACGCTCGGTGCGCGACCAGACGCTCTTCGACGTTTGTATGGTGCTTGACCTCGATTTCGATGCGGTGCGCGCGCAATGGAATCAGACAGCTGCCCCCTCTTCCGACACCAGTTTCTGTGAGACGTCCGGCACCGATACAAACATCGCTCCGATCTACATGGGCGGATACACGCGGGATGCCGTTGATCATCTCATAGGTCGCTTCTTGACAGTTCGGCGCGCATTTACCACGAACAACTCAATCATCGCCTACCGCACCGACATCGACTGGGACGATAGATGGCCAAGTCTGTTGTTCGAGGAGCACAATAGGCCCGATGTCGACTATGCCCACCGCGGACGGGTGTATGTTCCTCCGACATCACAATTCATCCATTTGGTGTCGCTGACAAAAGGCGCCATGCGCATGATCGTCCTCGCGCAATTGGACCAGACCCTGCAGATGCGTGGATTGATTACGACACTCAGCCGGAGAGGTGCGGACATCCGGCCCGTAAGCACTCCGATAGTGTATCGCAAACTCTCCCCACACGAGACGCCGGATCTCGGCGTGATCGTCAAAGGTTCCGAGAGTTTTGCGGCCTACGACGAGCTCCTCAGTGCATGCCTCACCGAACACTATGTTTCGTTGATCACTTCTTAGTGGCTTGCATGCGCATCAGCGGCGCAACGAGTTGCATCAGCAGAAGTGGTCCAAAGTTGCTTTCTAATCAAATTTCACACGCTTAACCAAGGCTTAACCCAGCTGATTTCATAACTTAGCCTTGGCTTGTTCTGGAAAAGGCCGCTTTTCACAGGCATATTCAGCCCACGCTTAGGAATGGATATGCAAGGACGGGGGTCAACTGCATGTTACCGCGTATTGGGTCGCTTGTGCGCTTTTCACAGCTGCCGATACTTTTACTCGTGATGTTGTCTGCTCCTGCGCTTGTTGGGCAGGGCATGGCGGTCGCACAACAATCGTCGTCCTTGGTCTCTCCGCTGACTAGGCTTCTGGAGTCGATTGCTGGTGGGCAAAATGAAAGTGCGAAACCGAGGTTCCGACGCACACGTTTTGTAATGAACCTCGAGCGTCCGAGCCGCTTCGACGTCTATTCATTGGTAAATCCAAATCGGGTCGTGCTGCAATTGCCGACAATGCGTATGGCTTTGCCTGCCCTGGGAGCCAGTCGGGACGGCGGTTTGGTGACGACGGTTCGTCGCGGACAGTCCGAGCCAGGCAAGACGAAAATTGTTATCCAGGTTGCTGCACCCGTCGTCGTCGAGAATGCATATGTTTCGCCTGCTCAAGACGGCAGGAGCGCACAACTGCTGATCGACATCGTCCCTGTTCCGACCAAGCAACGGCGGACTGCTTCAGCGCAGTTCAGGACAGGAAAGTCGAGCAGACTCGGCGCCTTCGGATTACAACCCCCTGTTCCTCGTAAAGCCGCAACCCGTCACGAGCGGGATGCAAAGACACACAAACCCATGATCGTGATTGATCCAGGTCACGGCGGTCACGACTCCGGCGCCAAAAAGCACGGAGTTTTGGAAAAAAACGCTGTATTGGCGTTTGGCTTAAAATTACGAGATACATTGTTGGCAACCGGTCGATACCGCGTTGCAATGACGCGCTCTACAGACACTTTCATCGCCCTAGACGCACGTCAAGAATTTGCGAAGAAGCACAATGCCGATCTTTTCATCTCAGTCCATGCGGACTACGCTCGGCCCGGAGCGAAGGGTGCCACAATCTATTCGCTGAGGAAGAAAGTCGCAGAGAAGCTGAGGAAAAACGCCAAGAAGTCTGCGGAAAAGAGCGCGAAAATCGCTGCACGTAATAGCTTGCGAAAATTGAAGGCGATGAAGGTCGCGGTCACGAGCGATAGAGCGTTGAATGGCATTCTCGCCGATCTCGCCCGTCGCGACGTCGAGGCAAAGGGGCGCCAAACCAATAGCTTTACCGAGACCGTCATCAAACACATGGGCCAATCTACAGACTTTCGAAAACAACCACATCGAACAGCCGCCTTCCGCGTTTTGAAGACACAGGAAAGACCGGCCGTTCTCATTGAGTTGGCCTATGTGTCCAACCGCCGTGACGCTAAACGCTTGCAGTCGGAGAAGTGGCGCAAGAAAGTTGCGAAGTCCATTACGCAGGCCGTCGATACGTATTTCGATCGAGTAGAACGCCTGCCGTTGTAGGCTCGGACATGAACCTATCGCAATAATGACATATCAGGAAAAAGCCGACCAAAAATTTGATGGTCGGCTCTTTTTTGTGGCGGGGCCGCAATGACAATGGATTTTATGCCGCGCCCCGCGGAGGTCGATTTAGCAACTACTGGGAGGTTGCAAAGGTGTTAGGCGCCAGAGAAGACGTCGCAGCCAATATCGATCGGTCAATCGCTCCCATTGAGAAGTAGAAACCAAGGCACCAGTCAGACGTTCGAACTCGTGATGTCGGCGCTTTTGCATTAGCAACTCCATCGTGGTTCAGATGCCGCCCACGAACTGGCTCCAGATCCCCCAGAACCGAATTCCGCACGGCGACGCGTCCCTTTCCACGGCTCACGAGTGAGCGTGGCCAGTCGCAGCGCCCTGGCTTGAAATTGTCCGATTGCGGCGATTGAGGATGATGTCGCGATAACATCGCACGTGACTCGCGATCAGCGCTCTCATCCGCGGCATCATCCATAACCGCTGGGCGCTGGGTCGGTAACCAGTAGGACCGGTATCGCTTGTAGATCAGATGCTTCAAGGGCTTCCGCCGTCAGCTCTGACGCGCACTAGACCGACAGCATGACCAATAGACCATGCTGCCCGTGGGAGACTCTCACGACCCACGTCCACATACTAAGTGATTCGCGTGGCGATTCCGTAACAAATTGTTACCGTTGGTCGTGGGCGGTTCATTACGCTCGCCTAGCGTCGACCAATGTTGCTACGACGCCACACCGATAGCGTCGCCTTTGGCCGATTGGCGAACGGCCTTTTGAACTTTCTCAAAAGCCCTGACCTCGATCTGGCGAATGCGTTCCCGGCTCACGCCAAATTCCGCGGACAACTCCTCTAGCGTCATCGGCTCTTCCGACAATCGTCTTGCCTCGAATATCCGCCTCTCTCGCTCATTCAAGCCTTCCATTGCCTCGACAAGATATGAGCGACGCCGACCAAGTTCCTCCTGTTCCGCGTAACTTTCCTCTTGGTCAGGCGCGTCATCGACCAACCAGTCCTGCCACTCTCCCGTTTCGGTGTCGGCACGCAACGGTGCATTCAGAGAGGCATCGCCACCTAAGCGGCGATTCATTGAGACCACATCGTCTTCTGACACACCGAGTCGGGTTGCTATGGTCTTGACGTGCTCCGGTTTAAGATCACCGTCGTCCAGCGCTTGCAATTGCCCTTTCGTCCGGCGAAGATTGAAGAAAAGCTTCTTCTGGGCTGCCGTCGTACCCATCTTCACCAGGCTCCACGACCGCAAGATGTATTCTTGTATCGAAGCCCTGATCCACCACATTGCATAGGTCGCCAACCGGAAGCCCTTGTCCGGATCGAACCGCTTCACCGCCTGCATGAGACCAACATTGCCCTCTGAGACGACTTCGCCGATCGGTAGGCCATATCCACGATATCCCATCGCAATTTTGGCAACCAATCGCAGATGCGAAGTCACCAGCTTTTGCGCGGCTTCCGAATCCTCATGCTCTTGCCAGCTCTTAGCAAGCATGTACTCCTCGTCAGGCTCAAGCATCGGAAAACGGCGTATTTCCTCAAGGTAGCGCGCAAGGCCACCAGACCCTTCGGCAATCGTTGGCAATGCTCGTGTCGTCATCTCTGTCCTCCGGCGGTTCCATTGCAAATGAAACCGACTACTCCAAATGTACTACGTCGAGGTCCTACAGACACCTACAACGAACTTAACATTCGCCGCTGGCACAACGATCGACCACCGACATTCTCGTGCGTCTCGGCTCACAGCCGCTCCCGTTTTTTTGATCGAAGCACGTAATCCAAGTTCTTCGTCTGCGCTGTCGAGATTGAGAGCCGCCTCGACCGTCCATTTGCTCTATCGTCTGCTCGTACAGTCTGATCGAAGTGTCTGATCGAAGAGCCAGATGACTGGTGCGGCGGCGACAAATTGTTCCCACGTCCATTAATACAACGCCGGATGGTGCATATATCCGTCGCAGCTGTCGACCAATCATTGAATGCAGTATCTATTTGCTAAGACGCAGAGTGCAGCTCATCGGTTCAATCTGCATCGCTGCCAAGGGCAATCTGCAAACTTTGTAAATCTTGAGGCAATGCACTACGAAACTGCAGTATAGACCGTGATCGGGGATGCTGGAACCGTAATGTTGCCGCATGAAGCGCTTGTCGGTTCAGTGTCATCAGCGCGCGCTGAGCTGGCTGCGACAAGGCTGCTGCACTCGCGCGGAAACCCGATCCGTATGTCCTATCTCCCAGCAACGGATGTCCGATCGAAGATAAATGAACGCGAATTTGATGTGTCCGCCCCGTTCCAAGGACTAATCGTAGTTGACTGACCAGAGCCTGGGCGCCACGCTTGAACGTCCGCTCAACCTGATAATGGGAGATAGCGTAGCGACCAGAACCGGGGCGAACGACAGCCATTTTGCGACGATTGGTGTGACACCGACCGATTGGTTTTTCTATGGTGCCTCGTGCACGCTCGGGTTCGCCCCAAACGATTGCAATATAGCTACGTTCCATTTTGTCGTCAGATCCATGAGCTGCAAACTGCTCCGCCAAACCTTGGTGCGCCAGATCGTTCTTGGCAACGACAAGTAGGCCCGATGTGTCTTTATCCAACCGGTGAACGATACCTGGTCGCCTCACCCCGCCGATCCCAGATAACTGACTTCCGGAATGGGCAAGCAATGCGTTGACCAAGGTACCGCTCAGGTGCCCCGGAGCTGGGTGCGTAACAAGACCAGCCGGCTTGTCGACAACGAGCAAATCTCGGTCTTCGTAGATAATATTGAGCGGAATGTCTTCCGCAACAACGCGATATTCCTCAGGCATCGGGACTTCTACAGTCACTCGGTCACCTGCCCGAACCTTATAGCTGGCCTCGCTGCACGCCTCACCGTTGACCGAAATCTTCGCGGCCGCCAATAAGCCCTTAACGCGTTGCCGACTAATCCGATCGATTGCGTGGGCAACAAAACGATCGAGACGCAGCCCTACACAATCATCCTCGACCCTTAAGTGGGTCAATTCCGATAGGCTGTCCGAGAAACTGAATGACACGAATCACCCCAAATGAACCGGCTTGCCAGATTTCGGTCTAGAGACTATCAGCGGAACATGGCCGATCACTACAACGCGCACTGCCGTCAAGGGCAGATGATCCAAATTTAAGAAAACGGCTATGGAAAGCAGAAATGACAGACTCATCTTCGATGCACAGAAACGAGGAAACAGGGCCGCTCTCGCGCACAGGAGTCAAGATTTTACAGTTTGCTGTCATTTTTATGGGTGTTCTCATTGTCGTCGGCCTTGGGGTCGTTATCGGTCGGATCATGTATTTGGCTGCTCAACCCGAGCGTAGCCCACTGGATATGGCCAAATTGGCGGAGACGGGCGGATTCGAGAGGTACCTGGCACTGCCTCCCGCAACCACTGCCAAATCGGTTTCAATTGACGCCGGGCAGATGCTCGTCCACTACGAGGGGGACAGTAGCGCTGGCGCGATTGTGATCGATCTGCGGTCAGGCCACAAGATCGGTCATTACTATTTCACGCGGCGATTGGATGAGTCGATCCGGCCGGTCGAGGGGGCTCATACAAGGTAGGCGTAAAGCATAGCGCCGGTAAGAGCTGCGGCAATGAGGCCGAACACGAAGCCAGGCTGGGCCGTGGCGGAATTGTCCACGCTGCTTTCATAATGCTTATTTGCTGGTTGGCTGTCCCCTGGTCGGCTGTCCCCTGTTTCGGTACTCTCAAGAAAATTTGGTCGCTGGCGGAAAATCAGCTCTAAACTGGGATCTCGACTAGGCCGCTGCAAGCCAAGCGCCTCCAACGACAGCGCTTCCGAAATGCTCAAATCACCTCTCGATTGCGTCAATGGGGCTAGACTGACACCTGTTTGCAGGCATTGAGAGACTGACCGAGTTGGATGGATGGAACGCTCCTGGTCGCCGGCAACCAAAGCCGCACCACTTTCTTCAGTAGTCACATCACGGCCTGGAGACGGACCAATGAATTCAACATCAAAACCAGCAAAATTGCGTGCGAACCCACCCACAACCCTAGGTCGCGCGGTGCCGATCTCCATCCGATCTCGATTATCTGCGGCAAATTCCGAGCGAACTGCACGGGTCCCATTACTGCTGCCAGAAATCATGCGACCGATCAGGTCGGATCCGAATTCCTCGCTTGTTTCACGGCCAGAAGACTCACCGCCAACGGCCGCCGTCGGCGTCTCTTCGACCCGCTCAGCATTGTCATTGTCCGCATTGTCGACCATGCGCGTCATGCCTTTGAACCTGGCGCCGCCTTCATGTTGCTGCTTCGAGACCCGCAAAAAATTCCTTCAGTATCTTGGCACCAGTATGCCGATCTAGGCCTTGCCGAATCCCGAAATGCGTCGAATCAATCCCCCGCGAGTTTCATCGCCATTTTTATCTCCTCCGTCCTGTGATTGAGCAGTTTGATCTTTCGGCTCAAAGGAACCTGGCGCGTCTGTGTTGGGCGTCTCTGCTGCATCTCGGTTTCCATCCGAACTCTCAGCCTGCGGCGCCGTCAAATCCGGGCCATTTCCATTGACTTTGCCGGGTTCTGTCCCAGTCACACTCAGTGCAGGTGGCTCGGCTCCCCCCACCATCGGTGAGAGGGGCGGAGGTCCCACCATTCTCTCGGTCAAGTTGCGCTGGCCGGCGGCACGGCTGTCATAGGGATGAGCCCCTCGATTATGATGCCCCATTGATGACAGCACTTGCCCCCCGCCGAGCCGCCGCATTTCGTCCATGTGGTTCGCGGCCTGGCGAGCGCTACGATCATTGGAGGCCGCCAACTCAGCCCGCAACCGCGCGATTGTCTCTGATTGCGACTTGGTCTCCTTTTCGAGAGATGCAACCCGTGCCTTCAACGCGATCTTGCTGTCTCGCAGCGGGCGCCCTTTGCCCGAATTGTCCGCACCTTCAAAAACAGTGAGCGCGGCACTCAGCTTCTCGACTTCACCACTCAGTCTCGCATTTTGTTCTCGAAGATCGGCTAGTGCCTCGCTTTGCGCACCGGCGTCATCAAGGCGTTCCTCGAGGAACGATTGGCTGCCGTGTTGTCCGTTGAGAGAATGCAGTTCAGTGCTGTGATCAGCCGCGTCCGGCTTCACGCCCACCCGATCCCGACCAATTTCGACATCCCCGCCGGGTCGAGAATTGCGCTGCGCGACGAGACCTTGCAAGTTAGAAATGAGAGATGCCTGATCTCGGGTTCGGGTCCGCAACATCTCCAGCTCTGATCTCAATGCCGCTTCTTCAGAGTTCGTTTCGGATGCTTTGCGGGCCGGACGACGGCTGCGCGTTTCAATACTAGATTTGAGACGGTCGATTTCTCCCCGCTGCTGCGCATTAATTTGCATGGCCTCGTCCAATGCACGATATGTCTTGCTTGTGTCGGTTTGGAGGGCAGCAATCTCGCGATCGCGCTGAAAGAGCAACTGGCGCGCCTCGGACAATCGCTCTTCAATCCGAGGCACGCGATCCATGATGGTCTGCTCCAGCACACCACGTGCATTTTCACTCGTCTCAAGTTCGCCATTAAGACGGGCAACTTCCTGGCTAAGATCGCTTATTTTCGCGTCCCGTCGGTTTATCTCGATCCGCTGGCGTGCGGTTGAATTGCGCGCGGCATCAACCCGCGTCTCCAATTGATGAACTCGAATGGCATGCTGCGCGCGCAAATTATCCGTCTCTGCCCGAAATTCAATCTCCGTCATTGGGAGCGAGCGACGAAGCCGCTCTGTCGTCAATCTGACCGCTCGTCCCCAATAAGCGGGCGCAACGACAAAACCCAACAAGACAGCTGTCAGAAATCCCAGCAGCATCAGCATGATCGACTGAATCGAGAACACTAATGCGCCCCTAAATTCTGGAGACCCGGGCGGGCAGGCCGCGCGGGTTCAGCTGAAACCACAATGCAGATCGCAACCGCTCCGCCTGGCGTCGCGCCACCCTGGCAGCGCGCGCAGTAAAACGGTGGCCAACCCAACGAACGCGTCGGGCTGCTACAATCCATTGAACCAATTCTGTAAGTGTTGCAAGCAAGTGGCGTCCTAACTCACCACATTCGGAAGTGGAGCGTGGAAACTAAAAGCGCGAACTAGAATGGATTCCATGTCGGCCGCCGTGTGTATTTCAGATAACCGACATTGGCGCCGAGACGCAAACCGAGCCCAGTTCGGATTGGCGCTAGCGTTACGTTGCCATGTTTCAAGATTTGCACGCTAGCACCGCCGACCACGTAGGCCGAACCCTGAATACCAACAAAGCGTTCAAACAATTCAGCAGGGTGACCTAGATTGTAGACAAGAACCATTGTGCGTGTTCCCTCGCCACCGAAGTCGTAGCCAATTGAAGGTCCTTGCCAATAGACTCTGCGGGTGTCACCATACTTTGTGTGCAAGAGGCCTTCGCCGTAGCGAACTCCCGCAATAAAGGCTCCGCCGGCATCCTCTCCGAGAATGTAGCCAGTTGGCCGGCCCTGATGCTTGAAAGCGTATTCTACAGCACGTGCCAATCCGCGACTCAACGAGCCAAAAAATCGGTGGCCGGCGCTAACAATTTCAGAATGAGTATATGTTCCCTTCTTTACATCGCCGGGATATTCTTCCGTATCCTCGTAGCCACGGCGCCCATCGGTATAGCCTCGTTCATCCTCATACTGGCGCTCCCGGCTATCGCGGTGGTCTCCGTCATGAACGCGATTGTCATAGGTGCGGTCGTCGTAACGAGGTTGACGGAAAGCATCACCCGGCCCTCGTTCGCCTTCGCCATTTTGTAATGTGGAACCTTTATCGCCTGAAACGTATGGGTCACGATGGATCCCATTCGGGCTATAGGAATCTGGAACAACGTTGCGGTTGGCATACCGGTCGGATCGATCACTTCCCTGGTACCGCTCCTCACTGGGAGGGGCGTCCTCCCAAGGTAGTCGCTCTTGAGCGGCGCCAGATACTAATGAAAGCAGCAGTGCCGACGCAAGCGCTAGAGCGCGTGCAATATGCTTACCTGACATATTCAAGTCCTAGACTTTCACGGTGATTCTTGCCTCGCTCAATCCTTGCCTCAAAGTGTGACGGAAAATCATAACAAACTGTTACCAAAGTGTGGCCAATCAGCGTTGCATTGATGAAATACCGGTATTGGGAGACTGGTGGGACACCAGACACCATGCAAACTGCTCATTTTTTGCACGACCCGCCGGCAGCGTTGTGGTTGTTCTGGAAGCTGGAGAAGTGGTCGCTAATTGAATCGATAGGTCGCTGTCAGCGTCGGATCGCCCCATGCAACAAATGGTGCGATCCGGCAATCACCGGTGGATGCACCATACTTCAATGGCTCTCCATTCAAGCCCAGAACCCGTCCACCAGCTGCTTCGACAATTGCATGGCCAGCGGCCGTGTCCCATTCGCAAATTGAACTCAGGCGCGGGTAGATATCCGCCTCACCACGCGCAACAAGGCAAAATTTAAGCGAAGAACCGACTGCCAATTGGTCCCGCAACCCAAGCGTCTTCAGACGGCTGTCAAGCGAGGAAAGATGGTGGCTCTTGCTGATTGCGACTCGCAATTTGTCTCGATTGGCCGATCGCGTCCGAATTTGACGTGCATCCAGATCAGCTATACGCGAGATTGAAGTGTCTGCCGCAACACGGGCTTCGATGACACGGCTGCGTGCCAGCGTAACAAACAGACGACCTGTTGGTGGTTGATAAATGATGCCAAAGACGGGCCGGCCGCCTTCGACGAAGCCCACGTTCACGGTAAAATCCTGGCAGCCGGCGATATAGTCGCGAGTTCCGTCGAGAGGATCGACCAAGAAGTAAGAAGGTTGTTCGCGCGGCATTTGCTCCCCTGCCGCCGCGCTTTCTTCTCCTATCACGGGTATTTGTGGCCAAAACCGACTAATCGCCCGCAGTATGAGCTCCTCGGACTCACGATCCGCGATTGTGACGGGGGAAGAATCGGATTTCAATTCAACGGCCACATCTTTTGCAAAATACTTCAAAGTAACACGGCCCGCGGCCAACACAGTTGGCAGAATCGCCTCCGCAAGTTCAAAGTGCTCTGTGTCATGCATAGCAGCGGTGAATTCCATTCTGGCTGACCTCGGGTGAAACCGAGTATTGCTTTTCGACGTTCAGCGAATGACAGCTCGAAAATGACTCTTAGACCCGGTCCCATAGACCCGTCATGTGCCAAGTGACATTCAGCATCTGGAAGCTTGGCAAATCATCCTTGCATTCATAGTTTGCCGTCGGATACGCAATGCAATTCGACCGGGCACCCGATCCTTAGCCTCCCTGTTCAAGTTAACTGATCTGACGCCAGCGATCCAACCCCACCGTGTTGAGTCACCAACCTAATGTCACCACTCTAAAGGCCGCCGTTTACAACCTCGACGATCCGACGCCGCCGAGCCGCCCCCCCTACTCTCGTCTCACCAATCTTCAGTCTCCATCTCTCGCCCCAATGAGCAAAGCATGCCAAACTCACATCCGTTAGACGATCTCCAATTGGCGACACTCGTCGCAAGCAAGATTTGTCACGATATCATCGGGCCAGTCGGTGCAATCTACAATGGTATCGAGATCTTGAGCGAGGACGATCACGACGACTCTCATGCGTATGCGATTGATGTCATCCGATCCGTTGCCCAGCAAACATCTGCGCGCTTGCAATTTGCGCGCTTAGCCTACGGCGCAGGCGGCACACCGGACTCCTGCATCGATCTGGACGACGTGCGAAGAGCTCTTGAAGGCTTCTTCTCTGATAGTAAACACACCATCCAGTGGTCGTTTGGTAGCGGGACGATAAACAGGTGGCGTGGCAAGCTTCTACTTAACGTACTCGCTTGTGCAGCCACCACTCTACCACGCGGAGGCCTCCTCAGGATTGACCGTGTAGAACGCGATCCCGACAACGGGTTCATTGTTCGCTGTCGGGGTCAAAACATTCGACGCCCCCCCCACCTTGATAATTACATTGCAGACGGAGGTAACGCCGCCCAGCCGGATGCCATGTCTATACAGGCCTATTATGCGTGGCGACTTGCATCAGCATGCGCAATGACGCTTCAGGTGGCGGAGGCCGACGGCGATGTCTTAATCGTCGCAGTAGCGTAGCTCATGACGACGTGAAGATGCCCCCTGCGTGCTAATTGAGGGATGACGTCTTCCTTGGTACGGCAGGTCCTTTCCAACAGAAAGTCGCCGCCGCCTTGCAGGTGTGCTCGTCGAAGAAACCAACATCGAGAAATAACTCGCAAGTAACGGTCTTCTTCCCGACGTTATAATTGCGAATACCGCGCTCCGCCGTCCATTGCTTTATATATTTGTCTAGCAAGTTCTTAGCGTCGCGAATCGGTCCCTCTTTACCGTAGTCATTTACGGAAAATGCCAATCGCTGACAGGCCGCATTGGCCTCAAGGCTTGCACCCGCGATTCCTAATCCCAACGCTATTGCCATCAAAGTGCGCATGACATCCCCCTTTATTTGCCGTCACGCTTGAGCAGAGCTCAATCCCCAGTCCAAGACTCTTGGCGAGGCCCCACTGCCTCGCCTAGCCGATTCGTGGTCGCCCTAGTGTAAATACGGTGAGTTACCACCGTTCAAACCCATACCTGAGTCAAAGAAGAATCCATGATCGAACGGCCCAGAGCGCGTCTGACGATAGGAATATGGTCCACGGGCCGCCCGGCTTGCGCCGTATGTGTTGTAGACATCTCTGGCCGCATAAGAATAGCCGCCGCGCATGCGCCGATGACGACGTACGCGTGCCCGGCCTCGATATTTGCCGGCCGTACGGTATCTGCGGTGAATGCCGGACTCCGAGCTGCGTTTTGAGTACCCACCGGCACTTACTACATTCGGTTGAAACGATACACCTGCCAAGGCGATTCCCGCTATGAGAAGGGCGATTCTCTTCATGTCTGACGCTTTCTGGTAAAGTCTAAGCGATATCTCGATTAGACGACACCCTAACATTGTATCCATCGATGAGAATCAACTTGTCATTCCATGGTCAACGAACCTTAAAGAGTGGAATACTTTTGCAATGCTCTACGCAGACGCACACTGCCTTCCGAGGCAAACACGTTGAGCACAGCGCAACCGTCAACCACAGCATATATTACCCGTATGCGAGACACGTTCGCTCAATGCGCGTTGGCCAATTCTGTTCCGGAAATGGTAAGCTGATTCTCAAATATTTCTCGAATCTTAATGTGTATTGCAAATTCAGCGTAGACCGGCACTGTGGATGAGGACAATATTGCTGGCCTGCCAATGGATAGCGGGCCAACGAGCGGAGGAGCGCGTGCACCGTGCTTTATAGTTCTATAGTGGTGGGCACCGACGGTTCTGAAACAGCATCACTTGCCGTTTCTCATGCCATAGATCTTGCGGTGCTTTCTGGTGCGACCTTGCATATCGTGACGGTCGGAAGCCGTTTTGTCGCGAATGTTGTAGGAGCAGCTGGAATGCCGGCAGCAGGGGAGCTTGACCCCAATCAGCTGACAGAGGAACTAATGGAAGTGGTGAATTCGGCAGCCTCTTCAGCCAGGGCGCGTGGCGCCATTGTGGAACGACATGCCGTCGTTGGCGACGTTGTTCAGGCACTCTGTGATGTTGCCAAACGGGTCGAAGCGGACCTCCTCGTCGTTGGCAATCGAGGAATGTACGGTTTCCAGAGATTCTTCTGGGAGAGTGTCCCTGACACGGTATCCCACAATGCCCCCTGCAGTGTGCTTATCGTCGATACGCGAAACGCACAGTAATAGCGGCGCTGGCTCCAGGGACGGCTAGAGCCCGCGGACCAAATCTCCGGAGGCCTTCGCAGGCCTGCGCATAAGGACAGTGCGTCGCGCCTCATCCGTCCGCCCAAGCCTCAACAGCGCAGCCAAGACGGTAAACTCAATCAAATCCCTCTGCGCACGGCTCCCACCGATTCGTTCGTGATCGCACATCACAGGCGTGAACTCATCGATGGCCATCCGCCAATCTCCATTGGCAAATGCCTGGAAGCCAATTGCCATTGACGAGACCAGGTCGCTAGCAGGCCCACGCGCGTCGCGTATAATTTTCTTCAACGGTTCGCTTGCGCCAGCCATCGCGTGTGCGAGCGCAGCGTGAACATCGGCGAAAGCGGTTCCTGGCTCGGAAAAAAACTGTTGAGCATAGGTACTCAATTGTTGCCAATGGTCGGATCTGGGGCTTTGCCCCGCCAGTTCGGACCGCAGCAAAAATGATGCCGAGTCCGTCAGAACGTTGATGGGTGGTCCCCATGCACCACCCGGCCGCACATCCAAGTCAAAAATCCGCCAGGCGCCTTCACTGTGGCCCTGTTCTAGGGCCCACAGTGCTACGTGCCAGCTGATGTGACAGTGCAAGGGCGCGCGCTTGTCGAATTCGCTTCTCCATTCTTCGATATATGCCAATCCAGCGTCCGTCTCTCCCAGCTCATAGTAAGCGTGAGCACATATATGGGCGCCATTGGCATTTCGCGGAAACGCATCGAGCGAGCGTTGAACGGTTTTCAAAGCAAGTTCCGTCTGGCCTGCTTCGACCTGGGCAAAGGCGAAGAGCGAGGCAAACCACCAATCGTCTCCGTAGTGCGGAGCAAGGCGGTGCATGAACGCCAATTGTTCGGCTTCGCGACCAGCTTTTCCGCTAAAACCGATAAGACCAAATACACCGGTGCACGGCTGGACGATAAGGGCATCCCGGGGATAATCCTCAATGTGGCGAAGTATGGCCGTATAGGCGTCCTGCCCGCGGCCAGAGACAAGAAGATCCAGGCAAGCGATGTGGCCCTGCTCACGGCTTGTTACCTTCGAAGAACATATCTTCGCCCGCTGCATCGCGCTCGATGCCTCGCGCGTGCGCGCCAAAACATGATAGGCTCGGCTCAGACCGGCATAGCCTAGGGCAAAACCATGATCTGCTTCCACAGCGCTCAAAAAGGCATCGACGGCACCGTGATTGGCTGAAATGACACAATCCATTCCCTCATTGTAGGCGTCTCGTGCGACCTGGGACTGAGTTGACAAGATATTGCCGTAACGATCACTTAGCATCTCCCTATTCTCTCCAGATCACTCGTCCCAGATCACTCGTCCAAGTCGCAAATTAACTATTAGTATGACCGCGAAGCTGAGAGACTCAGTAGCTTCGCAGATCGTGACGACCAAGGCATGCGGTTGCAAAAATCAACGCCGCAAGCCTACCAGGACGAGTGTACAATGTAACAGCGCCCCAACCGAGGTTTTCAAGCCACTTGATCGTCTCCATCGCTCTCAGCATATTGAGTGCTCGACGAATGCAAACGTGTGTGATCCGCACCGATTTTAACTCTTACCACTAATACTTGTGAGGCTGAATGCGAACTGTCGGGACGGGCTTTTACTGGAACGATTTAAATGTGGGAGAGAAGTTTCGAACGCTGAAGAGAACGATTACCGAGGCCGACGTGGTACAATTCATAGGCGTCACGGGGATGGTTGAAACGATATTCACCGACTTAACTTTCAGTGAACATCGTGGTGCAATCCAGGGGCGCGTTGCACCAGCTGCCTGCACCTACACGATCATCGAGGGCCTCCTCTGCCAGGCGACAATGCAGACCACTGGATTGGCTCTGCTTGAAGTTGAGAAAAAAATTCTGAAGCCGGTCTATGCGGGCGATACGGTTTACGCCGAGGTCGAAGTGACTGCTCTGCGCCCAACAAGCAAAGGTGGTCGCGGTATTGTGACGACGATGAACACAGTGCGTAACCAACGTGACGACGTAGTGATGACATATCGGGCCGTACGCATGATGGCAGGCCGGCCAGCTAAGAACAATGCGTGAAATCTTGTCAACGAGCCTACCGCGCAAGCGATCGACTTTTTCCAAAAATGAGACGGTCCGAACTTCAAGGCGGGTGTATCAGGTATAAGAGGTCACCATAGACGCTCGGTCCCGCATTGACTGCTTCGGTCAGTCGCGGTCGAAGATGGAAAGATTTAGTCGTCGAGTTTCCCCCATCCAGATCGCATGATCACGGTGATCCGCAAGGGCATCCCCGGTGTCTGGGTGCGCGAAAATCACGAGGCCCCGTCTGTTCAGGGCAAGCCAACCCATGACGTCGCCGAATAGCTCGGGTCCGAATGCCAACTGGCAGCTCCACTCTGGATGGGGGCCAACTGACTTTTGATGTAGCCGTCCCATCTCGACGCCGAATTTGTCGCGGCACGCCGTACACACCGCACGCGCCTGCGCGACCGTACCTGCATCAAAGTAGACGTGGGCGTGATAGCCACGGATCTTTGTCACGATTTGAACCTTTCAGCCAGTTGGAGCCCACCGTTCAGCCAGATCGCCCGGCCGAGCTCTTTGTTTCGCTGACGCGCATTCTCTCGTGGCCCAACCTCATTTGCTTTTAAAGCATCTCCCGACCCAAAACATCTCTTATTCGAACCATCCATAGTTCAAGGCATCCGGGATTCGGAGTATCCCTGCTAATAGGCAATCAAATTCTAGTGCCACGGCCGACCGGAACAAACCCCAGTCGTGATCGTGCTTTCCCCGCGCTTGATCGCGTCCGCGCAAGCGTTCGCGACCATGTTGCAACGAGCAGTCCATGAGCGGCCAACGCCCAGACCTGAATTCATATGGTTTCATCAAACAAGTCGGGTGGATCAGCGTCGACTGCCGAAGCCATATCGCTCACGCCAATGCCAATGAGTCGGAACCAGCGCCCATCACATTCTTCCCGAATAATCTGTCTCGCGTTCTCGGACAGTACATCCGCTCGCTGTGTCGGGTTGGACAACTTCCGACTACGGGTCAGTGTGCGGAAGTCCGCCGTCTTAAGCTTGACAATGAGCGTTCCCCCTGAAATTTCGGCGGCCCTGAGCCGAGCGGCAACACGCATGCAAAGCTTGTCTGCTGCCGCGAAGATGTCTTCAGCCGATTGTTTGTCCTGAGAAAAGGTTGTCTCCGCGGAGAGACTCTTACTGAGACGGTTTGTTGAAACAGCCCGCGGGTCCTCTCCACGCACGAAGTCGGCCAGTCTACGGCCGAACTTGCCGAACATCGTGAGGAGTTCGTGGTCCGACAGGCGCTGCAATTGCCCAATTGTTTGAATATTGGCCGCCTCCAATTGACGGACCATTGTCGGACCAACACCATGAATACGCGAGACAGACATCGGCGCCAATACGGCCCGAGCATCGCCATGACCAATGATCGAATAGCCCCGCGGCTTCTCAAGATCCGAAGCCAGCTTGGCAAGGAATTTGTTTGCGGCTAGCCCGATCGAAATTGAAATGCCAATCTCAGATTTGACCTTTTGTGCAAGTGCAGCCAGCTGAACCGCCGGAACTTGAGGGCTGCGGCGAACACTCCGCGAGAGGTCGAGATAAGCCTCATCCAGCGAAAGTGGTTCAATGACGGCTGTCATCTCCAACATAAAGTCGCGAATTTGCCGGCTGACGGCTTTATACTTGGTCATGTCCGGTGGAATAACGATTGCTTGAGGACAAAGCCGCAACGCTTTGAACATAGGCATCGCGGACCGAGGCCCATACTTTCGCGCAATGTAGCAGGCCGTCGTCACAACGCCACGACCTCCGGCATGGCCGACAATGACTGGTTTGTCACGCAATGACGGATTGTCGCGCTTTTCAACGGATGCATAAAATGCGTCGCAGTCGATATGCGCAATTTCCAGTTCAAAAAGTTCAGGATGGAACCTTAAAGTCGGCAGGTGGCAAGACGGGCAACGTTGCTCGTCAACTGGGGCGTGACCAGCTGGCCAGGTCTTTAAGCAAGCACGGCAGAGACCCGCTGGTTGGCGGGCAAACGAGGGTGACACGTAAGAGTCGCGTTCGTGCGACATGGTCTAAAATAGCCTTGAGCTAGCCACGTCTGCGATCCCAAGCTGCTTTCTACAAGACACATGCGAGTCCCGGCAGCGACGAGCCCCCATCAAGTCGCAAACGATTTGCGACCAATCATTCAAGATGTGGCGGCCTCGAGGGCCAGTGTAGACGCAAGTGCCAGCGACGCCAAGCGTGCTTCAGGTGGATCGGCACGACTGGTGAGCACTATCGGGGCCGTTCCTCCGAGTACGATGCCTGCCGCGCACGCAGCGCGCAGATAAACGAAAGTTTTAAAAAGCGCATTCCCTGTGACCAAATCCGGGACGACAATGGCATCAGCATCGCCGGACACAGGATCAGCGGATCGCCCTTTGATACGCGCAGCTTCCTTTGAAAGTATGATGTCCATTGCGAGTGGCCCACTAAACATCGCGGCCGGGTATGCAGCTCGACCCCAGCGGACAATCTCATCGGCCTCCACAGAAGATGGTACAGAAGAGCTTGCCTCTTCTGTGGCAGACAGGAGAGCAACTTTCGGTTCTCCGAGACCGACAGAGCGACAGACCTCGATGACGCAACTCACCGCGACCTTCCGCGTCGCAACGTCGGGCAACACGTTTACTGCGCAATCTGAAAGTATCAGAGGCCGATCAGTCTCGGGGGTTGTGAGGTGGAATACGTGCACAAAGCGGCGCCCGGCCCGTAGCCCCTGGTCGCGATCGAGAGCTGCTCTCATCAGAACGTCCGTATGGAGCTGGCCTTTCATGAGAACATCAGCCCGCCCCTCGCGCACAGCCGAAGTCGCCACCCGCGCTGCGGTTTCTTCATCAGAAGTCTCGATCAGTTCAAATGGAGTTATGTCCCATTCTAGACTTTCGGCCGCACGGCGAATGTCCTCCGATTCTCCGATAAGCACCGGCTCAATTAGATCGGCATCGAAGGCCGCTTTACATGATGCAATAGACAGTTCTCCGCCCGCATTCGCGACCGCAACACGAGTACGACGCTGACCTTCTTTGGCCCTGGTAAGAAGCGTCGCTGGACAGACACATGGCCGTGGATCAAGAAACGCATACATGATCGGCTGGTCTTTCCCTTCTGCCACCCACCACAGTAGGTAATCGACTACCACAGGTGGGTTGGACTATAAGCTTTCGTATCACAAATCGGAGTCTCGTCGTTGAGTGGTCGCCTAAGGGTCTGCTTCGAAGCGACTTTTTACTTCGAGTGACCTGCTACTTCGATGTGACTGGCCGCACGGTTTATCGCTACATTGTCTGCTGCGGACGCATGTCGGCAGGATCAATCCCGGCAACAATCGTTGGTTTTTTCATGGCGTCGCGACGGAAGGGTTCTCCGAGTTCCTGATTAAGCAGAACCTCGATAAAGGTTGTTACACCGTCGTTCTGTGCTTTGCATGCTGTGGAGAGAGCTTCGCTTAATTCGCCCATCGTCGAGACTTGTATACCTTTAAGGCCGCAGCCCACCGCGACCTTGGCATAACTCAACTCGGGATCGAGTTCGGTCCCTACGAAGTTATTATCATACCAAAGAATTGAGTTGCGCTTTTCGGCGCCCCACTGATAATTACGGAAAACGACCATCGTTACCGCTGGCCAATCGTCGCGGCCGCAGGCGGTCATTTCATTCATTGATATACCAAACGCACCATCACCAGCAAACCCGACTACAGGTGTTTGAGGACATCCAATCTTCGCGCCGAGAATTGCAGGGAATCCATAACCACACGGACCGAACAGTCCGGGGGCAAGGTACTTGCGCCCAGCCTCGAAAGTCGGATAGGCGTTTCCGATCGCGCAGTTATTGCCAATATCAGTAGATATGATTGCCTCTCGCGGCAACCCTGCCTGTATGGCGCGCCATGCCATCCTTGGCGACATGCGCTGCGGTTCGCGGGTGCGTGCATCAACATTCCACGTCGTGCCCGGATCATCGTCTTCATGGTCCATCGAGCTTAACGTTTGGAGCCAGGCCGACTTCGTTCGATGTATGAGCGCTTTGCGCTCTTCTCGACCAGCATCGCCAGCATTCGCGGTCAGTTTCGCAAGAATCTGTTCGGCGACGTGTTTTGCGTCACCCTGAATTCCAACCGTCACTCTCTTAGTCAGCCCGATCCGATCCGCATTTATGTCGACCTGGATCACAGCCGCGTCCTTCGGCCAATAGTCCATCCCATACCCAGGTAGTGTCGAGAACGGATTTAGACGCGTTCCCAGCCCCAGAATAACGTCCGCCTTAGCAATCAATTCCATTGCAGCTTTGGAACCATTGTACCCGAGCGGACCAACGGAAAGGGGATGGCTGCCAGGAAATGCGTCATTGTGCTGGTAGCCACAGCAAACTGGCGCATCCAGTCGTTCAGCAAGCGCAACGGAGGCTGGGATCGCGCCACCGATAACCACGCCGGCACCATTAAGGACAACTGGAAACTTTGCTTCAGAAAGGAGTTTGGCTGCCCTCGCAATCGCTTCACTGCCGCCGGACGGGCGCTCTAACTTCACAATTTGTGGCAACTCAATATCAACAACCTGCGTCCAGAAATCTCGAGGTACATTGATCTGTGCGGGCGCACACCCGCGCCACGACTTCTCGATAACGCGGTTGAGCACCTCAGCAATGCGCGTCGGGTCGCGAACCTCTTCCTGATAACAAACCATTTCACGAAAGAGTGCCATTTGCTCGACTTCTTGGAAACCGCCCTGGCCAATGGTCTTGTTGGCAGCCTGCGGCGTCACCAGGAGCATAGGCGTATGGTTCCAGTAGGCCGTTTTGATCGCAGTTACAAAGTTGGTTATACCTGGGCCATTTTGAGCGATACACATCGCCATCTTGCCCGAGGCTCGGGTGTAACCGTCGCACATGATGCCGCCATTACACTCGTGTGCTACGTCCCAGAACTTGATTCCGGCTTTTGGAAACAAGTCAGAAATTGGCATGAACGCCGAACCAATAATGCCAAAAGCATGTTCGATGCCATGCATCTGCAGAACTTTTACAAAGGCTTCTTCAGTCGTCATTTTCATGGCGTGATCTCCCTGAGATTTTATAAGAGTATATTCGTGGCAGTATTTAAACTATCGATCAGGCTTCGCCGGCCAATCGCGCGCGCAGCAATTCGGGCACCTGACTTGGCGTGTCAGCGACAGCGACACCAGCAGCCTCAAGCGCGTCGCGCTTCGCGTCATATCCCCCTTTCCCTCCGGAAACGATCGCGCCTGCGTGGCCCATTTTCTTGTTGGGCGGAGACCTCCGGCCAGCAATAAACGCAACAACAGGCTTGCGCATTGATTTGGCGTATATCGCGGCGTCCTCTTCCGCAGTCCCGCCGATCTCTCCACAAATCGCGACTGCTTCGGTTCTGGCGTCTTCATCAAGCATTTCCAACGCTGCGCGCGTCGTCGTACCGATCATAGGGTCACCACCAACCCCGTAAAATGCGGACTGCCCCATTCCAGCTTGGGAAATATTGAGGGAGATGAGCGTGCCGAGACTGCCGGAGCGAGAAATAACCCCAATGTTACCTGGCCGGAATACGGTCTCGTTGAACCCCGGCATA
>JBPCWA010000188.1:0-6706 GCA_051009975.1 Hyphomicrobiaceae bacterium
GCCTCACTCAGTCGCGACAATGCCGTGTCTTGGCTAAGAGCCTCATGGATCGATTTGCCTTTCTTTTCAGAGGTGATCGAATTGCGTTCCTCAAGGTAGAGTTGTCCCATGAGGGCACTTTGCTCCCAGGGGATTTGCTGATTGTTGGTTCGTTTCGCGACGTCGACGCGCACACGTATCAGCGTATTCGAAATGTCAAGATTGGCAGTCTTGAGGTGCCGCTTTAATGCGGCTGTATAGGGAGAGTTGCGCCCTCTGCCATCAAGCGCGACATTGCCTGGCTGTGTCGCAAAGCTGATCAAAGTTCCAAATCCTGCGTTCGTTTCCGCCAGTCCCCTCCCAAGCGAGGTTGAGCGATGTCCGAGTGCGCGCGCCAGATTGCGTGTCAGTGGATTGTTTCGGCACGCATCAAGAAAGATAATGCTAGCTTTGGCCTCACTTTCCATCGTGCGCTGCACAAGCGATAGTCGCATCATCTCGAAGTCGAGGGCAGATCTAGATTCGGCTTTTGCATCGATTGGAACAAGATAGTTGTCACCGCTGACCTGAAGTCCGTGACCTGCATAGAAGAACACGGCGAGATCGGCACCCGGTAGCAAATTTGCGAAGTCTCTGAGCTTTTGATCCATGGCCGCCTTAGACAAATCCAGCCCACGCATCACTTCAAAATTGAGAGTCTCGAAAACGCGTGCGATGTCGTCAGCGTCGTTTGTTGGATTTGCAAGCACCGGAGTGTGACGATAGTTCGAGTTGCCGATGACTAGGGCAACGCGTTTGGTCGCGAAAGCCGATCCTGCGAATGCTGTCAGGACAAGAAGTGCAACAATAACGCGCTTCACCAGACCCTCCCATTCCTCTGTTCATCCGGCCTTTGCTTATCCGGCCTCAGCTCATCCGGTCGCCGCGATCAAAGGCATAGCGAACCGGAAAGAGCATAACAACTGCTGTTGGGATATTCGTCGATGCCACGCGAATAGCTGTTCTGAACGGTTCGGCGCCGACGTCTCTCAGCGCACCAAGCATCGAACCTCGAGAGTTATCGCGGACGGCGGACAGCAGGCGTGATGTGGTCCACCGCACGCACGAGTCCCATCGATCAATCGATCTCATTGAAATCGTGGCGGATATTGAGAAACTCCGCCGTCGTTCCTACTTGTGGTGAGTTTGGTTTGCTTGCTGATCTAAGTGTGAATGCGTCGACTGCTGTACATACGTGAAGAACCCGACCAATTGCCCTTCTCGGACACTTGCACCGCTGGGTTTCTAGATCTCACGCTCTCACGAACTCTGCATGATCGTCGGCCAAATCGCAAAGACAAGCATGGTGCTCAATATCCGACGTCAGCAGTACTATCCGCTACGAACATCACAAAGGCCGCATAAAACCTTGTCTTGCCGCGCATTTGTCGCCTGATTCAAGACTTGAGCTGGCAAGATTTGATTGCCTTGAGCCGTCGCAAGTGCTGAATGGCAAGTGCTGAATGGATAGACCATTGATGCTGCCTGCTGGGCGAACTCAGTAGTTCTCGAGCCCCCCACAGTTTTCCGATTTGAGGATTTGAGAAGAAGTATCAAGGAACACGGTTAGATGGCGTCACTCGAAGCCTACCAATTGACGGTAACGGAAGCAGCGGCTGCTATCCGAGAGCGGCGGCTGACATCGGTCGATTTCGTTGAGGCCTGCCTGGATCGCGTCAAATCTCGCGAGGAAGACGTTCAGGCTTGGAGTTTCGTTGCAGTCGACGAATCTCGCTTGGACGCTGGCCTCCGAAGGCCCCAGCCGAACGCAAACCCACTAGAAGGCGTCCCGTTTGGCGTGAAAGACATCATTGAGGTCAAAGACCTGCCCACAGGTTGCGGAAGCCCAATTTATCGAAACAATTTCGCAAGACGCGATGCGGCCTGTGTCGCGCTTCTGAAAGAGGTCGGTGGGATCTGTCTGGGTAAAACAGTAACGACCGAGTTGGCCCATTTGCATCCAGGAAAGACGCGTAATCCACATCGCCCGAGTCATACTCCAGGTGGTTCGTCGAGTGGCAGCGCCGCGGCCGTAGCGGCTGGCATGGTGCCGTATGCGCTGGGTACGCAAACAACGGGATCCGTTTTGCGACCGGCATCGTATTGTGGCGTTTTCGGTTTCAAGCCAAGCTTTGGAGACGTCAGTCGATCTGGTGTTATGGAGTGCGCGACCTCGTTCGACACGGTTGGATGGTTTGCGCGATGCATCGACGATATGGAGATTATACGCAAAGCACTTATTCGTATTCCTTATACCCCAATGGCAACTGTCGCCCTAGCAGATCTGACCATCGGTCTATATCAAGGTCCAGACTGGGAAAAGGCCTCGGCCGAAACACAATCATCGATCGCCGCAGCCGCCGATGCGCTGGCACGCAGAGGCGTGCGAGTGCAAGACATATCAACAGGACCCGGTCTTAGTGAGTTGGCACATCATCACCGCGTCGTAGCAGGCTTCGAGTTCGCGCGGGCGATAACGTGGGAGCGCACACAGCGCGGTACACAGCTTAGCCCAAAGCTCTTGGAGGGGCGATGCCGAGATGGCCTGGAGGTAACATACGAAGCTTACGCCTCGTCGCAGTGCGCACTTTCGAGGGCACGTCTAGATTTTGCTGAAATCATAGCTGCTTGCGACGTTATTTTGACGCCCGTTGTAGATGGCGCGGCCCCGGCAGGCATGGAGGCAACCGGAGATCCTGTGTTCAACACACCTTGGACGGCACTTCACGTGCCAGCTGTCAGTATACCAGTATTCGCCGATAAGGCCGGAATGCCTATAGGACTGCAGGTCGTCGGCGGTCACCGAAGGGATTCCACAACGCTCGCGGCCGCGAAAGCAATATCACAATCTCTTGGCGTCAACATCGTTCGACCAGTGCCATCTGCGTGAATCCTAAACTCGCGCGGAAAACGATTTTAGTAGGCTATCAATTCGATCGCCTGCCATAGCACGCGGCTATTCGGTCTGGCTCGCAAAGTTCGAACCAATAGAGAAATCGGTGCCGAGATGGAACACAACCAGGAAGAAGTCAGCTCTAGAATTCTTTTAAAGTCTCGAAAAGCTTTTCCGAGAAGCCTCTAATAGCCTCTAATAGCCTCAAAAAAAGCCTCAAAAAGCTCCCGACAGCCAGCAAAAGCCTCTACACGACGCCAAAAACTGCCAAAAAACTGCCAATGGGCCACGGTCGGCGCAATGGGACGTGACCATGAAATCTGCCGTCGATCGTGATGCGTTCCTTACCTTCCAAATCAAAGAGACCTTGTGTATCGATGTCGACAGATATAATAGGTGATACGTCGACAGGTGAGGAAAAAAGGGAAACAAAAATGCTCGAGATTCAGTCATGGAAATGCGCTTTGTTGGGGGCTGGAGCCCTTATTGCGTCTTCCGTCGCCGTTGCGGCCGTGCAGCCCGTTAAACTCCGGTGGGCATCTGACCACAATGGCCCGCCGCACCCAGCCGCCATCGCGGAGGTATACTTTGCAGAGCAGGTAGAGAAGAGAATTCCCGGTAGCAAGGTTCAGATATTCTGGGCTAAGTCGCTCTACACTGTCCCTCAAGGCGTTAAGGCTTTGACCCAGGGCAACTTAGAAGTCTTAACTGGCCAGTTTGGTAAGACCTCGAGTATCGAGCCGCTCGCAAACGTTCTGTTGGGAGCTGGCAAGCTGACGACAGTCGGGGCTATTGATGGAGTTGATACAACCAAAACCTTTAAGCAACTCGCTGAACATTTCGATAAAGTTCACGACATTACGATCTTCGGTGCTGGCCATCTGAGCATGTACATGGGGGCCGGAGCAGTTAAGAGTCGTTTGGTCGCACCAGCCGATTTTTCTGGAAAGAAAATGCGCTCTATGGGGCCGGCCGAGAATGCACTCCTGAGTGCGCTGGGGGCCAATCCACAAGCCATGGCCTTTGGCGATGTGCCGCCCGCGCTGCAGACTGGCGTGATCGATGGTCTACTCACGTCGCTAGGTGGTTTTAACGCCACCAAAGAGCAAGCCCCCTACTTCACAGTGGCTGGCCTAAATGGCATCGTTGGCGACTATTACTGGTTCGGCGTATCAAATCGCTGGTGGAAGAGGCTGTCAGATGAGCAGCGCGAAATTCTTACCGACATCATCAAAAACGATTTTATTCCCTTCCAGCGCGTCATCAATTATTGCAATGACAAGCGAACGCTTGAGAAGTTTCTCACGGATGACAAGAGTGCGCCAGGCATCTATGTTTTGAGTGAAGATGAAGCTTCGGTCATCAAGAAGGCAGAAAATGGCGCCACTAACGTTTGGATTAAGACCAAGGTGAACGACACCGGTGACAAGTTGGTCGACCAGTTCACTCAAGAGGCAGAGGCCTTGGTCAAGGCCAATCCTCCAGGGTCCCACGCGCTAGAAAAGACCGACTGCTCGAAGTACGAAGAGTATTTCGCACGCTACGGCAAAGGCGGCAACCTTCACAAGGCCAAGAGTCGAAAGTAGTGTTCTCACGAGCAGTGCTAGGGGTCGCCACGCGTTCGGCGGCCCCATACTCACGGTTAATCTCTGCATCTATGGATCGGGTAAGACATGGATGAGTTCCTCGCGGTCTCGCACCGTGTGAAAGAAGCAATTCGCTCCACGCTGGGTTGGTTGGCGTCGGCCATGCTACTGGTTCTAACGTTGTTCGCGTTGCTCGAAATTATCCGTCGATACATCTTCGGCGTTGTTTTCGAGTGGGGGCAGGATGCAATTATCGTGGGAATGGTGTCAGCTGTCGCATTCTATTTCTGTGTTACCCAGGTTGATCGCAACCACTTGGTGATGAACGCAATTGTTCAGCTCTTTCATGCCCGTGGCTACCATACCGCAGTTGGAATACTCAAAATCGTTGTTTCGGCAATCATCGCACTGTTTTGTGGAGCCATAGGCATAACAGGGTGGTCGACCTTGAGCTATGCTTGGGAGAGAGGTTTGACCACCTACAGTCTTCTAATACCGCAATGGCCGTTTTATTTCATATTGATGCTTGGGTTTCTCTTGATGGCGTTTGTTGCGCTGTTACAGACGATCGAAGACATCATAAGTTTCGCGCGCGGGGAGCATCTCGACGCCGAGATCGAAGTGACGACAGACATTTGATTGGCCGCCGGTCGGGATTTCGGGAACGCTATCATGCTCGCTTTGGCTTTTGTGTTATTCGCACTACTTATCGTCGGCGTACCGATCGGTATCTCGCTGGCCGGTTCGACCGCAGTGATGGTGTTCTTTGATGATTTTCTCTCGTTTAGCACACTGTTTGAAGCGTTCTATATTTTTATTAGCAAATATACATTAATGGCTATTCCATTTTTTATCTATGCCGGATTTCTTATGGAAAAGACAGGCCTTGTGCGCGGCCTGTTCAATTTAGCTGATGCCCTGATCGGTTGGGTGCCGGGAGGTTTCGCCTATGCAACCCTCATTTCGGCCGTATTGTTTGGAGCAATCTCTGGCTCATCCACTGCCATGGCGGCGGCAATGAGCGTCATAGCCTATCCGGAAATGATCTCGCGCGGTTACCCTAAGTGGATGGCTGCGGGCGTTATTGCTTCGGCCGGCGGAATTGCGTTGCTTATTCCGCCAAGCATTACGCTCATCTTGTTTGGTGTCATTACCGAAATTTCGATCGTGGATCTTTTCTTCGCTGGCGTTATCCCGGGTATAATGCTCGCCATAAGTGACGCTGTCATAATTGTATGTGTGTCGATCTTTATCGTCAAATTACCTGCTGGCACCTTCGAGCTGCAGAAGTGTTGGACAGCATTGAAAGAGGCGTTGCCGGCACTGCTCATGCCGGTTCTCGTCCTCGGCGGACTCTACGGTGGTCTCTTTACACCAACTGAGGCCGGCGCTGCCGCAGCTTGTTATGCGTTGGGATACGGTGTCTTTTTTAAGGGCAGGCCGTTCATTAAAGAACTCATGAATGTGACACGTCGCACCATGAACCTGACGGCGATCGTGTTTTTTCTTCTGGGATGCGTTGGTATTTTCCAGTTCTTTCTCGCTAATATGGGATGGCCACAAGAGATAGCGTCGTGGGCCGGATCGCTTGAGTTGTCGAAATATACATTCCTCTTCGCCCTGATGGCGACCCTTCTCTTGCTCTCTATGTGGTTAACAGGTGTCGCCATCTTGGTCTTGACCGTACCGATATACTATCCGGTGGCTCTGTCCCTCGGTGTTGATCCGGTGCACCTAGGTATTCTGACGGCGCTTTGCATAGAGATTGGAAGTGTTATCCCACCCGTTGGACTCAATCTTTTCGCTGTGAGTGGCGTAACAGGCTTGCCTGTGACCCAGGTTATAAAGGGCTCCTTCCCGTTCTGTATCTCCGACACAGTGGTTTTGATCATCGTATTATTGTTCCCACTGCTGGCCTTGTGGTTACCCAGCCAGTTGATAACTTCGCACTTCTAACAGCCAATCCTTCTGGGCGATCAATTCGCCGGAATTGGCGCGTCGCAGCAATGAATTAGCTGTGGCTGGCCCGCAAAAAAAAGCGTTTGACTCGGCTGACAACGTCGGCACGCGAATCTCAAGAAAAAAGGTCATTTAGCTATAAATTGGATTGCCCGCCAGATGCTTCCATGACCTCCAGCGCACGCACTATGAGCGGATCGACACCGCGTTGGAGGTCCTCCAAACTATTGCGCAGTGAAATATCCGCGGG
>JBPCWA010000189.1:0-5473 GCA_051009975.1 Hyphomicrobiaceae bacterium
CCGGTTGCGACGAGCCCTTTTAAGTCACCGTTGATGACAGATTTGAAGGGCTCGGTATGCTGCCATTCTGGACGGTCCGGCGCCATTGCCTTGATGCGGTCCAGGGCGAAGGCGAGTTGCACGTAGACGGGCTGCTCACCCCATAGGGTGCCGTCATTGTCGAATGTTGCGATACGCTCCGCCGGTGTCACGTAGTCCGGTCCGTCCCTGGTAGTGACGGCGGTAACGAAATTGATGATTTCCGACTTGGCTGCTCCGTCATTCCACGACGGCAATGGATCTTGAGCAACTGCTGATGAGACAATTAATTGACTGACCAAGGCCAAAACTGCATAGGCAAGTACAAACTTTCGGTGTGTCGTCGCGAGCATTGACGTTCCTTCATTCGGACCTCTTGTCAAACGAGGTCTAGTGATGTGGTTTCGAGTAAATGGTTGCGAATGGGTTGCTCCAGCGCCAGGTTGCACAAGTATCGTGCCGATGTGACCGTTGGAACCCAGCTATCCTGCTATAGTGCGCGCGTCTGGAAGAGGCTCGATCGGGCGTTGTTGACTGCTGTCTGGCCATCGGCGCAAAGTTCCAATCTACATCGGCAGCCCAGTTTCGTTGCCAATTTCTGTGTCTGTCAGAGGTCTACACCTCAAATCCAATCGTTCACGGAGATCCATCTGCAAGCGACCTTTTCAACATGTACAAGCGCCTCGAGAGACCAGAGTCAAGTTCTTGGGCCAATGCATATCGGTTCCCGGCCACCACGACTAGTGGTCGCGTATCGCGGTAGCGCGTCGTGCGTTTCAAGTCGCGGTCTTGAATTGCAACCGCCTCTACCTGTACGGTCAGTCAGAATCGCTCGGGACAACCAAAGTCCATGACATTGATGCCTGCATGAGTATCCCAGTGCCCTGTTGGCCATGTCGTACTAGCAAAAGGGGCGGCTGCCATCTAGCATCCACTCATCTAACATTCACTTCTGTTTCAGTCGCATGCCGTCGCAACGACCAACACCTCCGATCATAGGTCATCTGTGACTTCGGTGTTTTAAACCTACTGGCGGACGCAGCACTGATCCAAGAGTACCTGTCAATAGACTTGACCACACATCAGTAAGCGTCCCCGCGCACGGGCGGGCGAGGAGCCTGGAAATGCTTGCCACACGTGCTACTGATATATTGAAGCGCCAATCGACTGCCTTGATGATGGCGCTTGGTCACGGTGCGACACATTGGATTCTCGCAACCGTTTATGTGATTCTGCCGTTCTTAGGGCAGGATCTCGGGCTGAGTTTCGCGCAGATAGGCAGCCTTATTAGTTTATTCCATGCCGCCTCGTTTGTTGCCAATGCTGGCTCCGGCGCCGTCGTTGATATAACCGGGCGCTATCTGACTGCCGCATGTCTCTCGCTTGTATTCGGTGCAGCAGCCCTTGTCGCCTTTGGATTGGCTGGCAACATCATGGTTCTGGTTGCCGCTATCGTAGTCATTGGCGTTACGAACAACCTCTGGCATCCCGCCGCGATATCACTATTGTCACATACCTACCCTGCGGCGCGAGGATTAGCGCTCTCGGTTCATACGCTTGGTGCCACCATGGGTGATATTCTTGCACCGGTGTGTGCTGGCGCGTTGATGCTGACGATGACATGGCAGGCAACGGCGGTACTCAACGCGGTTCCCGTATTCCTTGTTGCCGCAATTATTGCCGTCCTTGGCAGGAACCTTGCAACTAACGGGGGAGACGCCCGTCCGCGGCTATCTAAAGACCTTTCCTATCTCGGCGCTCTGCGGGGCCTCGCTTCTAACCGCGCGGTCGTCCTACTCTGCTCTATGGCTGGCTTCCGGTCCATGACACAAAACGGTCTACTCTTGTTTTTGCCACTCTACTTGGTGAATGAACTGCAAGCCGGCCCGCTGCTAGTCGGCACGGCTATGACTGGGATTCAAGCAGGCGCAATTGTTTCCGGTCCGATCGCAGGCGCGGTATCCGACAGGGTCGGGCGGAAACCTGTTGTGCTCATCGGCCTTGCCGCGACAGCCATCGTGCTGGGCGCCATGAATGCTATAGTGCAGGTTGAGACCTTTATTGCGCTAGCCTGCGCCCTAGGTCTCGTAATGTTTGCTGTGCGACCTGTCATCCATGGCTGGGTGTTGGATCTTGCGTCGGATCGACTATCGGGCAGTGTTGTCAGTCTCTTGTTTGCCACGCAATCAGCCTTCACCATGCTCGTCCCTCTGGTTGGCGGCCTTGTGGCCGATCACTGGGGCCTTGCTACGACGTTTTACCTAATGACCGCGACGATTGTGATAGCCGTGGTGATGGCTGCCGCAGTTCCAGATAGGCACCTCGTCGAAGATCACGGCTCATGATCAGTCAACCGAGGAGAGAGCGAAACGACAGCCCTAACCGATTAGTGAGGCCAAAAGTGAATTCCGTGGGTGGGTCTCATCGTCTCGTAACGTTTGCAGGATTTCCAACTCAGGCAGCCTGCCTCGGATATACCCTCATCGGCTTCATCTGAACCCGCAGATGTCCGACCGTCGATAAATTGACTCTATCCTGGGACTGAGGGCTCAGACTAACGGATCCGCAACGGCAACGGCCGGTCCGCGCTTTTCGATTTCGGCTGCTGCTGAAAAAAGGACGTCCTCCCGAAAGCGACCGCCGACAAGTTGGACACCGCATGGCACCTGTTCTGACATACCAGTAAATACTGATAAACCTGGCAATCCCAAGAGGGGGAGGCCGACTTGTGTCAATTGAGCTTCCATGATTCGCTCGAATGTTTCGGCCGACGTCACGTCGAGTTGGTCTCTAAAAGGTAACTCGGCGGAAACCGGGCAGATCAGAACGGAATAGTCGTCGAAAAATAGGTTCCACTCGCGGGCTAAAGTTACTCGTCGCTGTAGCGCATCTAGAAGTCCTTCCAAGTCGGGCGCAGGCGCAAGCCTCTGCATTTGGCGGTAGACGAACATCGCGTCCGGGTCTGCCTCCCGTGTGATCATTGCGTTACCCGCTCTGCGCGTTTCCGCAAGCCACAGCAGCGCCTGCAAACGCGCAGCTTCGCGGAATGGGGGACACTTTGCTTCCACAACCTCCCACCCCGCGTCCTGCAGCCTCTTGGCGGCATCGCGCAAAGCCTTCTCAACCGCCGGCTGGACGTTGAGACCTTCAGGTGAGATCGTCAAAGCCGCGCGTTTGGCGTAATTTCCCATGTTGAGCGGTACCGGCGTCCACCACGGATCCCGCACGTCTTTTGCGGCCATCGCCTTCAACGCAAGGTGTAAGTCCGAAATCGAGCGCGCCAGTGGACCGGAGACGGCCATGAGCTGTGCCCCAATATGGCGATCAGGAGCGCTGAAATTGGCGGCGGCAACGCGACCAAGCGTTGGACGAATGCCCTGGATGCCACACGCGTACGCTGGGTAACGAATGGAGCCACCGATATCAGTGCCTTGTCCGATAGCGCACATACCAGATGCAACAGCTGCTGCCGAACCGCCGGACGAGCCACCCGGCGTCAAAGTGGAATTGACCGGGTTGCGCGTGTGACCGTGCAGCGTGTTGCGCGTAAACCAACGCAGCGAGAAGGCAGGTGTATTCGTGCGACCAACAATTACACCCCCAGCCCGCTTGAGATTTGACACGACGGGGCTGTCTTCAATTGCGACCAAGTTGGACTGTGTTTTTAACCCATTCGTTGTTGCGTAACCCTTTTGGTCGATGTTGACTTTTATCGTAACGGGAACGCCTGCAAGGGGGCCAGGCTCCTCGCCAGATGCCAACGCTTGGTCAACCGCACGGGCATCCGCTCTGGCATCATCATCCGTTCGTTGCACGATCGCGTTTATGAGCGGATTGGTAGACTCTATACGCGCAAGAACGGCATCGCACACCTCGACAGCAGATGCTCTTCGTTCTCTGATCACGTCAGAAATCTCGGTTGCGCTCAATTTTGCTAGATCAGTCATGGCCAGGCCCAAGTTCTCTACTGTAGTGCTGACGAGAGGCGGCAGAACAAAGCAGCGATTGGCGGGTATCGCCAGCGTGCCCGATTCGACGTTTTGCCAACTTTGTACAAGAGTGTCGTGGAGTTGGCGCGGTACGTCATAACTTCGCGAGCAATTTCCTTCGTCCTTCGCACTCGACATATACCATGTCTTCCTCCGGTTGTAGCATTGCTCGTATCACTACTTTGCCATGCGAGACTTCTCAAAGTGTCGCTCAAATACTTTCTGTGGTAGATGGCTATTCGATCTTCAACAGGATTTTTCCACGTGTCACCCAGCTGGCGAGCGTTACACAATAGTGCATGCGTGCATGCGTGCATACGTGCATACGTGCATACGCGCATACGCCGATATCTGCCGACGTGCCGCGTTGGTTCTACCATTGGCTCGAGCTGACAGGACAAATGCATTGCGACGCCTCCTAGTCTACATCTTAACTATCCTGGCTCTCAGTTCGGGGAGCACGAACGCTTCGGAAGAAGACTCGGTTTCAATTTTTTTGGCTGGCGACATGATCGTAATGCGGCCGTTTGCAGATGTGCGTGATGATCGCTTCTTGCAGCTTGTGAGCGAAATTCGCAGCGCCGACGTTGCTTTTGCCAATCTTGAAACTCTATTTCACGAATATAAGGGGTATCCTCAGGCACACTCTGGTGGGACTTACATGGCAACTCCCCCAGAGGTCGCCCGGGACCTGGCGTGGGCTGGCCTAGATATCGTGAGTGCAGCAAATAACCACACATTTGACTTTGGTGCGATCGGCGTCATGGAGAATCTTGATGCTCTAGCAAAGGCAGGAATTCTCTCCGCGGGCGCCGGTAAAGACTTGCAGCAGGCCCGCGCGGTAACTTATTTCGACCACCCCAAAGCAAGGATTGGCCTCATTTCTGCAGCGTCAACGTTTGTCAGTTACGGCCTGGCATCGACCTCTCGCTCCGACCAGCGGGGGCGTCCGGGATTGAACCCCTTGCGGACGCGTATCGTGAGGCAGGTTGTTATTCCGGAAGGCTTCGCCGAAGGCCTTGCGAATCTCGCCGAGAGCTTGGGTTTTGAGCAGAACCGCTTTAATAACGCTCATTTCAATGTCCTAGGGTTTGACATTGCGCGCGGTAGAGAATTCGCGTGGCATTCGGGCCGCCGGCCCTATCCTGACGATTCGAGTGCTCTTCTTCGGGCAACGAATGAGGCATCGACCCGGGCTGAGCTGACGATCGTGTCGATTCATGCGCACGACCAAGGAGAATGGCTGCGTCGGTTCGCACATAGAACCATCGACAACGGAGCAGACATTTTTATCGCCCATGGACCCCATAGGATAGAGGGAATCGAAATCTATAAAGGCCGACCGATCTTCTACTGTTTGGGAGACTTCTTCTTCGGCCAACATCATATCGAGCGGCTTCCTTCAGAATACTACGACAAATACCGTCTCGACGAGAATGCGACTGTCCAGGATGCCATAGCTGCCC
>JBPCWA010000190.1:0-6685 GCA_051009975.1 Hyphomicrobiaceae bacterium
CAGTTACGGGATCATGAACCGCTGAGGGGAAAGGGACCCAAACGGATTCACAATGACATTTCGAGTGGTCAGATACTCACTTGTGCCAGCGCGATAACTTTACAAGCACAACTATTGGAAAAGACGACAAGAGCCCCGGCGATCCTACCGGCTAAATGGGCATCGTGATGGCAATGATAGTCGCCCCAAATATCTCAGGTGCTTTTTCATAGTGGTGCGGAAATAATTGAATTTAGCACCACTTGCAAGTCAGATTAAATTTACCGCGAACAGATTGTTAATCAAAAAATCTCGCGCACGATGGAAACCGGTGATTGGAAATGCATAACTTCATCAAAATCTGTGCACTTATGAAGAGTTGAGCTTTAACATCCCTTTTAGTGGTATTCGACGGATGTGCTCGAGAACGTAACTGTCTTGCATTCGCCGCAATTTTGAATTATACACCGCGGTCCACTTATATAAGCGAGAAAGGAACATAATGATCGAAGCCATGCACATCCATTTGTTGGAAGTGGAAGTTGGCTCGTCATGTTCCTGGCGCGTCGCTCCCTGAACATCCGCTAACTAAATTGCATGCTCTGAAGGTGGTGGTCTGATCCGGCATTGCCGTAGACCATAGGACTTGCGCGCCTGAAACAACGCGCAAGACCACATGCGTCGTTCGCGGATCACAGAACAAATATATCCGGATTCAACCTCGTCACTCGTGTTGTACGGACGTGCTGCCGTGAACGTGTGCGGTCTGCACGACGTGCCTATGCGGCCATTGGGCTAGCAGGAGAGCAACCATGTCTTGCGGTCTCGCAATCGCGTCAAATGTCCCGTCGCGTTCAACATTGGACGTCCAGTTGCGGCGCTACCACCGCGGTTATAGGAGACGCTTGCGTAAGCTTGCAAAGACGTCTAGGCAATTGAAGGATTTGATCTATACTTTTCCGGGCGCAGCCTTTTCAATCGCCGCCGGGCACGGTAACCCTTTGCTGCGCGCAGAGGCCGTTAACCTCGTGCAAGATGGTGCTAGTCTGCGCGAGATCGGCAAGGTACTCGGTCTGCCGGTGTGGGTCCGACGCCTCCCTCCAGAGGCGTTTCTGCAAGCGCTCGGAAAGATCCCCGGGGGCGATGATTTTGCACGCCGTATCTCAAACACCGTTCCGCAAGACCCGGCGCAATGCAGCATGTGGCTGCAGTGGGTTCTGCGCGCCAACGCGCTCTGCGACGAGGAGTTTGCCATTTGGATCGCCCGTCAGCACATCTGGCTTGAACATGATCGCGATCCATCGCCGATGTTGCCGCTCGCAGCATATGCCTGGTATTCCTCTGCGGAGAAAACGACTGCACGTGGCCTGATCGAACGCCCCTGGACAGCAAACACCGGATTCGCGAAGGCTTTGGAAGCGGCGCGCAGTTGGTTCGTGCGCTGTCTGAGTGAATACTGCAGTGACAGTCAAGGTTATCCCGGACACTGGTTTGCGCGTCAGCGCTCCAGCGGTTTGCGGATCGTGCCGTTGCGAACACCCGACGAACTGATCCACGAAGGCAAACGCATGCGGCACTGCGTTGGCGATTATGCATGTCAGGTGCTGTCGGGCGCCTGTCTGATCTATTCAATCCGGCGCGGCAACCAGCATGTCGCAACGCTTGAGGTGCGGCCGCACTGGGAGCGGCAGGGGCAACCGGTTATGGCGCAGCTTCGTGGCCCGGACAACGATCCGGTTGACGAGGATATCGACCGAGCTGTCGAGCGCTGGCTGGCACGCCAGGGCCACTATCCGTTTGCCGGAACCGGGCAGTTTGCGCGTTTGCCATTCAACTCAGAGCGTTGGTCGGCACTGTGGGCTCCGTATCGAGAGGAAAAAAACGATCGCAAGCTGGCTATCCAGCCGCTGCAAGTCCAACTCGCACTGGACGAGCTGTCACGCTATGCGTGAATGCGGTCGGACTGCCGTAGTGTTCCGAGTATCCGACACAGTATCGGCGCCAAAATGGTCAACGTGGTCAATGCTCATCGAAGACCGGATAACCTAAAACGCGTTCGACTCATCACGGAGTTTATCGCGAGCGTGAATAAAACGCTCCTCAGCGAGATTGATGTCGCGTTGCGCTAACCATCATACGGTTGCGGCTGTCGTCTCTGATTTGATTTGGACGCGACGGGATTGCGGAAATGCTGACCGCTGGATATGCCCCCAACTTCCCCGCACTTTGACAACGCAAGCCATCTCGGTGCACTCCGATAGTTGACCTTGTGTCTTTATTAGACGACGCGGCGAGGCTTTCCCTTGATCGCTACCGATGGACTCCTGACCGCTAAAAGTGACGCAAAGGATTACGCGGATGCATACCAATTCGCCTCCAAACTCCAACCAATTTGTCTCAAACGCATCGAGGCCTGCCGCGTTAGTTCGAGAACAATCCGACAGCAATCAGCGCTTGCTCGACCTGTGTACAATCGTCGGCCTCGAAGTCTAGCACTTGGGCCTTTTCCAGATCATCGCAGGCGCGCCAGAACCCCGTTGCGGCGTCCGCCATGCTCGACCCGGCATTCAGGCTTGTTGTCAATGCGCGGTAGACGATCCGGCCGAGTTTGTTTTGCCCGATGCCCTTCACGACGATATTGCGATGTGTCCCGCCCTCGGCCACCAGGTAGGCGAACTTGTTAATAATCCCGCTGTTGAAGTGCACACAGCCATTCCAGAAATCTCCCGTAGACTTGCAGATCGGATCCTTCCGATCGACATATGCCGCATAGTGATCGGGCTGCCCGCGATTTAACACCGAATACGCCTCTGACTTAACGAACGTGAGCGTACCAGATGTCTGCGCAAACGTCGGGTCCGACAGGCTGCGCATCGGCGTCTGCCGAGAATGGTCCGGCAGCTGCTCGCCGATCAGCCAGTTCGCTGTATCGGGGTGATGGTAGAATTCGATCAGGGTCCCGAAGATGTCAGCAATTGCTTCGTTGATGGCACCGGCCTCGTCTTTGTAGACGAGATTGGCTTCATGGGCGACGACACCGTGACCATACTCGTGCCCTACGATGTCGAGCGCGCCGGCAAATCCTGGTCCATAGACCATCACGTCCTTCTTCGGACAGACAACGCTCGCCGCACTACACCAGAACGCATTGGCAATGCCGCCATAGCGAACGTAGGCTTCAAATGACGTTGCATCCGTTGCACTCACACTTGCAGTCAGTGCTCCACTCCGGCCATCGGTTGCTCTTCGCTCGACACCTCTCCGCCCGAACTGCACGAAGAAATAGTCCCTTGCGCGGATGCTGTTGTTGAACGCACGTCGCGCATCGCCATGAAGCCGCCCCGAGCTGGTGCCGCCCTCCTCGTCGATGACGAGATGGCCCGGAAAGCTTTGGTCGCCATTGAGGTCGTAAACCTTGCGCAGCACGAATGAGCGCTCATCTCGATAGAAGTCGAGAACGGAGCGATTTTCGGCATCCACGAACAAGTGGAAATCCTGGATCTGGACAAGCCAGGCAAGTCTGCTCACGCCACCCGCAGTACTAGCTCCGGCAAGGGCCGGATCATAAATAACCAGACGACTTGTTGCCGCTGCCTTCCAAGGGTATGGCGTCGGCGCCTGCAGCCGTTCGAATTGCGACCTGCCCTTTAATAGCTCATCGAGTTTCTCACGCGCAGCGATTTCAGCATCCACTTTCGCCACGCTAGGCGTTGTCGACGCGATGTCAGTTCGTGAAAAACTCGCGGTGAGTTCGGTAATGTCGCCGCCGGGCTCCACGATGACGCGTCCAGATGATCCGAATATCGGAATCCCGTCAACGTTCTGCGTGACGTCGGCCACGAACTGGCCCTTGAAATCCGGATCATCGCGAACCCTGGTCACCTCAATACCCGCCTTCGGGTTCACGGTCGGAAAAATCGACGCTCCGATCCCTCCGGTCGAAAAGAACTTTCGGACAATCGCCGGCACCGCTGCTGACCCAACGGCAGTCCGAGCTCGAGCGCTTGCCGTTAGATCACCCTCGTTCGTCTGTTTAGAGAGACCGCGAATGCTTCGAGGCAGACCGGTCCGCCGATCAATCTGCGCCGAAACGCCGGGCTTGTCCGACTGCAAACGCGACATTGCCCGGCTCACCTTGTCCCTAGTCGATGACGAGCTTGCTGCGAGCGGTGAACCGCTGTTCGACCGCTCGCCTATCACAATCGTCGAATGCTGCAGCCCAGCTGGATCGGAGAGGCCGAGGCCGTCCACAACGGTTTGAAATGTTTCCTCCTCGGAAGGCCAGGAGAGCGCAAACATGTCGAGATCTGATGAGCGGGACGGGATGAGGCCAGATGCCGCGTAAGTCTCGATATCCACGCGTCCGTTGCCGTTAAAATCGACTAGTGGCCAGTCGAGCTCGGCATCATCGACAGCACCGTCGCCGTTCATATCGAAACTGGCACTGACGAGCCCGCTTCGAAGCTGATGCAACATCACGTATCGGTCGCGGAACACAACAAGGTCGGCTCGATCAACACGATCGTCCCCATTCAGGTCTAGCAGCAAGCGCGCACTACTCGGCGATGCCTCGAGGACAGCTGCCAGCGCGTCGATTTGTGGTGCGCTGGTGGCGTCACGCGCGACTGTCGAGGTATTCTTGATGATACTGGCGACTTCTGCAGGCCGGCTTTCGGGCGAGAGTTCAAAGAGCAGAGCGGCAAGGGCACTCACGTGCGGTGCTGCCTGGGAAGTGCCACTGCAGAGGCCATAAGAACGCGGGGAGGCTGCCAACGTGCTCATAATACCGACGCCGGGCGCAGAGACATGGCCGCCTCGGTTGGAAAATGAGGCCCGTTTCCGCTCGCGATCAAAAGCTTCGACAACCAGAATGTTTTCGGCATCCATGTTCAGCCCGGCCCAAGTAAAAGGGGATGCCCACTCGGCGTCGAGCGGTTTCGTCAAACCGTCTGAGTCGTTGCCGGCTGGTACGACGAAAAGAACCTGGTTCTTGGCAAGTGAGGCGAGCGTGCGCACAGCCAGTGCCTGGGATGCAAGGTGCAGGCGCAAACTTGCAATTTCCTCCGGACTCTTTCCTTCGAGGACGTCCTGCGATAACCAGTTATAGGCAAGCGAGATATTGACCACACGCAGTCGGCTATCCGCATCGATACGCTCCGTGACGTACTGGTACGTGCTCTCAAGAACGTCGAAGAACATCGCAACGCGGTTCTCCCAGATTTCGTCGAGATTGTCGCTGCCAAGGTCGTCCAGTAGCGTCGTCTCGAATGTCACCGCATCGATATCCCCATCCGGATAAATGCCGTCGATGCCTGTGCCATTATCATGGAAAGCGCCGGCAATACCGGCCACGTGCGTACCATGTCCCGAGTCGCAGGCACGAATGCCGCCGAGACGCCCCCCAAACGCCCGACCGACTGGATTCAATTGCAGATCCCGATGCTCGGAAAAGCCAACATCGACAAAACCAAGTTTGACACGCGCGCCGCTCCCTCCGGACTGGCGGCTACGCTCCAAAATCGTCCATACCGGGGGCATTCGAATGGTCTTGAGCCCCCAGTTCCCATCCTGGAGAACGTTCCGCCGCCACGACCATCTGAAGATCTGACCGCGGTGCCGCACTTCCGTTGACGATCGCCGCGGCAAACCCTGTGGCGCCACCGTTGTGCTCACAAACGCTGACGCAACGATTGGTTCCTTGCGAAGATCCTTGATGATCTTGGGCTCGAGAATTCCGGAAAGTGTCTGCTTGCCCATGCTGCGGCTTCGTCCGGAAGGCGCGATCGACTCGCAGTAGATGAGGCCAAGCCGACCGATCGATCGGGTGATGCGCAGCCCATACTTCGCCAGCAACTTGTCGAGTTCTATATTGAGCCGCTTCATTTCCTTGTCGGTGCCAGCGCCGATCTTTAACTGAATGACATAGGTGTCCCTGCGCGCAATCGCCTTGTCGGCAATCGGACGCACATCATTGGGGCGCTGACTTGGGCCTGTTAGCAGGCCATTCAAGTCACCAAGGCGACTCCCAAATGCAGCGCTCGCGAAGCGCCCAAACCAGTCCTGCGCTATTCCCGCAACCGCAGTTTCACCTGGTACCGGCCGGCGCTGCGAACTTCTCCCCTTGTTTCCTTTCGACCGCTGTTTGTCGTCAAAGAAGAAAAAATCATCTCTCTTGCTCTTTTTCTTGCTTTTCTTTGCCCGCGATCTATTGGCCAACGGCGGTGAAGTTTTCTTCTTCAGAAGCTCCTCCAGCTTATTATATTTCCACTCTGCTGCGTCGGCATTGAGTGCAAACCACGGCGTGAGGATTAGTGCGGCAACGTATCGGGAGAACATGTTTGCTCCTTTCGTCATCGGGTGCCGGTCACCGGAACATGAGAATTTTATCTGAGACTGGCCTCATCGGTCCGGAGCGGGCATTGCGCGCAATTCGATTTCAATCGCATCCGGCTGCTCCTGCCGGTGGACGATGTAGTGTCCGGAAATCTTGAGGATGGCTGTTTTCTCGGTCGGTCCGGCCAGGCAGTCCACACGGTTCAACGGGAAGTCCGTGCGCGAACCTGGAAATAGGGAAAGGCGGACCTGCTTGCCTCCGGACGGCCGCACCTGAAAAAAATACTCCGTTTCTGATTCCTGAATCAGACTGCCGAAGACACCAGGCGCACAGCGGGCCGGGGATCTCCTCTCGGCAGCCTCTATGGATATC
>JBPCWA010000191.1:0-5077 GCA_051009975.1 Hyphomicrobiaceae bacterium
GTTATGGAGTCGGCAAGCAATGCGACCTCTGGTTTCGCCGTGTTTACGCCAACGATTGTCCACTTATCCAACGAGCCGAACACCGGATCGTTGGCTAGCTTCGCCAACCGGTCTGGAATCGCTTTCAATTCGTCTTTTATCACTTTCGACGCTTCAGACGCCGCGTCTTCGCAGACATGGTGACGTGGAACTACCAACTCCTGGGATCGCCACCGCAGTTCTTGAGCAACCAACATGCGTTGCAACCATTGATGCTCGTGAAGAAAATCAGTCGCAGCTTGAAAGAGAGTGACGGCTTCCGAGAGACATGCGTCACGTTCTTTGGCGGTTGGTACTTCGCTGGGTAATTTCTGCGCCAACTTCAAATAATATGGCAGCAACATGGATGGTAAGTGCTTGACAAGAAGCTGGTACTCTTCATCGCAAAAACCACCGACATTGGCTATCTTTTGGATGACGCTCAGCTCGACGCGAATGTCTGAAGGATTTTGCGGAGGATCGGGATCCAAGACTACGTCTGTCGGTGTCGTCTCAGCTTGGGCGTGAGCGTCTATCAACTCTTCACTTCCATGATCAGATGAGAAGAAGGAATATAACAATCCGACTGCTTTGATTGAGCAATCGATTCAGACCAATTCTGCGAGAATTCTTGGGCCAATTATAGGCCAATTTTGACCAAAGCGCTAAAAATGAATCTGCTAACCCATTGAAATCATTGGCGCACCGGGGAAGATTCGAACTCCCGACCCCCAGATTCGTAGTCTGGTGCTCTATCCAGCTGAGCTACCGGTGCGCATATGAGGCGTCATTCAGAAGCCGCGATAACGTTGAGCGGCCGATGAAAACACCGAATAACCGCGTTGCACTGCCCTTATCGGCTTTCACCCTCGCGACTATCTATCTTGGCCTAACCTGCCTGAGATCCGCTAGAGACGAGAATAATCGACATCGATACAATGCCTCATTCATTAGAGCGCGTTGTCTAGCGGATACCGCCCTGCTGAGCAAGCCTGAATTCCCCCTCCAAGACGATATTGTGCCGCACTCACCCAACAGTGCAAAAAGCGCCAGAGAAATAAGTCAGCGCTACCGCAGCCTCGTACGCTGCACAACGCACCTAAAGCAAATCCTCATGTACCGAGCAGACTTAGACCCCAAGATACTTTTTCCGGATATCTTTTGACGCGCGAAGCTTATCGGACGCTCCACTCCAAACAACGCGCCCCTTCTCAAGTATGTGGTGTCGCTCGGCCAGCCCCATAAGGTCACCGACGTTCTTGTCGACGATCAAAATCGCTACGCCTTCCTCTCGAATCCTACGCAGACACGCCCAAATTTCGCGACGGATGAGCGGCGCAAGGCCTTCGGTGGCCTCATCCAATATCAACAACTGCGGATTCGTCATCAACGCGCGGGCAATCGCGAGCATTTGCTGTTCGCCCCCTGAAAGTAGATTGCCCATGGACGACTTCCTCGCAGCAAGCTCAGGAAACATCTCAAAAATGCGGTCAAGCGTCCATGGCTCGCGGACCTGTTTCCTGTTCGTCGCAGTGGCAACAAGATTTTCCGAAACCGTGAGATTGGGAAAGACCTGTCGGCCCTCCGGCACCAGCCCAATGCCACAACGCGCAATTTGGTATGTCGGAAGGTTGACCAGATCTGTTTCGTTGTAAACCACCTGCCCCCCGGTCGCCCTTACGATGCCCATGATCGCATGGAGCGTCGTTGTTTTGCCCATGCCATTGCGCCCAAGTACTGTGACCACCTCACCGGCCCTAACATCTAGCGAGACACCAAAAAGGACTGGGCTGGCCCCGTATGCGGCTTTCAGGTCGGTCACTCGAAGCATTCATCACTCTCCCCGAGATAGGCTTGAATAACACCTCGATTCGATCGGATTTCGTCCGGTGCACCGGTTGCGATAGTTCTTCCATAAACAAGCACCGAAATGCGGTCAGCTAGCGCAAAAACCGCATCCATATCGTGCTCGACCAACAACATCGTCACACCCTTGAGTGCCCTCAGCGTTGCGATCATTTGTTTGGTTTCTTCTGGGCCTAGCCCCGCCATTGGTTCGTCCAACAACAATAACTTCGGCTTAGCTGTAAGTGCCATCGCGATCTCGAGCTGGCGACGCTCCCCATGTGACAGGGACGAAGCCCTCACCTCGGAGCGGTCGGCTAGGCCTACGGTGTCCAAATGTTCTAAAGCCGGCTTTCGCAATTCAGACATTTCACGCGCAGGCCGCCAAAAACGGAATGAGTGCCCCAACATCGCTTGCACACCGAGACTGACATTTTCAACAACAGTCATGCCCATGAAAACGGAGGAAATCTGAAAAGAGCGCCCGAGCCCGACGTGTGTACGTCGGTGGGCAGGAAGACGAGTAATATCTCTCTTGTCGAAGAAGATACGCCCCGAATCTGGTTGCAAAAGCCCAGACAACTGCGCCACTAGCGTAGTTTTGCCCGCGCCATTTGGGCCGATCAAAGCGTGCGTTTCACCCTCCAGAATGTCGAGCGAAACGGCATCCGTTGCTGTCACCCCGCCGAAAGACTTACAGAGCTTCTCCGCCCGCAAAAGTGCGTTCACGCCCGTCAACTCACCGTCCAAGTCGCATCCAATCGCTCATCAAGCCGCTTAAGCCGTTACGCAGGAAAAGAACCGAAAAAACGAGCAAAAGTCCAAATGGAAGATGCCAATAAACTGTAATACTTGAGAGCAACTCCTCGAGGATAAGAAAGGCTGCTGCCCCAAATATCGGACCCAGCAAATAGGCCGCCCCTCCCAAAATGACCATGAACATCAACTCCCCTGATCGCGTCCAGTCCATCATTTCCGGAGAAATAAAAGTCGTAAAGTTTCCCAACAGTGCGCCAGCATAACCACATACTGCTCCGGAGCAAATATAAGCGACAAGCTTGTAGGCATAAACGTTATAGCCAAGCGCCTGCAAACGCTGCTCATTTTGCCTTGCGCCCTGAAGAACCATACCAAATCTTGAATTGACCACACGACGCATGAGGTAAAGCAAAATGAGCAGCGATATGAGGCAAAACCCATATAGTGAAAGCGGATCATCAAGATTGACAAATGGAAACTCGGAGCGTGTATCGATCGTCAATCCATCATCACCTCCGTACGTCTCTAAAGATACAATTGCAAAAAATACCATCTGGCCAAATGCCATTGTAATCATAATGAAATGGACCCCGCGCGTACGCAGCGAAATTGCTCCCGTTACCAAGGCAAACAATGCTGCAATAACTACAGCTAAGCCGAAATGAAAAAATCCATTATGAGAGGCAATCGAATCAAAGCCACCGTAGAGCGCATGGTAAGATGGTATACCAACCGCATACGCGCCGAGACCCACAAAAGCGGCATGACCAAAGGAGACCATACCGCCAAAACCCAAAACGAAATTGAGGCCCACCGCCGCAATAGACAGTATGACGAGCCGCGTTGCCACGTCGAGCCAAAAGGCGGCGCCAAGAGTGTACGCTACGACCGGAACCGTGAACAACAATGTCGACAACGCGATCGCCAACAACTGCCCGGGTTTCTGCGGCAGAACGCCGACAAACTTGCTGGCAATCTTACGGCGCGCAGCTTGGTCCGCGGGAACGTTGGACATCAAGACACTACCTCACCGTGTCCGGGGCGGAAACAAGCCCTGAGGGCGGAACGCTAGGATGAAAGCCATCATGATGTAGACCAGCATCGCCGAAACTGCAGGCGCTGCGGTCTCGGCATAGGCAACCGGCATAGCCAATGCGAAGGCGTCGTCGAGGTAGGCACGCCCCATGGTATCGATCATGCCAACGAGAATTGCCGCAACAAAGGCACCCTTCATAGAACCAATTCCGCCAATGATTATCACCACAAACGCAGTTATGATAATCTCATTCCCCATGCCCACTGATGCTTCTGTAATGGGCGCAATTAACATTCCGGCCAGTCCGGCAAGCGCAGCACCAAGCGCGAACACCAGCGAAAACAACAGTTGAATGTTGACACCGAGCGCGCTCACCATCGTCCGATTTGACGCGCCTGCCCGTATAAGCATCCCAAGTCGCGTATGATTAACAAGCGCATAAAGACCTGCAGCGACCGCCAGGCCCGTCACGATAATCAGCAAACGATAAGCGGGAAATCCGACCCCACCAAGCAGCTGGATCTGACCGTTGAGAGAGGCTGGCAACGGAACCGCGATACCCTCTGGGCCCCATATAATTTGGACAATGGTGTCGAAACAGAGAATGAGCCCAAAAGTGGCAAGGACATGATCCAGATGTTGCCGCGCATAAAGATGGCGGATGGCTGCATATTCAACAACCAGGCCGACGCAGGCTGTCAGTGGGATGGCCAGAAAAATAGCCAGAAAGAACGAACCCGTCGCCAAAGTAAGCGAGGCGCAAATAAACGCACCGATCATATAAAATGCGCCATGCGCCAAGTTCACGAGATCCATGATACCAAATGTCAATGTCAATCCGGACGCAAGCAAGAACAACAAGACGCCGAGCTGCAACCCGTTCAGCACTTGAATAATGAGCAACGAGAGGTCCATGGATCGAGGCGCGAATCTTGTTGTAGTTCAGGATGGGCACTTTAGAGAGGCATTAACGCACATATAGCGCAAGAGGCGATGACTGACTGAACCCACTGCGTCATTTGAAACAGCCAACATGACATGACATTTTGCTCCCCCCCAACCACACAAAATGGGGGGGGGTAAGCACTGGCTCCCCCACCCCAGAAAGCGGGTGATTGTTTAAACGACTTGGGCTACTTCATACTACACTCCTTGGCGTAGACATCCTGATGATTGGTATAAACCGTTTTCGTGATTTGGGTCGTCCACTTTCCTTCAGAATCGGCGACAACCTGGCGAAGATAGAAGTTTTGAATCGGCATATGGTTGTTCCCGTAAGTGAATTTTCCTCGGACCGAATCAAATTTCGCCGCCTTCATCGCCGCCCGCATTTCGTCGATTTTCGTGGTGTCGCCATTTACGGCATCGACTGCGGATTTGATCAACATAATAGTGTCGTACGATTGCGCAGCATAGAAT
>JBPCWA010000192.1:0-49310 GCA_051009975.1 Hyphomicrobiaceae bacterium
GTATGGAGAGTGAAAGACCCGCATCTTTCCTATAATTCACGCGCACGCGGGCTCGCAGCCGCCATGGAGGCGTGGAAACTTCTTACCAGTGGCACCGGTTTCTTCAGCCTGCCGTCCGCGCCACTGGTGGCGTTCCTCAAGACCCGGCACGATTTGGCCACACCCAACATCCAACTGCATCTGCTGCCTATTGCCGTTCGGAGTCTGCAAAAGCGCGAGCTCTTCGATTTTCCCGCGATGACCATCAGCTGCTACCAGCTTCGACCCGAAAGCCAGGGCTCTATCCACGTCCGCTCGATCAATCCGCATGTTCCGCCGGCAATCAAGTTCAATTTTCTCTCCGACGGCATCGACCAGCATTGCATGGTCGAAGGCTTCAAGATCGTCCGACGGATTGGTGAACAGCGCGCACTCGATTCCTACCGAGGTGAGGAGGTGGTCCCCGGCGCCCCAGTGCAAACCGAGGCCGAAATCCTCGACTTTATCCGACAGAACTCGCAGACGGCCTATCATCCGATCGGCACTTGCCGCATGGGGCCGGTGGGTCCCTCGACCGTGGTCGATGATAAGCTCAAGGTGCACGGGATCGCAGGCCTTCGCGTCGCCGATGCCTCGATATTTCCGAACATGCCCTCTGGCAACACCAATGCGCCGTCTATCATGGTGGGCGAACGAGCGGCCGACTTTATAAAGGAGACGCCGTGAGCTTGCCGGGCCCAGATGGAACTTGGTACTTGTTGCGGATCATTCTGCCGTGTCGCGCGTCTATAACCGACGGGACATCACTGCCGCATTGTGGTAATGCGTGCACAACAACGTATCGCAAGGAGTGCGTCACATGGATCGCAAGGTCGCCATTATCACTGGTGCAAGCCGTGGTATCGGTGCTGCTGCGGCGCGACGGCTAGCCGCGGACGGATGGTCTGTCGCTATCAACTACCTTACCAACAAAGCCGCTGCCGCAGGTGTTGCCGGAGAGATCGAGCAGGCGGGTGGCGCGGCGCTTGTCATTCAGGCCGACACTGCTTCTGAAGTTGAAGTGACCCGTATGTTCGACATGGTCGAGTCTACTTGGGGACGGCTCGATGGTTTGGTCAATAACGCCGGTATAATTGGCCCGCGAGGGCGATTCGCAGAGTTGTCCTGTAGTGCCATGGATCGCGTTCTTGCAGTAAACGTTGTCGGATACATGCTTTGCGCCAGGGCCGCCGTCAAACGGATGTCAACGAAACACGGGGGTGACGGAGGCGTGATTGTCAATGTTTCCTCCGGTGCGGCTCACCGTGGCGGCTCCAACGAAAACATCCTTTACGCCGTCTCCAAGGGGGCGGTTAATTCTCTCACGATTGGCCTTTCCCAGGAAGTTGCTGGTGAAGGAATCCGTGTCAATGCAGTGGCCCCAGGTTTGACGCGCACTGACATGCCCAATCCTACAACTCTCGAATCCCAAGGCCCGAGCATACCAATTGGTCGTGTGGGTGAAGCTGACGAGATCGCCGCCGGTATAATCTGGCTCATGTCTGATGCTGCGACTTACGTGGCTGGCGCCAATTTGCGTATTTCCGGCGGTCGGCCGTAAAAATTGCGTGCAAGTCGCCGCGCGACATAGATCTTCTAAATGGTTTCCAAGCGGGGATGGTAGCGATTCGCTACGAGCGAACCAACACTGCTTCCAATCTGCTGAAACGACAGGAGAGGATGGCGAATGGCTCGGCACTTGATCCTGCTGGGAGAAAGCATTTTTGATAACGGAACCTACGTCGAACCAGGCGAGGCTGAAGTCGCAAAGCATCTCAAGCGAAAGGTGGGGCAGGCCGCATGGACGGTAGACTTGCGGGCCGTCGACGGTGCGGTTGTCGATGATGTCGAATTTCAACTGACTGAGAGGCCAGTGACGCGACCGGCGACGTTCGTGGCGGCAACGATGCGCTCGGGCTTATGGATTTGGTGCAAGATCCCGCCGCAGACAAAGCAATCACGTCAGTGTTGATCTTCCATGAGATCAGAGAAGGGTTTCGGGTGCGGTACATTGCGATCCTGGAGATGATCCTGGACCATCGACATCCTCTCATCGTTTGCACTATCCACAACCCGAAACTCCCGGACCAGCAACTGCAGATGCTGTCAGTCGCGATCGAGGCATAGAGGATCCCGTCTGCCCTCACTCGGATCCACGGACTCAGGTCCGGCTATTGTCGCTTGCCAGATGCGATTTCGAATCGAATTTATCTTGAGGAAAAGTGCCTAGTATTCATCGCGACCAAGACGACGCCACGAAATCGACGAGTTGTCCATGAGTCGTCAGGCTCGATCGTCGCCGAAAGTCGCGTGTTGAATTAAATCTCCGATGGTATGCGGAGACACGCGGCAAATTCAAACCCCAACGCACAATATTCTGTTCAGCATTCAGTTAATTTGTTCCAAGGATCATCGAACGTCATGTTTGCCTCTTTGAAGCACTCTGAGAATTACGCTCTCTTTCGCCATACACGTTGGCAGCTACAGAAGGCCGTCAAGTTTGAATATCACCGGCTGCAAGCTCGGTTTAAGCGAAGCCAAGGCAAGGCTACGTACATCGGCGTTACAGGCAGCAGTGGTAAAACGACCACCGCGGCGCTGACCGGACATATCCCGTCCGGCGTCGACAAAACATTTGTCCAGGCAGTGGACAATGAATTGAAGGATTTTGTTGAAGCACTCCGATCCGCGCCCTTGCCTGATGCGTACTCTATTTGGGAAATGGGTGCGTTCAGGCCAGGGTCTCTGAAACCGCTGGTCGATCTCGTTCGACCTCACGTGGGTATTGTTACGCTTGTCGCCCTGGAGCACAAAAGCAACTTCCACACGTGTGAGGCTGTCCAGCAAGACAAGCAAACTCTTGTCGAAGCGCTTCCGAGGGAGGGGTTGGCGATCCTCAATCACGACGACAGCCGCGTTAGCGCAATGGCCTCTCGGACCAAGGCACGAGTTAAGACCTTCGGTAAACAAGGTGGCGATTACGTCGTGTCAAGCATTTGCGCAGACAATCCTGCTGGATTGACGCTGTCGATTTCGCACGCTGGTCAAACTATTGATCTCAAAACGCTGCTGACCGGCGCCCACCAGTACGTACCAATTGTCGCTGCATTTGCCTGTGCACGCGAGCTTGGTGTTCCGGCTTCGGTCTGTCAGGAACGGATCGCAAGCTTCAAACCCGTCTTTGGTCGATGTTCGGTTCACGCCATTGATAATGGTCCGATTTTCATCGTCGACTCGGTTAAAGCGCCGTACCACAGCATGTCGCTGGCTATCGACATGATGGCGAATTTCTCCGCACCGCGAAAGCGCATCATCATTGGGCAAATCAGCGATATAACAGGTACCTCGCGCACCAAATACAGGGATGCTTATCGCGCATCTCGTGACGTGGCGGATCAGGTTATCTTTATCGGCGACAATGCTCACCGCTCAAAGGCAACACCAGAAGAGATTGCGGCTGGTCGTTTCGTTCAAAAACACAAAGTCGAAGATGCGGCACGCTATTTGAGAGACACAGCCATTCCCGGCGAAGTCATTCTCCTGAAGAGCGCCCAAAATCTTCACCTTGAGAGACTTTTTTTGAATTTTCTATACGAGGTGCGGTGCTGGAAACAGCCCTGCAAATTGGATTGCACGTGCGTCGAATGTGGCCACTACGACTTGCCGCAGGAAGTGCATCCGCGTGAACTACAGGTGCAGCGCAAGCCCTGGCAGCTAGATGAGGTTCGCGACCCTTCTGCCCACCAGAGCACACGTGCTCGCCAAACGTGACCTGTGACGGGTTGGTTCATGTTAACAACACTAATATTGAGTGCTTGCCCCATCTTTAATAGATTTATGATCTGTCACTGTCGATTAGAAAAGAGCAACGAAAAGCGATCGATAGTTTTGTCTTTTTGCGGATGTTCTCAACGTCAGTCTGAATGGTGTATTGGGTGCAACGAGTTGCACCCATGATGGTACTACTTCTTCTTGATATTTGACCGTTGCACGTGGTCGAGGTTCGCTCCTTCGATGCGGATTAGTTTGACCGGTTTTGAGCGCGCCGGTGAATGGACATCACCTATGTCGTAGACATGGGCGTCTCCTGGGACCATGGTGTACGTCCTAACCGCTTCGACGAGGTGCGGCGATTCCTTGCCGTCGCCAGTTTCGACAATTTTCCAGTCGGTCATCTCGGTTTCGCCCGTGGCCTGGCCATAGATTGCCCAGCTAGAGCCGTGATCGTGGGGTTCGCCGACCGCCTCTCCATTATAAACATGGCCGCAGATGCAAAAGCCGGTTTCGTCATCTTCGTAGAGGACTTCACGGGGATGTTCGCCGGGCGCGCGATCTTTGAGGTGCTTGGCTACGAGTTCCTGATCCAGAAGGGCGCGTGAAACAAAGGTGCAGATCTTTTCACGACCTGCTCGGCTTGAATCGACCTTCAGGGTGCTTCGGATATCGTCTGCGAGGGCTTCAAGCGTGTACATCTGAGTGGCTGTAGACATTTGGACCTCTGTGTCGATGGCAATCGTATTGTGGCTAATGAAGGCTTGCAACAGAGCAATTGTCAACGCCACTGAAGCGATTTGAGCTTCCCTACGCACCGGTTGTCGTCGACACTGGGGATCAGCCCGCCAAATACTTTCGGACGTCGAAGTGGGGCTGAGCCGGCCACGCGCCTGAATTCACCATAATCGCAATCTGCCGCTTGATGAGGTTGGAGACAGCGTCTGCAGCCCGCGTGCTGGCGCGCTGGGAACTAGTGGTGAGAATGAGTTGGCGACGGATTTTGTCTGGAGTTATGTCGCGCAGCACTACGCGTCCCGAAGCCGCAATGCGCAGAACACTCGAAACCGGCAACAGTGCATGGCAAAGTCCCGACTCAACCATCGTCAACATGACCCGAATGCTGTCCACATCGAACGAACTTTTAAGGTGCACACCTCGTGTCTTTGCGGCTTTATCGATGATCGAATGTATGTGCGGGCCCAGCTGCCGGCTGGGTAGGGCAAGGGGTAAGTCTGCGATATCGGAGAGTTGGACGGCTCCGCATTGCTCATCGAGGCTCTCAGGCGCACTTACAAGTACCATCTTTTCGCTAAGTAACGTAGTTGCCCTGAAGTGATAGGCTGAACGGGGACCGTACAACAAGGCGATGTCGAGGCAACCACTTTGCAACAACTCAACAATGGTCCCAGAATAGCATTCACGCATGTGGATCCTGACGGCTGGGAGCTGCTGGCGGGCTTGATAGAGTAGCTGGACGATCAGGTCTTCGGCGATTGTAGGCAACAGACCAAGCGTGACATTGCCGGCGATTTCATTGTGCTTGGTTTGCAGATCACGCATTGATTGTTCGAGTTGGTAGAGAATGCTGGACACGCGGGTCAAGAGTTCCTGTCCGGCCTCCGTGACTTCCATACCGCGGACATGGCGATGAAATAGCGGTACACCGGCTTCGTGTTCGAGCAATTTGATTTGTCTTGAGATCGCGGGCTGGGCAACGCGGAGTCTGTCGGACGCCCGAGCGATAGACCCACAATCGGCAACGCAAATGAAGGTCTTGAGCTTCTTTATGTCCATCGATGAGCCATGGCAAAATTGTATCGCAACTATCGCAACATTAGTCTTCGGCCGATGCAAGAGATACATCACATTCACTGTTCCAACTTGTGGCACTTCCTCGAATGCGTGGAGGCGGGCTAGTGCGAATGAAGAGCGCCCCGAAACATGTGTTGGTTCGACCGATGTCTTGCGGCCCAGCGGAGGGCAGCCAAAACCGCTCCGTTTGACCGCCGTGCCGACTTAGAAAGCCCATAAGACAAACCACATTGCCACACCGCCTGTCGCGAGGCCGAGCAAATAGAACATAATGGCAGCCAAGAAAACCGGACCGTCATCTCTATCGTCCATCGGTTCCTACTCTCTCCTGCTTGGGCTGTTGTGTAAGTCGCGCCTAAGGCACTTCGCCTCCGGGCAAAATCTTGAAGTGAACGCCCTCAGGAGTTCGCTGGCTCCAAAGCGAGAAGTCGCGGTCAGGTAACTCGTCTCGTCGAACGACGGTGTCATGCGTCCCGGCGCGATCCATTAGTGTCGCTATTGCGGTTCGAAGATCGGTATCGGCGATCCTCCTGCAGACGAGCGCACTAGCCAAGTGCTCGACGGCCGCGTGTAGGTGGGTGGGCTCGGCGATGATACCCTTTTCCAGCAAGCCCCCCACAAGGTCAATCGCCATGGCATAGGCAGAAACGTCATCGTTAGGCACTTCAAACGTTAGATGAACGATTTCGCAATCCTGTGCTCTGCTGCTCACTCGGTATCCCTCCAATTTTTCGGTAGTTGTTGCGCATGTTTGAATGACCGTTGAACCCCGTTGTTCGTAGTGGCCTTCATATTTCACCCTATGACGCCTATTGCAGTCTGGCCGATTCCTTTGATCCCGTTTTCTACAAGAACAAGAACTCGCTTCCGTAACGGTCTCAGCAAGCAGTGAACGTCGCGCCTCGCGCATAGTCCGTCGGCAGTGTCGCGAAAATGTATGCTTGCCATCACCGAATCCTATTTTCTCGACTGCCGGCGGTGCTCTATCATTATGGCGCGCGGCGGCAGCAGCTGTCGTGCGCGACAGTACGGGGAAGCGCGTGCTTGATCTGCTGGAATCGTTCGGAATTGGGCTATGTGTCCCATAATTTGGACAGCCCGCACGCCGATCCTGCTGGCGAAATCGCAAGGACCACACTCAACACACTTTGGAACCAAAGCATAGACTGTATCTTTGCGGCAAGCTGACGAAACTCCCAAGGATATATAATAAAAAAATGCAATAACTTATTGTTTTATATGTCGTAAGTAGAGCGGACTATGAAATTGCATTGTTGTGTTTTTGTTTCTGCGAATATTTTATCATATGTTCTCGCAATTGCTGTGTTTTATTGGTCGTTATTCGCATTTTTTTCTTGAGGTTCTTGTAAACAGGTTGCCCTCTTTAGGGATAAGAATTATCTCCCATGCGGCCGGGGGGCGAGATGCGGACGGGGGAATTCAATGAGCACATGGTATCAACGCGTTGTCCTGGTAGCGGTTGTGATTGCGTTTATAAGTCAGAACAAGACTTCTATGGCCGAGGAATACGGTAGCCCAAGTTCAGCTTGGCTCGGCTTTTATGTCGGCGGTCATGGGGGCTACGGATGGGGGCGTATTGTCAGCAGCGATTACTCAGATGGCCGCCTTCAGCTGCGGGGTGGGCTGGCTGGTGGGCATGTGGGTTTCAATCTCCGATACGGCGACATGATCTATGGCATCGAAGGGGACGCATCCTTGGCGACGTTGTCAAAAGAAAGTCGCGAGTTCGACGCGGGCGAAGCATTTTTGGCAAAGCTCAAGAATACCACAAATGTATCGGTCCGGGCACGGGTGGGCTGGGCACATGCCGGCACCCTTTTGTTTGCAACCGCCGGCGTCGGGTTCGCGCACCTCAAACTTGAAGCCGTGCTTGCCGACTACATGGGGAGCAAAAGTAGACCAGAGAAAATCAGCCTCGCAGCGGACGCAAGAGAGTTCGGATTTATTGTGGGCGCCGGTGTCGAGCGGACGATTGCGCACGATGTGACAGGCAGAGTTGAGGTTTTGCATCACGCCTATTCTGACAACAATTTTGAGGTGGATGGGTACAAGGCCACTTTCGACTACAACGCGACGGTTTTGCGAGTGGGCGGGTCGCTGCATCTCAATTGATGGCTATCGGTCATTCGTTGTCCACGAGAAAGCAACGGGTCAGCTGTTTGCTGATGATGTTATTGGGCGGGGACACTGGTTGTTGCTCAACGTGGTGCGGCGTGCGTCACATTGTGGCGATTGCCGAGATCCACGAGTGTGATCGCTTCTAAAGCGTTTGGGTTGCTCGACAAAGAAGTCTATTCGTGAGGCTGGAGGATGTTTCGAACCACATTTACGAAGGCTTCCACGGCGATTTCACCTTAGAATAAGCAAGACGGAGAGCCTGGAACCACCGTCAAGATCGCGTTGAGGTCAACGCTGTGCAACTGGTCGGATCCTCCCGGCTTCGATCCAGTGTCAGCAACCGGCCAGATCCTCGACGGTGAGAAAACGCTCGCCGAGATGGGCGAAGACATCTTCCGGTTCGTGTTGGAAGCGGCATCCGGCCGAAAGACGAAGAGCGAGTTGTTTGGCCTAGGTGACGACGAGTTCGTGCCGTGGAATATTGGCATTATGAGTTAGACGTAAGAAGATGACGAACCCGGACTGGTGCGACACCTGGTTTTCTATTGTGTGCAGGGAGAGGTAAAAGACAATGCTGAGCAAGGACCAAGTGGAGTTCTATCGCGAGAACGGTTACCTGATGGTCGAGAGTGCTGTATCGCCCGAACAGCTGAAACGGATGCGCGAGATCACTCATGACCTCATCGATAAATCGCGCTCGGTCGGCGAGAGCAACGCCGTCTATGATCTCGACGAAGGCCACGGGGCCGGTAATCCGCGCCTCACGCGCATCAAGCTTCCCCACAAGCAGAACCCTTACTTCTGGGAGGTGTTGAAGTCCTCCGGAATGACTGAGGTGCTGACAGCTCTGCTTGGACCGGACACGGCCATTCAAACCAGTAAGCTCAATACCAAGGCGCCCGGCGGCGGCGCAGCGGTCGAATGGCACCAGGACTGGGCATTTTATCCTCACACCAATGATGACATGCTTGCATTCGGCCTCATGCTGGAAGACGTTGATGAGGCAAACGGTCCCCTGCAGGTTATCCCAGGCACACACAAAGGACCATTGCTATCGCACCATAATGCCGACGGCGTGTTCTGCGGGGCAGTCGATCCGAGTGATCCAGACTTTGATCTCGATCGGGCCGTAGTGCTCACTGGCAAGGCTGGCTCGATGACGGTGCATCATGCCCGTACACTACATGGTTCGGCGCCGAACCTCTCTGATCGCAATCGTCTCATTCTATTCTACGAATGTCGCTCTGCGGATGCCTGGCCATTGCTTGGCGGTGGGTCCTACATGAAGACTGCCGGCGATTCGCAGACCGCGCTGTGGGATCTTGTTCAGAACTCGGTCATCACTGGCCAGATGTCACCTCGCCCAAGATGTGAAGCTGTGCCGGTCAGCTTACCACTTCCGCCAGCGCCCGACGCTGGATCAATCTTCAAGACCCAAAAAACTGGTGGCGCGAAGAGTGCTTTTGCGGCTTAGGAACGGGGACTCGAGATAGGTCAATACCGTGCGGCCAATACGTCGAAAGAGGGGTAAGGGATCTTTGGCTCCTTTGCAACCATGGTGGCAACGAGCGAGGGTTTGCGCCCCTATCGATCGACTCGCTGTGCGCATCTCGAAGACTGCGCAATGGGAATTGGCTCAGTATCTCGTCAATGTCGCGAAGCGCTAACGGCGCACAGAAAACTTATATGCGATGGCGTCTAAAAAAGGACGATATTCACCGAGAAGTCGATGTGTCAGCTAACGTCGTCATTGTCCGTTCGGGATAGTAAGTGCCTGTCCTGCGCGCAGAAAGGTCGACGTCATCCTGTTGGCGAGCATAATCTCTCGTACCGACGAGCCGTGCTTCTTTGCTAGAGCGAAAAGTGTATCACCAGGGCGGACTCGAACGGTTATGGTCGAATTCGCGTGTTGGTTGCGATCGGCAGGTAAGCCAAGACCCAAGGCCATTCGACTGGAGGTCGCCAATCTCTTCTTCGTTGATGCTCTGGATCGAGAATTGAACCACGATTGAAGCTTGGCAAGTGTCCGCATAGTAATTGGAACATTCTGCTCTGTTCTGGTGACGCTACTCAACTTTCGATCTGCCAAGGCGGGCCGTGGAATGCGCACAGGAATCGGTTGTCTATCTGGCAGAGACGTCCTCTCAAACCCATTCGCGTGCTGCGATGGTCTAGCTGCTATAGAAGCTGTGCGAATGAGCTTCGGCTTGGGCGGGATGATCAAAGGCGCAGCAGCGGTAACTTTCAGTATGGTTTTGGGTGTTCGTACGACTGGTCGCCTTGAGGCGATACGAGCTGTGCCTGTCTCCCCAGTATTGCTCACCCAGAAGATCCGTCGCCCTTTCTTTCTGACATGGAAACACCGGGCCTGACCTTTGAACCAGACACGCCATTTCTGGCATAGCTTGCGGCCCTTGACCCACCAGCGGCCGCGATCTGAGGATGCGCCGAGATAAAACGAAAGATTGGGCGCGCGTCCTCGCATCGCCCCCCTCTCTCCGTAGGTCACACGCACGACACTTCCGATCGGCGTATCAAAGTGCATAATCGTTCCAGGGAGAAATTCCAGAAGTTGTTTCCCTGAAATAGTGACAGGTCTTTGCTTGGCTGCACTCGCTTGGGTCGCTGCCAGAACGCACGCAGCAAGCGCCGTCGCAAAACAACATGTTGCCAGACCACGACGGGAGCGCATCCTCACCTACCAACTCTCATCGGTCTCTGTAACCGATGGCTTAAAACGGTCTTCCAGAAAATGGAGATCTAGGGCACTTCTAGGGCCCACAACGATGCCTCAGGTACAGCATTCCCAACGAGCTAAGCGACCTGCCCGTGTTAGCCTGTCTTGGCGAGGTTATGAAAGGGTTAACCGGAGATTACTAATACAGCGACGTGTTGCTTAATTGGCACGAGCGCTGGTTTCGGCGTAGATCGAAGTGCGGCAGTTTCCCAGCGACCCGAGCATCTCGCAGTATCGCGAATAAAATTGTGCATTCTCTGGAATACCGGCTCGGATCAGGGATCCGAATTGCAACAAGCGTATAGGGTGGCGTTTGTGAAGCAGCCTCCCCGTTAAACGGCTCAAACAGCCCGAAAAAATTTTTCCGCCAAAGTAACAGTGAACTTCGAGACCTGGGCAACACGTCGCGAAGAAACTGCGCCGGGGATGCTGAGGTTGGTCTTGTCCTGGCCTGTAGGTGGATTGGGATATGAGACTGTTTGGCTGCACTGCCTAGGCGCCATCACCGTCATTCTCGCCGTATTCGATAGATTCGACACCTAACACCTCAAGCATTGCGGTATAGGGCATTTTCACTGTGTATGTAGCGTTGTCGGTGCCACGGGACACAATGACCAGGCATTGCTCGTCTTCAAGCGGTTGGATTTCACAAATCGCTGCGATCGATATGCATCTCTCGCCAGCTGTGGTGTCAATCGCCACGAACTTCGCATCCTTGGGAACCAACAAGTCGTCGTTCATTATCTTTGCCTTTCGTTGCCGATCGAGATGTGACGACGGAAACATCACAATCTGTCGATTTTTCGAAGCAGGATAGGCTTGTTGAGATGTCTTTGTAAGATGGTCTCTTCGTCGATACCCACTTTATTCTGCTGGCACCTGAGGTTTAACGCGGTTGACGGAGGATTTATTGTTGCGCCAAACTGGTTTGAAAATGAGATGAAGATGAGAATTGTGGCAACGCTGCTCGGTTTCGTCAGACGTGTCGCCTAGAATTAACGGCCGAAATTTGCTTGACTTCCTTTTGGGTTGTTCTCGCCAGCCACATTTGGTTCTGGGCAGTTGGTCCGCTGGACAATACGCGCATTGAACTGGTCACTGCTTGGGATGCTGATACGGACTTGAGTTAGATCAACTTGAGTGTTTCAATGAGGTCAAACTCCGAATTGCAGACTCAAAATTGGCGCAGACTCAGTACCAGCTCGGAGTTTACTCGTGTCCAACCTCATGCGTTGCTTGCGCGGCGACAGCTTGATAGCATTAGCTCTCTCTATGCTTGTCGGTGCGACCATATGCGAAGCCGATGTCCTTGGATGCGCAAGACGGATCGTCGAGCGTGCATCCGAACGCTGTTCGCGAGACGTGCAATCCGTTGGCGGCACGATTGGCTCTCACGCCTATTGCATAGAAGAAGCTGAGATTGCTGAAGGCAAGCGACTGCAGCGTATTTACGATGAGCGCATCAAGCGATCATCTGTGCAATTGCGAAGAGCTTTGCGAGATGCGCAAAGAGCGTGGTTGAAATATCAAACAAAGAACTGTGCCTATGAGGCGATCACCGGAAGGATCAAGGAAGGTCCACCTCTCGATCGCGCATGGAAAGCCTCGTGTCTGCTTTTGACTACCGCCTATCGGACATGTGAGATCGAGACTTTGAATCAGTATTTCACACCAGATTTTCCGAGATAGACCATCGCAAGTTAGCTGGTTAGGCGACAGATCTCTTGCTACTTGGAGGCGCGAAGCCTCACATTGCTCTCTACTTCGCAAGAAGGCGAGCGCCCATACGAGTCCCCGTCCGACCCAGTCCAAGGAGGGCAATCTTTGCCATGCAGCAATCCTGATGGAACGAGTTGTTGGTATGTCGAGAGAACTCAGTCGAGGGTACAGCTGAACCAGCAGTTGCGCCAAGTCCCACCAGGCGGGCTGGGGCATTACACGGGTTGTCTCGCTATGTGCCCAGTGTGATGCGGTCATGCTGGTCGATGGCCGAAATTCTATTTGCGCGAAAGCTGCAATCGGCTTCTTTGGCAATCTTGCTCTGACGCACGATTAGTGTGATCCCGACCGTCTCGAGCAAGCAGTCGTAAATTATACCTTGCTCCAATTTTTGACAGGCACTGACTTTGGTCATAGCTCTTTCTCCTTTGGCCTAAGTCTGTTACCGAACATTGGCCTGGGACTTGCAGCTGTTTGTGTCTCAATTTCGGGCCACTACATGAAATTGAAATTGATCCTGTCAGTATCATATTGGACTGTGCCTCCTAGTCCTGGCTTCGGTTTTTCAATCACCGGAATCATACTTGGAAGGGGGGCAATTGAGCAGTTGCAACCATACCGCCCAAGTGTTGCTGCATTTCTTGTCAAGTAATCATGAGTTGGCCAAAGCCCATATCCACAACGTGTGTGCGAAAATATACAGGTGCAAAGCCTTGCGGAGCCTGCTGTGTTTCGAACTGTTATTCCTCGCAGATATCGTTGCCTAACTGAGTATGACAACAAAATCGTGAAGAGCGCGCATCTGAGATGCACCGGAAATTTGTGGAGCTTCGCTAGATCTATGCCGCATTGTTGATGCGGCTTATCTTTTTTGGATTTGAGGAGTTGGCAGAGCCGAGCGTGACCGACTGTCAAGTAATCTTATTCCATGGCGGAGGAACAATTCAGCCAAAGGTGGCAGCCAGCCAGATTTCACTAGAGCAGCGAAAGCTGCCGGAAGAATGATCTGGAATTATCCTCAGGGTGTCGAGCAGGAAGGTCAGAGAATTGACGAATTTTCCGTCGAATCAGATATCCGCAGGTGGACATCGGAATAAGGACCGCATTCCGAAACCCATTCCGTCGCCCTACAATATGCATTCCTAGATCGGACCGCACGCATGCTTGATGAGAGGTTGGCCCCGCCCGGTGCACATTCCGCTCGAGACTGGGTCGAGTTGCTCAACGCCTACAGATCGCCGAGCGCGATGCGTAGCAGTCTTGAGCTCTCGGTCACGATCGTACCACTGATCGCGCTATGGGCTTTGGCTTGGATGGCATTGACGGTTAGCTTCTGGTTGACCCTCGTGTTGGCAGTTCCTGCTGCTGGATTTCTCGTCCGCCTCTTTATGATCCAGCACGATTGCAGCCATGGCGCATTCTTTCGCCGCAGGGCAATGAATGACTGGGTAGGACGGGCGATTGGTGTCTTGACGCTGACGCCCTATGATGTTTGGCGTCGCAGCCATGCGGTCCATCACGCAACAACAGGCAATCTCGATCGACGCGGAATTGGAGACATTTATACGCTGACCGTCGAGGAATATAGCGCATCTGGTTGGCGAGACCGCCTTTTGTATCGCCTCTATCGCAACCCGTTGGTGCTCTTCGGACTTGGCCCCGGATTCGTTTTTCTGTTGCAGAACCGTTTGCCGCTGGGATTTATGAGAGACGGGTGGGTATATTGGTTCAGTACCATGGCTACAAATCTTGGTATTGCGCTATTTGTCATCGCTATGATGTATTGCTTTGGAGTTGCATCGTTCCTTGCAGTGCATTTGCCAATTGTCCTTCTTGCTTCAACGATTGGTGTCTGGCTCTTCTATATTCAGCATCAATTCGAAGAGACGCACTGGGAAAGACAGGTCAATTGGAACGTACACGATGCCGCGCTGCATGGCAGTTCCCACTATGATTTACCTTGCGTGCTGCGCTGGTTCACAGCCAATATTGGCGTTCATCATGTGCACCATCTTTGCAGTCGCATTCCCTACTACCGCTTGCCGGACGTCTTGAAGGACTATCCTGAACTAACAAATGTGAAACGAGTTACTTTGTCCGACAGTTTTCGGTTCACACGATTGCATCTCTGGGACGATCGCAAAAAAAGACTTGTGTCATTCAAAGAGTTTCAAAACACCTGAGCCAGCTCATGTGCTGGACGCTTCGAAGCGACATCTCAAGGTTGCAAACAAAAAGGATCGTATGTTCCGCGACGGCCTGAATTGCTTCTAACTCACCGGGCGGACAGCAGAAGTCTGACGCCGAAGTAGCCTTGACATCAGGATCGTCGGCGATCGGGGCGGCTGGACGATCGGCCTAACGCGTGCCGCAGAGCTTATTTTTGCACGACTTGCGAGCGGCGGGCCGCCACCCAAGCCGCATTGTCGCCGCGCAGATGCCTCGAAATCGATGTCGGTTGGCTAATTCGGGACGCTAGGGCTTCGATCGAGTCGCTTTGGAATGGCGTACAAATGATTGGCCAGGCGCATCCAGTAGAGATGGGCGAAGTGCGTGAGGAATGCGATTAACTTCTCCGTACTCCGCCCGGCTCCTGCAACGAGATTAGCAGTTGCCCGTGATGAAAATCGATGGGCGACAATCAACTTTATGACTAGTTACAGCACAGTCATAGCGAGCGCTCAACATGATATCACAATCTGTAGTGACCGCATTCTGCGACCACTATTGGGCTTGAATCTTGGCGACAGCAATCTTCCCGTTGCGTTGATCTCTCTCGGTGTCGAACGAGACTTTTTGCCCGTCGCTCAGATCGTAGATGCCAGCTCTTTCCAGCGCAGAGATATGGACAAACACGTCGTTGCTGCCATCATCTGGTTGAATAAAGCCGTAGCCCTTGTTTGTGTTGAAGAACTTAACAACTCCAGTTTGCATGTGGTGTAGCCTTTGCAATTCATTGAACGACGGCATGTGGCGAACGCTACCTGCCTCTTTTTGTCGAATATGGGGATGGTCTAGATCGCACGCCCGATCAGTTCTCTCGGCGTGGCGGCCTAAGCACGTCCGGCCAATATCGATCATCCATTATACCTTTGGAAGCAGAACGGGACAGCAAGTTGGCAAAGTTATGCGAAGTTATACACGGGGCATCCCACCGATTTTCTTCAACTATTTGATCAGTCAGGATACGATTGGCGAAAGCCTTCCAACGATGGTGCTAGGCGCAGTCTGTTGTGATCTTTGCAATGTCCAACGGGTGCGTGACTGGGCCAAATCGGCTGGCCGTCGCTTCACGACGACACTTCTGGTGGCGACTGGAACGTCAATGTGCTCTGTGCCAATGTTCGCGCGAAGGCCGCGATTTTGGATCATGTGAGAGTGTGTGTCATAAATTGATAGACGTAGCTCGATGCGTAGAGGCAATTGTCCCGGTGTTCGACATTGATTTTAATGTTGATGTTGATCTTCGAGGCTTTCGGTTCACTCGCGTTTTCTCGATTGTGATCAATGGGTAGATGAACGTTGCAATGAAGCCGTCAAAGTCGGCCACAAATCTGAGTCAGCTGCGGAGAAAATCCCGTGGTCCGTGCAAGTTCGGCTATGTAAAACTTCATACTTCGTCCTCGTCACCTGTGCATGATGACTGGCTCTGATCATTGACCGGAGTTGAAACAGCAGCGCCCCCAGTTGGGCTAATTCCCGACGTCTGTGCGGTGACAAGTTGTAAGAGAGGAGCAGACTATGACTCTGCATGAAAATTGGATTGGCGGCGAGTGGATTGCTGCTCAGGACATTGCGGTCAATGTGAATCCGTCAAACACGGATGAAATTATAGGGCAATATTCGCGCGCGACCGCAGACTCCGTCGACGCGGCCGTTGCATCGGCCTGGAAAGCTCAACCCGCATGGGCCGCTGCCTCGCCACAAGTGCGCCACGACGTGCTTGAGAAGGCCGGTGCCGCAATCATGGCGCGTAAGGATGAGCTTGGGCGATTGCTCTCGAGAGAGGAAGGAAAAACACTGGCTGAAGGGGTGGGCGAAACGATCCGAGCGGCGCAGATATTCAAATTCTTTGCCGGCGAAACGCTGAGGAATGCCGGTGATAAATTGGCCTCTGTCAGACCTGGTGTCGAAATTGAGATCGAGCGGGAAGCAGTAGGCGTTGTAGGCTTAATCACGCCCTGGAATTTCCCGATAGCGATTCCAGCTTGGAAAATCGCACCCGCGCTTTGTTACGGCAATGCCGTAGTCATTAAACCCGCTGACTTGACGCCAGGATGCGCCTGGGAATTGGCAAAGATTCTGGAGGACGCCGGCTGTCCGGCCGGGGTTTTTAACTTGGTAATGGGGCGAGGCTCATCTGTCGGGGCCCGCATGGTGGAGCATTCCGGAGTTGACGCCATTTCGTTTACCGGTTCTGTCGATACGGGGCGTGGTATCGCAGTGAAGTGTGCTGAGACGCATAAGAAAGTGCAATTAGAAATGGGTGGCAAGAACCCCATGGTGGTTCTTGACGATGCCGACTTGGCAATTGCAGTTGAAGCTTGTGTCAACGGTGCTTTCTTCTCGACCGGTCAACGCTGCACCGCGTCGAGCAGGCTGATTGTCACGGAGAAGATCCATGATGTGTTCGTCGAGAAACTTGTAGCTGCGGCCAACGCGCTGAAAGTCGGCGACGCGCTTGCTCCGGATACCCAGATCGGGCCAGTCGTTGACGATGGTCAACTTGAACAGAACTTGTCATATGTTGCACTGGCGCGGGAGGAAGGTTGCGAGGTGCACGGCGGTGCACGGTTGGAAGGTCGTGGTTACTTTCAAGCACCCGCTGTCTTCGTCGGTGCCAGCAATCAAATGCGAAGCAGCAGAGAGGAGATTTTTGGACCCTGTGCCTCGGTGATCAAGGTCAAGGATTTTGATGAGGCGATCGCCGTTGCAAACGACACCCCTTTTGGATTGTCTGCTGGCGTCTGCACGACATCTCTCAAATATGCTGCACAATTCCGCAAGCAATGCAAAGCTGGCATGGTGATGGTCAATTTGCCGACGGCCGGTGTCGACTATCACGTTCCCTTCGGAGGGCGAAAAGGATCCTCATATGGGCCCCGAGAACAGGGCCGCTACGCCGTTGAATTCTATACAACGGTTAAGACGACCTATATCGCGCCGTAGGCGATTGTGCGCTCACACAAGTACGTGTCCAGAGCCTGCCGGTGAGGGCCTGCAAGCAGCACATCACACTTGCCCGTCGCAGATCGTAGCCGTTCTGTGGTGTCCGCGCGTGCAGCGCGTGAATGTCGTCTCGTGCTGCTCGGATTGCAAGGATACCGCCTGCATCCGGACCCACGAATCTCAAAGCTCAAATGACCCAGCTCTCCCTGGTTTATGGAGAGGCCAGATCATATGACCGCATGTTTCTAATAGTCTGCTTGCAAAGGAAAAAGTGGGGCGGCCTGGGTGGACAGGCCGCCTCTTGCGAAGCCTGGGTGAGAGGGCTTAGCTTCGCGCGCATCAGGGATGATGCGCGGCCACCATAACAGAGTAAAGTGAGTCGACTGTGATGTACAACACATTGCCCTCAGGGCGTTGGCGGCCTACCCAGTCCAGGTCGGCTGGACGGAGACTGTGGGGGGACTCTCCGCTTGCATCTGGGGTGACAGATGAGCCACCAACCGTTGCAGGTTTCAGCGTCATCATTTGTGACATAGAGCACATGGGTTAACGACGGTGGCTAGACGGCCACTGGACGCAAATTGGGCACGTTTGAACTGTTTCCTATCGGCACTCCGTCGTCTGTCCCGTATCAAGACGATAACGGCTCGGGCCCCCAGGAGAACATAGGTTCGCCGCCGTCTGCCCGGATCTCCACGACTTCTTCGCACCAGGATCGATCGTATGCGCTGCCAGGATAAAGCAGATGTACGGGCGCGACCATACCCTCTTCCAGAGTCCAATTTCCTCCAGGGGATTGACCATCTGCCGTCGTGAGCTCCAATTCCATGTGTGATAGGCCCAGGCCATGAAAAAAGATCAGCGCGCGATTGGGATCTGGTACGCCAGCCTTGCGATACGTGGCGCGCGCGAGTCCTTGAAGGTCTTTTATCTTCGCTCCAGGTTTCATGGCACGCATCAATGTCTCCCAGACTGCACTCGTGGCTGCTGCCCACTTCTTGCCATCTCCTTCTGGTTCACCGCCAACAACCCAGGTTTTGCCGCCATCCCAACAGTACATGTCCATGGTTCCGTGACAGTCGAACATAACGTGCGTTCCTCTGATCACTTCATGGTTCTCAAATCCCGTCGACAACATAATTGTTTCTTCCGTGCCGCGCGGATGTCCCCAGACCATTCCACCAGGGTCACGCACGAAGCCGCCGAGTTCGGCGACAGCGGTCGCGTAGGCGATGTTGATATCTCTCCAATTGATACCATCCTGCCAGCTGGCCACTGTCCTGTGGATCGCCGCCTCATTGAGTTTTGATGATCTTCGCAGGAGCTCGAGTTCAACAGGTGTTTTGACTGCTCTGGCAAACATCAATGGGTCATAGCCATCACAAATCGTGACCCCCTCAACGGCTAAGCGGCAGCCAAAGCCCAGATCGTCGAATGCCACACGCGCTGATGCGATCTTCAAATCTTGGAGGGCGGCAGTCAGGGACGTCTTGATCTCGAATGAGTAATTTTGGCGAGCGTTTTCGATCCATGGTTTCCCGAATGCGTCTTCGGGAATGAAGCGATCAATGTCGGATTTGCTCTCAGGTAGGTCGAGCGGCATCATTACTGCACGAAATGGTCGAATATCTTCTATCCAGGTCTCTTGTGTCAGAAATGACGCGAGATAATAGTCCGCCACTACCAAAACTGGATGTTCCGGTGCGTGCCGTGAAAGCACAACGGCGCAGACGCGTGGCTCGTCAGATTTATGAGCTATGGTGTTGAAACCGCTCAGATAGAAAACATTCTGGGGCACGGTTGCGATCAGGCCATCTATATTGCGCGCCCGAAGTGCGTGTAGAAGGCGTTCAAGGTTGCAGAACTGCTTGGGTAGAGGCTTTCGCTCAAAGGCTTTCACCGACATTGGCTGTTCCAATGGGGGCATCATCGCGTCTCGCTTTCAGTTGATACGCGGAGCTGATCCGCTAGGGTGCCCAGAAGGCGGGCCGCTGCCATGGTTCCGGTGGAACCAGCTGGCCAATGTACGTTGCGTTAGATTGACCGAATTTAATGGACTGCCACGCGGCGCACCATGCGTCGGGCAATGGATAAGGCGGCCTGACATCTTTTTCCGGGGAAAAGCCAAATCGCCCGTAGTATGCGGGATCACCGAGCACGCATGCGAGAACCATGCCTTCCTCGTCCATTAGTTGCAGGCCATTTCGAACCAAGGTGCCGCCAATTCCCATCTTCCGCCATGTAGAGGCGACACAGAGTGGTCCTAAGAGGGCGACCCTAAATTTGGTTTCAACCAGTTCACACCTCGACAAAACGATATGGCCGACAAGGCTTGAGCCGACAGTCGCAGCAAGTGATAAGGCTATCGACGCTGTCTGCATGAGCTCACTTACGAGCGGCAACAAGTCTTCCTCAGGAAAGGCGTCCCTGTAAAGCGCCTCAATTGCAGCTAGGTCTCCCGCCTCCGTTTTGCGGATGGTCAAATCGTCAATCATTTGGTTGGGCGAACTTTCTCGGCTCGTTATTGAGGTGCACCGGGGATCACGATTTTCTCGCTTGTCGCAGCTCATGAGCGGCCAAATTTGCGGCGCAACTCGTGACCAGAAATGACATTGTGCTAAGCAGATCGCACGGATCCTTCTGATGATTACTTTGCAATGTGTCAGGTGGGGAGCCACAAATCGTGAGTGGATGTGACAGTACGGACACTATCGCTGTCATGCAACAACCTGGCGACATTGGCCAATCCTTGCTAATCGCAGAGGCGGAACGGTTTCAATTTAAGGAGATATCCAATGCATTTGCGACGCACTCTCGCCGCAGCCGTCTGGACACTGCTGATCGGTAATTCCGCGATCGCTGCTGATTCGGAGGCCTGTCGAACGGTTCGGTTCTCCGACGTCGGTTGGACCGACATCACCGCAACGACGGCGGCAACAAATACAGTCCTCACCGCGCTGGGGTACAAAGTTTCCGTCAAGGTGCTATCCGTGCCCGTAACCTATGCGTCATTGGCCAACAAGGATATCGATGTTTTTCTGGGCAATTGGATGCCGACGATGGCAGGTGACATTAAGAAGTATCGCGACGCAAAAACGGTTGATACCGTCACCGACAATTTGCAGGGTGCCAAATACACGCTTGCCGTGCCGAGCTATACGCAGGCTGCGGGCTTGAAGAGTTTCGCTGATATTGCAAGATTTCGGGACCAACTTGGCGGCAAAATATTCGGCATCGAACCTGGTAATGACGGCAATCGGCTTATCCTCGGTATGATTGAGGACAACAAGTTTGGCCTCAGAGGCTTCAAGCTCGTCGCATCTTCCGAACAAGGAATGCTCTCGCAAGTAGCGCGAGCGGTAAAGCGTAAGAAGCACATTGTTTTTCTTGGCTGGGAGCCGCATCCGATGAACGCAAACTTCAAAATGAGCTACCTCGCCGGTGGTGATGATGTTTTCGGCCCAAATCTTGGTGGAGCAACCGTGTATACCAATACCCGTGCCGGTTACCTTGCAGATTGCCCCAATGTCGGGCGATTGTTGAAGAACTTGAAATTCACGCTCGAAATGGAAAACGAGATCATGGCCGCGATCCTGAATGACAAACAGGAACCTGCCAAGGCTGCGGAAACATGGCTCAAGAATAACCCGAACATCCTGAGCGGTTGGCTCGAGGGGGTTCAGACACGAGATGATAGGGATGGGTTGGCGGCCGTACGAGCGGCGCTTGGTCTCTAGCCTTCCAATGGTCAGTTAATGAGTAGTGCTCGCAAGCGAAGCGGGCTGATCGCGTCAGTCGACCTCCACCATAACAGATAGTGAATCGTATCTTTTTGAGGAGCGTACCGCCCATGGAATGGCTGCAGGAAAACAAATTGCCAGTCGGCCAGTGGGTTGCGGGCATTGTTGACTGGCTAACCAACAATGCATCCTGGTTGTTTGACGGCTTAGCAATCGTCCTCGGCATGATGATTGGTACGATACAATGGTTTTTGCAGGTGCCTCATCCGTTCATCGTTATTGCGGTTGCCACTGTGGCCGCCTACGCCGTAAGGCGGTCCATTGGCTTTGCAACATTTGTTCTGATTGGTTTTTTGTTTGTCGCCAACCAGGGGTATTGGGAGGAGACAACAAACACTTTGGCACTTGTTTTTGCATCGTGCATCGTCTGCATGGGACTGGGTGTGCCCGTTGGAATAGCTGCTGCCCGCCGGCCATGGCTATACAGCGCGCTCCGGCCTGTGCTGGATCTGATGCAAACCGTACCAACATTTGTCTATCTAATACCGGCCTTGATACTGTTTGGCCTAGGCATGGTGCCGGGCCTCGTTGCCACAGTTATCTTCGCAATTCCAGCACCAATTCGGCTGACTTATCTTGGCATTTCTTCGACCCCAAGGCAGCTGACGGAGGCTGGTGATGCATTTGGGGCGACAGCCTGGCAGCGCCTAGCTACGATCGAGTTGCCCTGGGCCCTGCCGCAAATAATGGCCGGACTTACGCAGACAATAATGCTGTCATTGTCCATGGTGGTTATCGCGGCGCTTGTAGGTGCAGACGGGCTTGGTGTGCCGACGGTGCGAGCGCTCAATCAGGTCAATATCGCCAAAGGTTTTGAGGTTGGCCTTGCGATCGTACTCGTTGCGATTATTCTCGACCGGTTCTTGCGCCCTGCAGAGCTCAAATAAGTCGCAATGTCGAAGTCAAATATGAATGAACCTGCAGTACGATTCCGCGACGTCGACATTGTCTTCGGTAAGCGTCCAGAACGCGTGCTGCATTTGATCGACGCAGGCAAATCGCGTGCCGAGATAGCAGAAGGAACGGGGCTGGTTCTCGCCGTTACCAACTGTACTCTCGACATCTACCACGGCGAAATTCTTGTCATCATGGGGCTTTCGGGTTCAGGAAAATCAACGCTGTTACGGGCGATAAACGGACTTACAAAGGTCACCCGCGGGATTGCCAATGTGCATAATGGAACAGACTATGTCGATCCATCCCGCTGTGAGCCTCGTGTCTTGCGAGATTTGCGAACGCGCTGTGTGGCCATGGTATTTCAGCAGTTTGCACTGCTGCCGTGGCGATCCGTTGCTGAGAATGTCGGATACGGTCTTGAGTTGTCAGGCATGCCACGTGAACAGCGAATGGGCGCCGTCGAAAAGCAGCTGCAACTCGTTGGGCTCGACGGGTGGGCAGACCGGCGAGTACATGAACTTTCCGGTGGTATGCAGCAACGTGTTGGACTTGCGCGAGCATTCGCGACGCAGGCACCGATTCTGTTGATGGATGAGCCATATTCGGCACTTGATCCGCTCATTCGGGCATCGCTCCAGGACGAGTTATTGGAGCTCCAGAATGGAGCTCGCCGAACAATCGTCTTTGTCAGTCACGACCTTGACGAAGCGATGAAGCTCGGGACTAGGATAGCCATCATGGAGTCGGGGCGTATCGTTCAGGTCGGAACACCGCAAGATATCATTTTGGAACCAGCAGACGACTACGTTTCCAACTTCGTTGCCCATATGAATCCTTTGAACGTTCTCAGAGCCCGCGAAGTGATGCGCGACGTGGCATCGAGTGAGAGCATTGATGTGCAGAACACCGTGGCGGCCAATACTCCGATGCGTCCATTGATCAAGCGCTGCCTGAAACGAGATGCAACCTTAGGCGTTGTCGATGATGGCAAGGTCATAGGCGTGATCGATGCTCAATCGATATTGGGTGCCCTCGTCCGCTAAACCTCGACGATGCCAATGGCGGGCATCTCTGACGGTTGTGATCTGACGAGCCAGCGAACTTGCCACATGGAGATTCAGAAGTCCCGCACATGGACGATAATGACCCAGGATAGCCGTCAGCAGGACGGGCAAACTGTCATTTAAAAAGGTCTATCACTTCGAGCGGAATTGCAAATGGTCGCAGACGGTCGGCGCCTTCCTCCGCCGGCCTAACCAGGACGCGTTTCTCAAAGGCCTCGACACCGAGCGAGCCGTCCTTGCGTTGAAGCCGATGGTGTACTTCGAAGCTTGATCGGCCAAACTTGGGAAAGCGCGTCTCAATCGTAACTTCATCTCCGTGGCGTGATGGTTCATGAAAAACCGCACGTGTGTCCACCATTGGAAACCCAATGACACCATACCGCGAGATCAGCTTGGTTTTCGGCAGACCGGCGGCGGTAAAATGGTGGGCGGTCGAGGCGTCGAACCAGGCGAAGTATCGCGGGTAAAATACGATGTTCGCGGGATCACAATCTCCCCATTCAATCTGCACTACGCGTTGGCTGACTAGCATAAGCTCATTAAAATTCATTGACTTTGGCAGGGCATTGGGCCGTTACCAGTGTTGCGGATGGCTACTCTTGGTGAGTTGCGAGCTCAGATTTCATTCGTCGTGAAGTGTTTCATATGTTCGAACTCTCGTCCATGTCATTGAAGCGCTGTTATGTCGAAGAGCGGGTCCAACCGTCCGAGGGGAGGTTGTCCAATGGGCATCGAGATCTGACGGTCACGGCAATCCATAGAATGGAACCGAATTGCCAGTGTAACTCAAGAGCAATCGTCAGATAGATACAAGAATAATGTCTCGAAGCTTGGGACAGAAGCACAAGTGCAACGCGGTGTTTGGGAGAGGAGGCCTGGTGTCACATGATTACAAGCAGGCAACCACAAAATATCAACATGATTGCAGCTACGGAAGTGAACGGTAGCGTCTCTCGTCGAAAAAAAAGCCAACCCGTTACGAGCGTGAAGATCGGCGTTGTCGATATTAGCGGCGCAACGATTGTCACATCACCCAGATGCAACGCGATCATGAGACCGACAAGTCCGAGGCCATTCATCACTCCGCAAAGGCCAAACCAAAGATATCCGGCGTTCCAAGCTGGCAGCGTTCGTACACTGGCGATATGAAGGAGCAGCACCACGAGAAGTGATGTTGATGTCGCTACAAAGGCCGCTGTCAGTGGGCTCGGCAATCCTTCTAGTCCAATTTTGACGGCATTGTGCGACAACCCCCGCGCGAGCGCAGCGCCCAGAGGGATGGCCACCGCCCAAAGTGGCCAAGACGACGTCGTGCCGCGGGAACTCAAAGCAACGATTGCAATGCCTACCACGACTATTACGGTGCCCACGAGCACGTTTGTCGAAACGATTTCTCCTAGAGCCAGAACAGCAATGGCCATAGCGAACACAGGGGAAGTCGAAGCCAGACCCGCCGTGAGTGCTGGCCCGATCACCCGTACGCTTAAAGTGTGAAAGGTCATCGATAGCGAAGGAACGATTAGGCCGGAAAGTGCAAACCAACTCGCGGACGTGGTCATAAGAGTAGCGGGCACGAGGAAAAATGGCGAGATTAACCAGAGGAGGACTGCCGTTGTCGCAACGTTTATTAGCGTGCCAGTGCGGACATCCATGTGGTCCAAGGCTATGCGTTGAACGTGATTTGACAGGCCGAAGATGAGGCTGGCCACAAGTGAAATTGAAGCTACCTGCAGAATAGTATCCTTCACAGCGCCTCTTTCATTGTCGCGCCTGAAGCGGCGGCCCGGCGATGATCACACCTAGAACCAACTGGAATTGCGCAGTCGGTGAAATCCCAGTCAAAAAATGGCTAGCACAGTGCAGTCTCTGTCGCCAAGTTTATCAACACCGGCCTCGTGAGGGTTGCAGTTGTATTAGAGCGTCGGCGTTTTTGAGCGGACGCGAAGTTCGTCCGATCTGGTTTGCGGCGCGGCATAGGAGTGGTCTAGGATCACGGAACAATTCTTCATGCCTCGTCTCGAAGGTCCATCAGTCAGTGTCTTATGTCTTTTTGTCGTGCACCGGCTATCACGTCCGCCCCTGTGCCGACGTGTGAAACATGGCTGGCAGCTGCGATGCCGAGCATACTTGCGACATCGCGAGATGCTGCAACGATTTCAGCCGTTTCGACACCGGTATTGACCCCCATTTGATTGAGCATGTTTACAATATCCTCTGTCGCTAGATTGCCGACCGAGGCTATTGTTTTCGGCATCGCGATGCCACCGCCGATGCCGCAAATTGCGCCCTCAACAAACGTCGCGCCGGCATCAAGGGCCGCCAGCACGTTGGCCAGTCCCATCCCAGCGAGATTGTGCACATGATAGCCAACTTCGACATCTTTGTGCCGGCTCAGAACCCGACCTATTAGCTCGGACACATGTCGTGGATCCTCCATTCCTAGACTGCCGGCGAGATAAAAGCGGCGCATTCCAGCGTTATGGAACGCGTCGACCATATTGAGAACGCGATCTTCGGGGATGCGTCCCTCATATGCGCACCACATCGACATGCCGATTGCCATGACCCACTTTTTTCCGGCATTTTCTGCGACTCGAAACGTTTTGATTGCTTCCTCGACACCTTGCTCCAGAGTCATGTTTTGGTTTTTTCTCTGGTATGCGGCACTCGCCGTGATCAGTCCTAAGAGTTCATCTATTTCGGTCTTTATTGCGCGTTCCGCTCCTCGTACATTTGGCGTCAATCCACGGTAGACAATATCTGGTCTGCGTGAGATCCTCTCACAGACCTCTTCGGCATCAGCTAGGTTTGGGATGACGCGCGGATGAGCAAATCCCGTAACTTCAATTACGGGCAACCCAGCCTTCGACAGCCGGTCGACCAATGCCACCTTAGTTTCGGTCTGAACCGCTCGTTTGAAACTCTGAATGCCATCGCGAGCCGAGACATCGACGACTGTGATGTGATCGGACAAATTCATAATTCAAGTCCTGCAGCCGCGATTTCATCTTCGCTGAAGCCCAGTTGATCGATCAGCACTTCCCGATTGTGGGCACCTAGTTTCGGTCCTGGATTTAGAATTTCACCAGGTGTCTCGGAAAACTTACCAACAACGTTTTGCATGCGAACTGGCCCTCCCAACTCGTCGTCGTAGACAGTGGCAATATTCTCGCGTGCTCGAAATTGCTCATCGGCAAAAATTTGCGCAATGTCGTTGACCGGCGCGATCGGTGCATCAACAGCCAGAAAAGTTTCCATCAGGTCTTCAAAGTCAATTTGACCAATGGCAGCTTGCAACGCGATATCCAGCTCTTTGGCATTTTCAAGCCGAGTCCGATTCTCAACAAAGCGTGGATCCTCGGCGAGTTCTGGTATCCCAAGTGCTTCACATATGCGTACGAAGGTCGACTGAGCCGAACCGGCTACCGTTACCCATTTGCGATCGCGCGTTTGGTAGGTGTTGCGCGGCGCGGTAAACGGGAGCCGGCTGCCCTGTCGGTGTTGAATTTCGCCGAGCTGATCGTAGTCAATAACCTGTGGTCCGAGCAGGGTGAAAAGTGTCTCATAAATAGCAAGGTCAATGATTTGACCTTTGCCCGAAGCTCGCTTCTCATGCAAAGCAACTGATGCTAGATAGGCGGCCATCAATCCAGTCGTCGAGTCCGCCAACCCGAATCCCGGCAGGAGCGGCGGTCGATCGGGCTCACCGTTGATATGCACGAAGCCAGAAAATGCCTCTGCTAGTGTGCCGAAACCAGGTCGGAGTCTGTAAGGCCCTGTCTGTCCGAACCCGGTAACGCGCAGAACAATGAGCCCAGGGTTGATCGTTTGCAATACCTGCGGACCAATACCCCATTTTTCCAGTGTGCCGGTACGATAATTCTCGATCAGGATATCAGCGTTTTTGACCAGGCGCTTAACGATTTCAACCCCGAGCGGCGTACGCAAATCTGCTGTGACGGATTTCTTGCCGCGTCCGAGAATCTTGTAGTAGAGGCCAATGTCCTTCTTGCTTCGCCCCCAATAGCGAACCTCATCACCTGTCTTAGGTCGCTCCAATTTGATGACGTCTGCACCGTAGTCGGCTAGGAACATCGCGCTCATAGGTGCTGCGAGAAAATTCGAAATGTCGATTACTTTGACACCATGAAATGGCTTTCGGCGTTCGGGTTTGTGTGATTCTGTCACGGGCCACTCCTGCGATGAACGATGAGGCAAGATAGCATGCCATTGTCAACTTGGTCATCAGCCTGCGAGCATTGCACTCATCTGTGTAATCAACAATCACCAGGACGTTCGCCTAAAATTGTGCGCGAGATTACCTTGGCTGCAAAGCGTGAACCTGCTACGGCAGCATGGTTTCCATCACTGGAATAAAAGCTGTTGCGAGCTGGCGAGGTGACCCAGCAGGTGCCGACCGGCGCTATCACGAGCCGGGGTTGGTTAGCGAGTTTTGCATATTCGACCATCATTGTCTTCCAAAGCTGACCGGCGCTGGAGCGCCCGCGCAAAAACGGACTGTCATTTCTCCAAGGCCAGGTCTGGTAAACGATGATGCGAGTGGGTGGTGAGATTTTCCTTACAAACCAATTGATCGCCCGGTGAAATTGGCGTCGTCCCGCACTGGACAGAAAGGAGGCGGTTGCCTCTTGAAGCACGACAGCGTGCCAATCGGCGTTTTCGAGTGCGGAAGCGACGTCGGCGCGATGAACAAAGTCGATAAGGCGGGCACCGCCGTGGGCAAATGTTTTGATGTGTACCGATTTTGCCTTGGATAGTAGTCTCGTCTTTACGCGAAGTGGCACATCATTCACGAACAGATGCGAGTTGCCGATGAAGAGAACGTTGAATTTCGAAAACTCGGCGAAAGGATCGCTAGAAATATCTCCGGCAGAAGTGCCGCTGAACTCCTGAGCGTAAGCTTTGGAGAGGTTTTCGGAGAAGTCCCAAGGTACCTCAGGCGCATCCGATACCTCTACAGCAACGGGTAAGGCACAAACGGCGACTACAGGTAAGATCAAGCGATGTGGCAATTGTTATTGTGTCCTCATTTCGATGCGTTTTACGCATTCCTTTGTTCGCATGGTGCCCAGAGGCAAACAGGTTAAGAGCAGCAGATGTCTTTGCCAACGGTATTATTGCAACCCCACTGTAGGGTCAGTCTGGCGATCAAGTCGCGTTTAGATGATGACAAAGCGATGTTTGATCGCCGGGTTGATCTGTGACTCGAGTTGAAATGCGGATTCAAAAAATGCTGTGGTCGCAGCGCCCCTCCGTCGTGATGGGGAAAGGCGACATTGACGAGGGGTTCGGCAAAGTTGAACGTCGACGATCTGGGCCAGGTTGCAAGTCTTGTTGATGAGGTCAAGGCCGAGCCTCTGAGCACTGGCACGACTTCAAGTGCCGGGCGGTGCAACTTCGGCCCACAAAGGTTTTGCTTTGACTGACAACATTTAAAAATCTCGAACTTATTCAGTTCAAAAGATAGAGTTTGCTATGTCGCGACTTTCTATCGCCAATATTATCCGATAACGACAAGAGGTGAGGCGTTGCCAAATACTGATCCGGAGTGAACGTTGCGCGGGGCTACACTAATACCATTTTGATGAGGCTAGGACGATTTGAGATAAGTGTGGCCAACCGAATTGCTTCCTATTCCAGAACTCTGTGCGAATAAAGAGCGCGCAATCAAGGAAGAGGCAATCAAGGAAGTAGCAATCAAGGAAGTAGCGAGCGAGGAACACGTAATCCAGGAACACGCAATGAAGATTCGTGGGATCCTTCGGCGCGCTTCGTCAAGGCAACCTACGATCGTAGATCTATCCCGCAGCCGTCGTAGGAAATGCAGTACATGCTCCGTCGATCAATTTGACTTGCCCGACGGATCCAGTGCGGTCACCGTAGCAATAATGCGCAGATTAGTGGTCTTGGGGCATCTTCGATGACCTAGGGCAGATGTAGCGTAATCGCAGTGTCACGGGGGATGCTGTGCGCGTTGATCCAAACTTGGGGGAGCCTTCATGCTATCAATCGAGTCCAACGTAGAATCTACGAAAGCAATCGACACTTCACAGAATTCATGCGACAGGATCTTGGCGCAGATTAAACAGCGGGTGTCGGAATTGGAGGCAATGGCGCACACATCGAATCAGTCTGTTGCCCAACTCTTCTACGGCTGGGGGGCCGCAAAATATCGAGGTTACTTTGATCGCTTCAAAATGGCCGCAAATCAGCGCGAGCAGAGCGATGTAATGAGTGAAATGCGTAATCTCGGCGAAGCTCTCTCGCTTGCAGCGTCAAGTCTTGGGGATCCGTTGTCCTCGCCGGAGCTGGCAGAAGTGATGCAGGAAGCCAAAGACGCCGCAATGTCCAAAGAGGCGCAAGAAGCTTTGCGCGCCGATCTGAGTTTATTTCTCGTCCGGCACGTTCAGGATGTTGTTCATGAAACGGAGGACAGCTTTGGCCGTTGGCAACGCGCGTCGTGCGAGAGGCCGACGCCGGAAGAGGTGCGGACAATATTTCGTTGGCACGCCAAGCAGGTACTTGATCTCCTCCAACTCCTGCCAAATTGCGATGTTGTTCTTGTTGTGGATGAGATCGAGCGGGTCATCGACTTGATACAACGGAACACGGTCAGACAGCTCCGCATGCTCGTGCGCGACCAACGAAGCGATATACGCGTCGAATTCGCAGCTTGATTCGCAGAGTTGCTAAGCGCGAACGTGGACTTGACTCAAAGTCATCGGGTCGCCAGAGTTGCGTTTGAATTTCTAGCCGCATCTTTTGGAGGAACAACCCGATCGCGTTTGGTATAAGATCGATTAAGAGCAATCTGAGTTCTGGCCGACTTGGTCGGGCGACATGTCGTATGCAACAGCTGTATCGCGCTTTCCCCTCAATTTTAGACGAACCTGTCGCCCCAATGCCTTCGTCGAGTCGGGCAGCGACCGCCACGTTGATTCTGATATGAGAAGTGTCGCGTCCCTTGCTTTTGCTTCGGCTTCTAGCCGGGCGGCGGTATTCACCGCGTCACCAATGGCAGTGAATTGCCGCCGATCAGCGTATCCAATTTCGCCGACGATGACGTCACCATAGTTGATGCCGATGGCAATCTGGAACTGTTCGTTCAGCTCAACGGACAAGTACTTGTTGACTGAGTCCAGGTTCTCGATTGCACTCAAGGCTGCATTGACGGCGTCAGAACACGCGGTCAGCGAGCGCTGTGGTTCTAGACCAAACAACGCCATCACGCCATCTCCGATATACTTGTCGATATGGCCGTGGTTCGAGTCGATGGCCTTCCCAATGACGTCGAAATATCTATTCAATGCGTGGACCACGTCATAGGCAAAATTTGCCTCCGAGAAGCGTGTGAAGCCTCGGATATCAGCAAACATGACGGCCAACGGCACTTCTCGGCCGACCCGCTCGACTTGTTTGCCGGCTGCAGCACGGGCATCGACCGCGTCCCGAACCAGTCGCCTGACAGTGACTGGGCCGACAATTCGCGTTTGGCAAGCCAATCTCAGTTCTGCCGGAAATTCCTTGGCCTCCGCAATTTTCTTTTCGGCACCGTTTCGGGGCAAACAGTTCTCGACACCATCAAGTATGCGGATGCGGCAGGTTGAGCATTTTGCCACTCCGCCGCAGACGTGAGTATGGGCAATGCCATTGCCAAGCGAAACGTCCAGAATGGTCTGTAGTGGCGTGCCGCGGCCAGAACCATCACCGACGTATTGGATGGTCACCGTCCTAGGCACATCAATTGGTGCGAGTTGGTTCCTTTCAAGTACGACCTTGTTGGCTTCACTTTCTTTGCCAGCTTCTCCAAGCTCGGCGTCAATCTCTTCGTCGGTTGTCTCGTTGGCCGCAGTCTGGCGGGCGGCAGCTTCAGATGTGGAAGTTGCGACTAAGGAGGGTCGGCCAGTGGGAAATTCTTTGGAGCTACCACGACCAGAGCGGGTCGTGCTGGGTTCTCCGTCGCCGGATTGACTTCTACCAGTTTCGACTTTGAACACGGTAACTTTATGCTGGCCTTCGCGTTCTTCCGCTATGCCCAAACCGGCCCCAGCTTTCAAGGCGGCTATCATTGGACCAAGCACTGACCGCCAATCGGTCCTCGCGCTATCGTCGAGGCCGTCTTTCGTAGAAGCCGCAACGGCTCGAATGAAGGCCTCCGCTGCCAAGTCAAAGGCTGCCGAATCGACGCCAGACTTGCGCAATGTTGAGCCCAATCGCTCAATGGTTGGTCGCAACGCGTCGAAGGACTCGAAATCATCGACGGCGATCGCAACGGCTTTGATCACCATCGCGCCAAGGTCCTCTGTTGCAGAATCATTGACTACGGACCGTAGTTCCGGCGCCTGGCAAAATAGATCTCGGAAGAAAAGCTCGGAGAGCGCGCCGTGATTGTCCCTCACCCTATCCAATGAGCGCCGTACGCTATCTGCCTGATCCTGGGAAACCTGCACTCTAACAATCTCCTGCCTTGGACGAAGGGAAGATGGCCCAAAACCACCCGGTCGCGCAATCGTTTGATCCCGGTCTGCGACGCGACGCCATCGACGAGTTTCATGATTGATCAAGGTCCGTGACATGGAAACGACGGCATTTTGATGAACTGGGGCAGATTTGCTACGTTTTGATCGGCTGATCAGGGTTCGTGTCGGAGATCGAATCGGTTGGAGGTAAAATAGGATGAAGGAATATGCTGCGATATCGGTGCTTCCACCGCGGCTGGAAGCAATGACGCCGTTGGCAGCGCTTGCCGCTGCAGCAACCACCGTCATGACCATCGTGATTCCTGTCATTGCCGTTGCTCAGGAATGGCAGGCGGACAAGAGCACGCTGTCGGCCGCATATTCCGGAAAGACATATTCGCCGTACGCCGAGCGAACCTTTCCCGAGCGACCGCTTTGGGGTGACACCCACCTCCATACATCCCTTTCTTTGGATGCCGGTGGATTTGGTAACCGCGTCTCCGCACGAGATGCCTATCGTCTTGCCCGAGGACAACGGATCGTTGCATCGTCCGGTCAGTCCATCCGATTGTCGCGTAGCCTAGACTGGATCGTGCTCACAGATCACTCTGACGGCTTGGGGTTCATCAACGACGTTCTAGCCGCATCTCCTCAAGTAACCCGTTTTGAACAGGGTGCTCGGTGGTCCAAGGCTATGCGAGCCGGCGGTCAAGAGGCGGTCAATGCGACCCTCGATCTTATTGGAACGTTTTCGCAGGGTAAAGTAGACCCCGCCATGCTGTCCAACTACACTGTCGGATCTCGGCGATACGCGACCATTTGGGATGATGTCATCAATGCAGCCGAGGAATTTAACGATCCGGGGAAGTTCTCGACTCTCATAGGATTTGAGTGGACGTCGCTGGTGAAAGGCGGGAACATGCACCGGAATGTTATATTCCGTGACGGTGCTTCGCGGGTTAAGCAGATTTTGCCGATGACCACGCAACCTCCCGCCGGTAGTACCGATCCGATTGACCTCTACAAGTATCTCGATGCCTATGAAAAAAAGACAAATGGTTCCGTTCTAACTGTCGCGCACAATGGCAATTTGTCTAACGGTATCATGTTCCCAGTTGATTCTCAGTATACCGGTCGCAAGCTCGATAAGTTCTACGTCGAGCAGCGCGCCAAATGGGAACGAATGTACGAGATTTCGCAAATAAAAGGGGACGGTGAAACTCATCCGTTTCTGTCTCCGAACGATGAATTTGCAGACTACGGGACTTGGGACGTCGGTAATCTCGATCTGTCGGAGGCCAAATCCGACGACATGCTGCAGTATGAGTATGCACGAGAAGCATTAAAGAACGGCCTGGAGCTAGAAGCAAAATTTGGCACTAATCCTTACAAGTTTGGAATACAGGCTGCTACCGACAGCCACACTTCCTTGCCTACTGCCCAGGACGACAACTTTTTTGGCAAGCACAGTGGTTATGAGCCCTCGCCCGGACGCCTGACCCATCCATTCAAAACGGCGGACTTCGGTTCTCTGTCTGCTTGGCAGATGATGGCTTCAGGCCTTACAGCTGTATGGGCGCACAATAACTCCCGCTCCTCGATTTTTGATGCAATGGATCGCAAAGAAGTCTACGCAACCACTGGGCCGCGGATCATGGTACGTTTTTTTGGCGGCTGGTCGTTCACCCAGGAAGATCTAGACAGCCGCCAACCGGCATTCCGCGGATACGAAAAGGGCGTTCCAATGGGTGGGGATATTCCACCTGCCCGCGGAGGAGGCGGAGCACCGACATTCATGGTCTACGCGCTGCGAGATCCAATTGGTGCCAACCTTGATCGCATCCAAGTGATCAAGGGGTGGCTCGACCTCAATGGTGGGACACATGAGAAGGTTTACGACGTGGCCTGGTCCGGAGGTAGAGAACCAGGGGAGGACGGTAAATTGCCGGCAGTGGGAAACACCGTAAATGTTGCGCGCGCCAATTGGTCGAACACTATCGGTGCTTCAGAGCTTGGGGCTGTCTGGATCGATCCTGACTTTGATCCCGCGGAGCGCGCCTTTTACTATGCTCGCGTGGTTGAGATTCCAACCCCTCCCTGGTATGTCTACGATGCTTTTCGCTTTAGTGTAGATATTCCAAAACATGCACCGACCAGCCAGCAGGAACGGGCTTACACGTCCCCGATTTGGTATACGCCGGCTTCTTAGGTCCGAGGTTAAACGCCCACACTAAATGCGGTGCGATCTTGAGAGATGAGTCAACATAGAGGGGGGCTGGCGTTCAATATGGACCGCCGAAGCAACAAGGTCGTGATCGAGACTAGAATCGCGGCTCCAATCGTGGTCAGTCCACCCAGGCGTCGGTTAGGATGGAGGCAAGGATGACCAATCTTACTGATCGAATACCTTACTCGGCTATCGTAGATCGACCGCCGCTGCGTCTTCCTGATGGAAATCGGGTCGTGGTTTGGATCATCGTCAACGTTGAGGAATGGTCCATTACCCGAGCGATGCCGAGGACTGTCCTACCACCTCCAATGGGCGGCTCGTTGTTACCTGATGTACCAAATTGGGCCTGGCACGAATATGGTATGCGGGTTGGCTACTGGCGATTGATGAATGTCTTAAAGCGCCTTGGAGTGCAAGCGACACTGGCAATCAATGCTCGTGTTTGTCGGAGTTATCCGCGTGTCGCGCAAGCAGCGCTCGATGCCGAATGGGAATTCATGGGGCATGGGTTCGTGCAAGGCCCAATGCATCAGCTTGAAGATCAGCGCCAGGAAATCCATCATGCGGTCGATGAAATTTGCGCGTTTACGGGCCATCCTCCTCGCGGCTGGGAAAGTCCCGGCCTCACGGAAACAGATCAAACGCTAGACTATCTTCGCGAGGCTGGAATCGAGTACGTAGCCGATTGGGTGCTTGATGATCAGCCGGTTGAAATATCGACAGCGCATGGGCCGATGGTGTCTGTGCCATACACTGTTGAAATCAATGATATAGTCATCAGTCTGGTCCAAAACCATCCATCACATGTGCTGCGGGATCGCGGCAAGGAGCAGTTCGATCAATTGCATCGTGAGTCCGAAGACAGTGCGCGTGTCATGGCGATCAGTGTCCATCCGTACATCACCGGCGCTCCGCATCGAATTCGGTATTTCGAGGAACTCTTAGTCCATATTCAACAGAAGGGCGGGGCGCTCTTTCAAACGGGCGGCGAAATTCTGGATTGGTATCGCAGTCAAGCTCGAATGCACAGTGTGTCAAGCTCGACTGTTTTTTAACCGTCGACAGTTCCGATTTTCTGCGCGCTCTAGGCGCCGGCTGACTGATCTCATTCGGCTGCTTCAGCAGTTGGCAGAAACCCGCCTGACTGGCGAGCCCAGAGCTCAGCATAAAGGTTGCCGCGTGCAATCAGGCTGTCATGGTTCCCGCTTTCAACGATCCTACCTTGGTCCAGCACAATCAATCTATCGAGGTGGGCGATGGTTGAGAGGCGATGCGCGACGGCGACGACGGTCTTCCCTTCCATGAGCGCCAACAAATGTTCCTGAATCGCGGCTTCGACCTCGGAGTCGAGAGCTGACGTCGCTTCATCAAGAACCAAGATTGGTGCGTTCTTCAGGAAAACACGGGCAATGGCTATGCGTTGGCGCTGGCCGCCAGAGAGCTTAACTCCGCGCTCGCCCACATGCGCCCTGTAGGCCGCTCGCCCATTCGCATCCCTCACCGTTGCGATGAACTGATCCGCATGTGCGCGTCTCGCAGCGGTAATCACGTCTTGTTCACTCGCCCCTGGCGACCCGTAAGCAATATTGTCAAATATTGAACGGTGTAGCAGTGAAGTGTCTTGCGTTACGACACCGATCGAACGGCGTAGACTATCCTGTGTGACACACGATATGTCTGTTTCATCAATCAAGATGCGACCGCGTTCCGGATCGTAGAGCCTAAGCAAAAGGTTCATCATTGTGGTTTTGCCGGCTCCGGAGCGACCAATAATGCCGACCTTTTCGCCAGGACTGATAGTGAGGTTGAGGTGCTCTATAGCTCCGCTGTCGGTGCCGTAGGTAAAACGAACACCTTCGTACCTAATTTTACCCTTTACGTTCGAAAGTTCACCTGCGTTTGGTCTGTCGGCGATGTTGATCGGCATCGAAACAGTGGCGATCGTGTCCTGCAGCGTGCCGAGATCGCGAAAAATGCCGTTAAACTGGAACATCATCCAGCCGGACATATTGTTGATCCGCAAGACCAAGGCCAATGAGACGGCTATGGTGCCAATCGTTATCGTGCCATGCTGCCATAGCCAAATGCTCAAGCAACCGGTAGCCGTAATCAAAATTCCATTGAGAGCGGCCAGCGCTATCCTGAGGCCCGAAACGAGGCGCGTGAAGCCGCGCGCCGCGTTCAGCATTTCAACCAATCCCTCTCGACCGAACTGGTCTTCATGATTTCGCCCGGAGAACAGTTTAACGGTTTGAATATTGGTATAGCTATCGACGATCCGACCATTCAGACCGGAGCGGGCTTGAGACATGATTTTAGAGCACCTCCTAACCTCCGGCAGGGTCTTCGCAAGAATGGCCAGATAGGCGGCAAACCAGCCAATCAGGAGAAACGCTAAACGCCAGTCGAGGACCGCGAACAAGCCGATGGACGACAGGCTGAAGACCACAAAAAACCAAATGCTTTGGATCAAATTTATAAGGAAATCGCCGAGGGCTTGGCCTGATTGCATCACCTTGGTTGCAATCCGGCCCGCGAAGTCATCCTGAAAGAACTGAAAGCTTTGGCGCAAGACGCGACGGTGGCTTTGCCACCGCACCAGAGCGAAGAAGGATGGAACCACCGCCTGTTCGTTGATGAGCGTGCTCGTAGACAACGCTAGCGTTCGCACGAACAGAACGGTAATTGCCATACCCGCCAACATCCAACCGTGGTCCGTCCAGACGGTTGCTGCGTTTGCTTGTTTGAGTGTGTCAATCAATATGCCGACAAAATAAAAAAGGCTCGCCTCGACGAGTCCGACGGTACCGCTCATGATGAGAAAAACAAAAAACGGCCAGCGTGCCTGGCGAAAAAAGTACAGGATGAATGGGCCAACTTCGTCTGGCAATTGAGTTTGAGGTGGCGTGCGAAACGGGTCGATCCAATTCTCAAAAATTTGGAATATCCATTTCATATGGTGATCCCATGCAAAAGCTGCTGGTTTCGGTACGAATACGAGGCGGCTGCGGATCGTATCTGCCTGCTGAAAAGTAATTACTCTGCGCTTCACGACATTGCCAATCGACTATCAGAGACTGCCTACGAAGGATGCAGTCAGGACTCTGAAAGGCTTCGGCTGGCAGCCCAGCGCAGCCATGTGCAACGTAGCACGTTTCCATCGGGCCAGAACTGAGACCTAAGGAGGTCCTTATCGAGGAGCTGATCGTCTGAGACCAACGATCGTCCTATCGCGAGGAACGCCCTGCACCGATAATGTTGTCATGGTGACGATCAGATCGAAATGATGGTTGAATGATTACTGGAAGGCTTGCGAGAAACCCGATAGGTCGTGACCGGTCTTGGGATGACGCAGAGGACACTCACAATGTCATGTCGGACGAGCCCTCATGTGCCGGTGGGATGAGACCTATGTATATTAAGCAGCCTAACGGGGAGAGTGCGTGTGATTAGATTGTTGATCCAGGGCGATTACTTTCTGTTTGCAGCATTGTTGGCGGCGCTGATCATGTCACTTACGTTTCACGAATTCGGACATGCCTATGCAGCAAAAAAGTTCGGTGATGATACGGCCGAGCGGCAGGGTCGCCTGACACTCAATCCAATTGCCCACGTCGATCCAATGGGGCTCTTGATGGTTATTCTGGTCGGCTTCGGATATGCCAAGCCCGTGCCAACGGACCCTCGAAACTTTAACTCATTCTGGGCACAGTTAGTCATCGCCGCAGCTGGACCTCTAGCGAACTTGATCATCGCCGTCGTCGCCTACAACATCTATTTATATGGTACTGAAGCTGCATGGCCTGGTTTTCACGACCCTGGTGTTCACCAAGTCTTTAATCTACTTGTGATCGTGAATCTGGTGCTGATGGTGTTCAATCTAATCCCACTCGGCCCCTTGGATGGTCACTATATCCTGCCATACTTTCTACCGCGTAAGCTTGCCAATCTATATCGAACTCTCAATGCCCGTTACGGTACGATTGTCTTGCTCGGGTTGATTCTTCTTGCGGTGGCGGGCGTTCCCGTGTTCAGATTTGTAGTCGGTGTTGGAGCCAGCCTACTCCCTTACATTCGGTTCGTTTAGTGCGATTTTGGCGAGCAACGTTTCGTCCGATGCGACAGTTGTGACCACTTTTACCTCGTGCAGGTATTGTCGGGATCATCAGTGGTGCTTGGGCGGAACAGTTTTGGGCAGCAAGGATATGCAGCCGCGGCGGTAGCCAGTGGCAAGAAAGTCCGCTCCGTTGGTGGTGTTCGGTCTCTTATTTAAGGAGAGAATCTTCGAAGGGAAATTGGGAGAGGACTTCGACACCCGATCCCGTGATTAAACACTGCTCTTCGAGTTTGACGCCTTAGGGACCTCCCTCTTCACCGATGTAGCTTTCTACGCAAATGGTCATATTGGGCTCTATTATACCGTCGTAACCTGCAGATGGGAAATCTAGCCGATGGTAGAGATAGGGATATTCTCCCGTCATGCCTGTGCCGTGTGCGGAGAGATAGTAGCGATTGGCAAAGAACTTTTCGGGGATATTCCAGGCCTGTTCCGCGTACTCGCTCAAACTGAGACCGGGTCGGAGAATGTCAATGTTATGTCGGACCTGCTCCATCGCGGTCTTGTAAAGTTCCCTTTGTTGATTCGTGGGTTTGCCAGGGCCGCTATGGAACGTCCGTGAGAAATCGCAGTAATAGCCATAGCAGCCGACCACATCGGTATCCAATGCGATCAACTCGTTTGTGCCGATGACACGTGAGCTGGCCTCTTGAAACCAGGGATTGGTTCGTGTGCCGGAATTAAGTAATCTAGTTTCAACGTAGTAGCCGTTTTGAGCTATGATTCTCTGATGGAGAACCGACCATAATTCTGTCTCTGTGAGACCGGGTCGGATCGCTTCGCGCAGATTATGGACTGCGCGTTCGGTGGCCCGAATTGATGCTCGGATACACGTCAATTCGTCCTCAGATTTGATGGCGCGGGCGCGCTCGACGGCTTCTTGTGCATCGCAGATCTCGATGCCTTCTGCGGCCAGGGCAATTGCTGCTCCGGCGTTGAAGCGCTCCATTCCTACGCGCTCGGTTTGCCCGATTAGCTCTACGAGAGTAGCTGCCATTTCCTTGGCCCAGTGCCTTTCCCGTTCGGCGATGCCAGGACCGGAAGCGACAAAACTGGCAGTGATCGCTGGGCGCAATTCACTTATCGTTTCGATTCCGTCCGCCAGATGCATGCAACCGGTAAATTCGTAGAGAATGGCAGCAGTCAGGGTCAGCAGCAGATAGCGCGAAGGCGAATTTCGGCTCGTGAAAATTTGCATGTTGCGGGTGCCGGTCGCGTATCGGATATTGACCGGATCGTTCAATATGAGTGCTGCAATATTACGCTTCGTCATTTCAGCACGCACGCGCGCAAGGCGATAGGCTCTTACAGCCCGCTGGTCGACTTCTCCTGAGCTGGGACTACGATCTAGAAGCCGAACGTCATCCAGCCGCGATCGCTCTCCGTGCCAGTCTATATCCACCGTTGGGCTCCTTGTCTCCGGTTGATTGAATGCTTAGGTTTAGCCTTAGCCTTAGTCTCAGCCTTAGTCTCAGCCTTAGCCTTAGCCTTAGCCTAGAGCCTGAGAATGGCCAGTAAGAATTGCGACGCCGACGGTCCTCGTCGAGGGCCGGGCGGCGGACCTGCACAGTTGCCGCCAAAGTTCCAATTGCCGGTAGGTGCGACGACTAGTAGGTATGCGGTGATGGTATTGACGCGCAGGCTAGGTCGAAGAAGCCGATGAAGCAAAACTTCGGACCCTTTTTAGGCATGGCTGGTCATGGCCACCGGTTGAGCCGCATCTTTGCCAACGACTGTCGTCCACTCACGGACTCACCAATCGGCGAAGAGACCATTGATAACATAGGGGTCGGCTGCAGCGAAGTCCTCGGCAATCGAACGCTCATCTCCAGAGAACACGATCAGCGCGCCGTCGGCAGGATCCGCAAAGGCACCACCTATGAATAATTCGCCCCGGACTATCGAAGCCTTCTCACGTGAGCCAAATGCGCCTCGCGCGATCTCTGGCGACGCTCTAGATAGTCGGAAACATAGCTGTAAAAGAGCACGTAGTGCATGAATTTATCTCAATTGAATTTCGTCGCTGAACGACAAACGTTATGGATTGCAAAAGGATAAGTCGCCCCGTGTCCAGCGCCAAGCCACTTGATCCAGAGTAATTTACCTAGATGGCAGTGTAGCCTCCGTCCACAAGAAGATCTGAGCCAGTCATGAAAGTGGATGCGTCACTCGCTAAGAAAATTGCAGCGGCGGCAATCTCGTTTGGTTGACCCAGACGTTTTAGGAGATGGAGCGGGCCGGAAATACGGCGAGCATCATCCATACTTCCGAACCTAAACGTCATCCTCTCAGTTTCGACCGCGCCCGGGGACAGTGTATTTACGCGGATTCCATCTGCAGCGTGATCGGCCGCCATGGCCTTGGCAAGCTGTATTAATGCTCCCTTCGTCGCACAGTAGGCCGGTCGCCTTGATGCACCGACACGTCCCATTTGTGACGCGATATGAATGATGCTTCCTCCATCGGCCGCAATCATGTGTGGCAAGACCGCTTTGCTCATCAAAAAAGGACCCGTCAAGTTGACGTTCAACACGGTCTGCCATTCTGAAGTAGGGAGTTCCAGTATCGTTCCTGTTCGGTCGCGGGCTGCCGCGCCGTTAACAAGTATGCGCGGCGGGCCAACAGATTGGGTGAAGCGTATCACAGCGTCATTTACAGCGACTTCATTTGTAACATCACAAGGCATGGCCAGCGCTTGCCCGCCCATGGAGCAAATGCGCTCCGCAGTTTCTGTTGCAGCGCTATCAGCGATATCGACACATCCAACCATGGCGCCTACAGCGCCGTAGGCCGTTGCAATAGCGCGGCCAATGCCAGTACCTGCTCCTACGACGATGGCGGGGCGCTTGTCGAGGCGAAATATGGATTCGTCAATCATCTTAAATCTCGGCGGCGAGTCTCTTCACTGAGGACTCTTGCATAAATTGGTCGTCACGGTCCAATGTTACTTGTTTGCGCGGATGTTGGAGTTCAGTTCAATGTGAAAGGAGCCGAAAGCCCATCCTCATCCATTAAGGTTACTATAAGACGAGAAATTTCCTAATTTTCGGCCTTTCGGAAGTGGTTCTTGCTAATCCAGAATTCCAAACTTACCAAAATACGTTGAACCAAATCTAATCAGGTAAGGTTACCGTCCAATAGTTCAGCACTATTCCAAAAAGCATGATTTACTTCTCATCATCGCCCGGTAAATCGCTCTCGGATCTTGGCAGTAAGGAATAACTGATGAAAACACTTGTAGTATCTGTGTCAGTGCTCGCCGCAGCAGCTTTTGGAATGTCGGCTGTAGCGCAAGCAGGCGGCGCCCGCAACAAGGATCGCTCCGCAGAACATAAATGTGGTATTGAGCGCATGATGCGCGGCCTAATGCGTTCGCACACAAAAGAGTCGCGTCGCATGGGTTGGCTCTTGGGTCATTCGCGTCGTACTCGTTCCAAGTAATTCTAACTGAATCGACTGGGACGCGAAACAAGAATAGGATTGCCTGGTGGTGATCAAAAGACGGTCCGCAGCCTAAAAGTTTGCGGACCGTTGCAGTTTCTTATTCGACTTATGTTTGATTCGCGTTGTGCGATAGGTATTCGCGGTTCAGTAACGCGTATATGGTTACTCTCATAGACAGGCCAAGTAATATTAATTTTCGTGATCGATCATGTAGAGAAACCGATCGAAGGCAAAAACACAAATTTGGTTCAACCACCGTGTTCTCGCAATTCCAATCTCCACGGTTAGGCGGTTCCTTTGCCCCAATGACGCAGTCATAGCCAAATGGGAGCATATGGACGATGACTGTCTCGGGAAGATCGACGATTTTCTCAGAACCTGCCTGGTAACCGCTTTTGACAAACGAGACCAGCGTATCGTCCGAGCCTCTATAGATATTGCATGATACCCTGGCTGGACTCGCCAACGTCGCCAGGAAGTGGTCTTGTTACTTGTCACGTCAGGTGGTTCGGAACTCTAGCCGGATGACATTGTTGCGGATTGACCGCAAAAATTTGCGTCCTTGGAGGGCGACGTGTGTGGCGCGTGAGGTGTCCCGATCGCGCAGCCGAGTCGAGCCAACGATCCAAGACGCAAAATCAAGAGACTTGAAGCTTGTGTGACAATGGCCTCTGCAATGCAGACGGAGACTGGTAATCTAAGGGGAGGCCGGGCCTGCAACGTCGTCTAACTCAAGATTAGGCCAACCTGGAAGGGAATACACGTGTTGAGGCACATGGTTTTTGTTTGGTGCTGCTGTTGCTTAGGCTCCTAGAGGTGATTTTAGTTTCGATCCGTAGTCGCCTCGACCGGCGTAGGACCCAGTGACAATCCCACTAGGGTGTTGCCTGCAGCACGTGCATGCTAATTTCCAACCGACTTCAAGAGAGCGTTCGCGGGCAATCGCTGGTGGGCAAGTGCCGGCGAACGAGGTGAAACGAATGAACAGCAACTGGACAAACACTGGGCGGGTTTCGCACAATCTTGCAGCGTTGAGGACCATTCCAGTAACTTCGATTGACCACCAAATTTCTATTGGCCGTCTACAAACCAACCATAACATAACCCGGGTCCGGTTTTTGCAGTTTGGATCGACCCTATTGGAACTAAGCCGTCCCGGTCGACGCGGCCGCTAGTTTCGATTTGAGCGCGGCTTCCTGTTCATTCGATAAGGATGTTTTTAGAACGCGTGGCTTGTAGTGTTCAATCTCTGGAAGAACTTTGTCGGGTGTTGCGCTCTTAACGAGAACGAACAGCGCAGAGGAATTCTCGGGGATCGTTTCTCCAAGATTTTTAATAAATTCGTCATTTATGCCGAAATCGGCCATTGAGCCCGAAAGCGCGCCCATACCTGCACCTGCTAGTCCGCCAAGCGCCATGCCGGCCAGCGGATTGAGTACAAGGAGTCCAGCTAATGCGCCTACCAGCATTCCGGTGCTGGCGCCGCTTGTTGCTCCAATAGCCGTCAAATTCACAGATTGTTTGATTTGAGGGCGAGCGTTCCCGTCGCGAACAACCACGCAAGCGTCATCGAGATCGATGAGATGCTCTTTCTGCAGGGCGCGAAGCTTAGTCAGGACGTCGTCCGCGGCCGCGGAGCCGTCGAAACCTAAGACATATAGGTCACTCATTTTGCTCTATCCTTCGAATGTACAGTCGATCGGTTGAGGTGTACTTGACCGCAATGGACGATTAGGGCCGCGCTCATTTAGGATGTAAAAGAGGGGCGGCCAATTTTCCTCCCGGTCACCTTGCGAACAAGTAGGTTGATGATCCGAAGAGGTCAAGGGCGGATGGTTCCGGACAGCCCTTGAGGCCAACGTCGGCGGGCCATAGTGGCGATCTAGCACTTTCCAACCGCTGCTCGTCAGCAGATGTATGCGAGACCGATGGGATGGAAAGGATAGTGACTTGATCCGTATTTGTGTGAAGACGACCGCATTTCAAACTCGCTGAGTGGATAAGATGATGCCAGCTTCATGGCGCGCAAGCTTGGCAATTGATCTGAGGTAATGAATAGGCCGGGCGGTGGACCGGCAAAGTGGAGTGAGTAATGAGATCAGTCGTCGTGACCGGTGCATCTACTGGGATTGGCGAAGCGATTGCGCTTCGACTCGGTCGTGCGGGGTGGACGGTCTTTGCAGGAGTACGTCAACGTGCGGATGGGGAGCGATTGCGTCGAATGTCCGAAACAATTTACCCGGTTTCGTTGGATGTTAGGAAGATGGATGATATCACGGCTATGGCGAGGCATGTGGACCTCACCCTGGACGGGCGGACTTTGAGCGGACTAATCAACAACGCTGGCATCGCACAGATGGGCCCATTGACGCTTCAGCCAATGGATGAAATTCGAACCCATTTTGAGATCAATGTCCTGGGGGCTATTGCGGTGACCCAGGCTTTGGCGCCAGCGTTGGGACAAGATACATCTCGAATTGGCTCGCCTGGAAGAATTGTGAACATCACCAGTGTGGGTGGACAAGTGGCGTCGCCCTTTCTTGGAGCCTACACAGCCACAAAACACGCCATGGAGAGCGTAACCGATACTCTGAGGCGTGAACTCAAGATGTTTTCTATTGAGGCTATTGCAGTTGCTCCGGGCGCCGTACAGACACCAATTTGGGATAAGGCATCTCGAGAAGATGGGCACGCCTATAAGATGACGCCTTGGGCTGATGCACTTGATACCTTCCTGAGCGCAATGGTGGCTGGTGGAAAGCGCGGTTTCACAGCAGACCATATAGCGGCTGTGGTTGAAGAAGCGCTCACTGCGGCTAGGCCGCGGGCGCGATATGCTCCAGTTCCCGATAAGCTGGTAAACTACTACGCGTTGCGGTCTCTGCCCAAGCGCTGGGTTGATGCGCTGTTTGTAAAGCGCCTGGGGCTCGATCGACCGACTTCATCGTCGCCTGACGATAGATAGTTACTTTGCTGCGGGACGTTCGGACGACATCAAGAACTGTCACGTTGAACGTGACAGATTTGGTCGAGCGGCGGTCATGGCGGCAGTCATGGAAGACTCATCATCCGAGCTCGAAGGTCCAAGTTCGCCAACTTTGGTCGCGATACATTGGGGGCAGCAGAAGAGTGAGCAGGGTGAGATAGCTCTGTGATAGGCGGGTCGACAAAGACCCACTCTCAAGAAAACAGGGAGCATCAGCTAAGCATCGCGATCGTCTCACTGCCGTCGCGTTGGAGTTCGATCAACCTAAGTAACCTAAGTAACCTAAGTAACCTAAATATGCAGCCGTCTCGACGACAGCTAGGTCGTTCAGCGGAGCTGGAGGTGCGGCTGATTGTTTGCGCGATCCTTGCGTGTAACAAGATGCAATACTCTGCGAAATGAAGAATATGTTGCGCGAACAGCCGAGCAACCGAATCGATCCACTAAAGATGGATGTTCTTTTCGCTCAATGACGCCAACTGGGCGAAGCGAGAGAGGCAAAGCAAAACTTTAAACAGGTTTTTACCCCCTTGTTTTCTGCCACTTGAGCCTAGTCCGCTGGCAGTTCAGTGGGATGGGAAACTAACCAGGCAACTGCGAGGTCAAGATGTTAAGGTTATGAAATTGTTGCAGTTTTTTGTAGTTGAAAATTGATTTTCTGTGGCGGCCCGGGCGAAAGGTATTGATTTCGGCATGTGTCCTGAGGCGATCAAGGTCTCTCTAATGTCAGACGGGGGAGTGATATCAGCACTGATGTGACGTAGGGAACAGTATCAGATCGGTACCCGCGTTATAGCCAGCGACGAGAGACGGGGCCGGCATCATTCGGTGTTGACTTCGCAAAGGACACGACTTTCGAGAGAGAGTGACGAATGACGCTGCGGTTTTCAGAATCCTCGCCCGGAGTACACATCGCCTCGTGGGAAAGCGATTCCAACGGGGCATTTCACGCCATCGTTGTTATTGAAAGCCTAGGGTCGTTCGGGCTGTTTATCAATGGCGAGGTCGTCGAGCGGGACATTGCGGATTTTGCCACAGCCGAGCAGCGAGCCTACAGTGTTCTTCGCGCGAAGCGTCCAATTCCTGTCGTGCGTATCGCGTCAGTTTTGTTGGCTTGTGCTGTCCTTGGTGGCACTGCGGTCGCCGCCAAAAATTTCATCGAAGGGTCACCGGGCGCAGAGGCTAATGTAGTAAGGTCGAACGAGCGGACAACGATGTCCAAGATTGCCGCATCTTCGTCCCCCGAGAGCTCTTCACGTGAGACACTTCCGGTGCATGGGAAAGCACGTCTAGTCCACTTTCGCGACCGAACTGGCGATACGCAGCCGCAGAACGAGTCGCGGGCGGTGTCCGACCAGGCCGAGAAAATCGTTCCACCCCAACCACGACGGGTCCGTTCGTCTGACGATCCGGATCTTTTGGTGGGGAAGAGGAAAAAGCGCGATAAAGTGAGCGGCCTGACCAGTGACGCGAGAACTCTGGTTCGGTCGTCTGAGCTCATCAAGCTTCCAGGGAGACGGCCTGCGGATCAAGTAGCGCGTATCGAAACCAGGCACGATACTGCGGCCGGCCCATCGAGTGATTTTCGCATTCCTCTCCCGACATTGGCCACCGCTATCCGAAAGAACACTGCCACTTCCAGGAAGGCTAAGGAAATTGAGCCGAGAGTGCGCCGCAGTCGTTGGCGAGAGGATCGCCGGTCGCGAACTCGGTATAGATCGCGGCGAGCTTCGCGCGATCAGCGTCGGCGATCTGGCGTGCGAAGCGGTTATGGCCGTCGTTATGCACGAACTTTTCGAATTCGGCGGTGCGCTCTTGGCACGGGTTGCAAGTGGGTCTACGTCCGGCGCCGTTGACCATCGCGGCCAAGTTACGCGAAGCGCGTTTGGACCGCGTATCGAACCAGTCGCACCAGTTTGGGGGCAGTTTCGGGTCGCAGCCTAGCCAACGCTGACAGGCGCAAGTCCGCTGTCCGCCGTCCAAGTTTTCGACTAAGCCTTTGGCGTTCCAATCTGCCGATGTACCGGTGCAGGCCAATACTTGCGGGTTGGCCTGCGTCGTCTGGTCGTTCTCGTAGAGTAGCGGCTAGGCGCCCTCCACATTGGCGGACTTAATTTTATCCTGGGCCAAATAGACTTCACCGCCCATTTCATTGAACTTTCGGCTCATCTCAGCCATACCTGTCGCGGCGGCCTGATACTCCGGATCATTAAGCTTTGCCGCATAGTCTCGAACATCCTGAGTGATCTTCATAGAGCAGAATTTGGGGCCACACAGCGAACAGAAATGGGCGACTTTATGCGCTTCCTTCGGTAGAGTTTCATCATGCATTGATCGGGCTGAATCGGGGTCGAGACCGAGGTTGAATTGATCTTCCCAGCGAAACTCGAATCGCGCACGCGACAGAGCATCGTCACGAAGTTGAGCGCCCGGATGGCCTTTCGCAAGATCTGCGGCATGGGCTGCGATCTTATAAGTTATCACGCCGTGCTTGACGTCGTCGCGGTTTGGTAGGCCCAGGTGTTCCTTCGGGGTTACGTAACACAACATTGCTGTTCCAAACCATCCGATCATAGCCGCACCGATGCCCGATGTAATGTGGTCATAACCAGGCGCAATGTCGGTGGTCAGCGGCCCTAGGGTATAGAATGGGGCTTCACCGCAGGTCGCGAGTTGTTTGTCCATATTGACTTTAATCTTGTGCATGGGAACGTGCCCCGGGCCCTCGATCATCACCTGACAACCCTTGTCCCACGCAATCTTGGTTAGCTCGCCAAGTGTTTCCAGTTCCGCAAACTGGGCACGATCATTTGCATCGGCTATGGAGCCTGGCCGCAATCCATCGCCCAACGAGAATGTTACATCGTATCTGCGCATGATGTCGCAAATCTCGTCGAATCGCTCGTAGAGAAAACTCTCCTTGTGACGTGACAAGCACCACTTGGCCATGATCGAGCCACCACGGGAGACGATTCCAGTAACGCGGTGCGCTGTGAGCGGCACATAAGCAAGACGAACGCCTGCGTGGATAGTAAAATAGTCGACACCTTGTTCGCACTGTTCGATCAGGGTGTCTTTGTAGACTTCCCAATCCAATTTGTCCGGATCGCCGTCGACTTTTTCGAGTGCCTGGTAAATTGGTACGGTTCCGATCGGGACTGGAGAGTTTCGCAGAATCCATTCTCTAGTGTTGTGAATATTGCGACCGGTCGACAGGTCCATCACGGTGTCGGCGCCCCATCGTATCGCCCACACCATTTTTTCAACTTCTTCCTCGACAGAAGACGTGACCGCTGAGTTTCCTATATTCGCGTTGATTTTGACCAGGAAATTACGACCGATAATCATCGGCTCGATTTCGGCGTGGTTGATGTTGGCTGGAATAACAGCGCGACCCCTGGCGACCTCGTCGCGTACGAACTCGGGCGTGACGAATTCAGGCAATGCGGCCCCGAACCCCTCTCCATCGGCGATTGCGGCACTCGCTCGCGCCAATTTCTGATGCCGGCCGAGATTCTCGCGGTGGGCGATATAGATCATTTCCTTGGTAACGATACCGGCTCGGGCAAACTCAAGTTGAGTTGCTGGGGCACCATCGCGCGCCCGCAACGGCTTAGGCTTGTTTGGAAAATCGCGCGCCAGGTGTTTGCCGGTTACGTTTCCGTTATCCTCTGGCTTGATGTTGCGGCCGTAATAGGATTCGACGCCGCCACGCGCTTCAATCCAAGGCGCGCGATGGCGAGCCAAGCCTGCCTCTACATTTATTTGGGCATCTGATTCCGAATAAGGCCCTGATGAGTCATATACCCTGAACGGCGGTTCACCGCTTGATTCATGAAGACGAATCTCTCGGAATGGAACGCGGACGTCCTCGTGTGCGGCCGGTGCATCATAGACTTTGTGGGATCCGACAATTGGGCCGGTTGTGACTTCCGGTGTTTGCATATCGGCCGGCCGAGTTATCTTATTCATCACGCGTCTCCTATGAGCAGTTCGATTGGGCCAGTCAGATGCCAACCTTGTGGACTTTGTCTTGCGGCGCATTGGATCATCTGGCGGGAGAGACGGCAGTCCCGTCCCTTCGCCGGCATGACCCGGATCAGGTTCAAAGGGTGCTCGCGCGGGCTGGTCTGTACCCGTCGTCATCATGCGACGACTTTAAAATTACAGACATCAGCGCGATCTCAGCCGGTGCCCCGGCGCCCCTCGGACAGCGACCAATGTGCAACGGATGTCGGTCCTACGCAAGAGGTGCTATCCCGATGGGATTGGTTGTCGCTGCTAGACCGCTTGAGACCACCCAGGCTGCCCATCAGATTGAAGAAACCACTTGGCGCGGCAAGTGCGCTGACGTCAGCGGTAGAAAAAGGGCGTCCAATCCAGCGCATTGCCAACGATGACACGCATAGCGCCTCATTTTTGCGCGCACCACGCCGTGGTAAGCTCCAAGTCGCCGATGATCACCAATCGCTCGCCCGCCGCAATGATAATAGGTTGCAGGAAGATCCATATGTTGCAGCTATCGATAATGGTGAGGCACCGGGCCTGGCACGCGGAGGCAGAGGTGACGACCGAGCCGGCGTCGACCAACTTTGCCGCGGCCTCTCCGTGAACACATTGCATAGAGGGCTAATCCGACTCGGCGACCGGCATGATTGAACTCGCCCTTTTGACCGGCTTGACAGATCTACGCCCGGAAAAAGGGTGATCAGGGTTCGTACACTTTCGCAACAATTTGGCAGCACTCACCCGAATCGGCTGCTAAAACATTGAAATTGTTAATAAAAAGAGGTTGCAAGAGGCCGTTTCGTGTGTCCCAATTCCCTATCCAACGAGGGGATTCGGAGGGAGGCACGCATGACCAATCACGAACTTGCCACTCAGCTAAACGGCTACAGTCTGACGACTGCTGAAGTTTTATATG
>JBPCWA010000193.1:0-11338 GCA_051009975.1 Hyphomicrobiaceae bacterium
GGGCCAGCGCGATGAACCACTCAAGCGCAATCTGTTGCCATTCGTGGGCCGGGAGACCGAACGCGCTCAGTTTATTTCAGTCATGGAATCCGTTCCAGCACGAGACACCGGCGCGGCGTTCATACTGCGCGGGGAACCTGGAATTGGAAAGACGCGCCTCGCAACCGAGTGGCTCGCTAGCGCCCGCGCCTCGGGCTTCGCGTCACACCATGTGCTTGTTCTCGACTTCGGTAGTGCAACCGGCAATGATCCTCTCCGCGCAATCTTTCGGAGCTTGCTGGGCATCGATAGTCTAGAAGACGATCCTCGGTTGCGGTTGGCGCCCACGGCAAGAGGCTTGCTCGAAGATTCTGATTTCCACCCAGACGACGAAGCCTTTGTGGATGATCTGCTTGGCCTGCCTATGTCGTCTGATGTCCAAGCATACTATCGCGCTATAGAAAACACCGCGCGGAACCGGCGCAAAATTGAGCTTGTTGGGCGCCTCCTGGAGAACAGAGCTCGGCGTCAACCGCAAATTCTCCTGATCGAAGATCTGCACTGGTCGGATCAGTTGACGCAGGATTTGTGCGCAACCTTGGTGACGCGTTGCTCAAACTCTCCTGCCTTGATGCTGATGACTTCCCGGATCGAAGGTGACCCGTTTGATCAGTCATGGCGCTCCGCTACCGGCAACACACCAATCTACACGATTGACCTTCGGCCCTTGTCATCGCGCGAAACCCGGGAACTGGCGAAGGTATCTGGGGTGGATCAGGCCCAAGCGCTCTCGGCCGAAATAGAGAAGGCCGGTGGCAATCCGCTCTTCTTGGAAATGATGATCCGAAGCACTGCTGACAGCCAGACGGATGCGCTTTCTGGTAACCTTCGCAGTATGGTGCAGGCCAGAATCGACAAGCTGGAGCCAATTGACAGGAGGGCGATTCAGGCAGCTTCCGTTGTGGGGCAACGATTTGACCTAGCACTTCTTCAGCATCTGATCGATGAACCAGACTACAGTCCCCAGGGCTTGCTGACACGCTCCCTCGTGTCTCCTCTAGGCGACCAGTACTTGTTTGCGCATGCCTTGGTGCAGGAGGGCGTCTACGCTTCAGTGACTCGCCGCAATGCGCAGGCGATGCATCTGAAAGCTGCCAACTGGTATGCCGAACGCGATCTCCTTTTGCACGCAGAGCATCTTGCGAAGGCTGACGAAGAACGGGCCGCAAGTGCGTACCTCAATGCTTCGCTGTGTCAATCAGAGCTACTAAGATTTGAAACGGCTTCCAATCTGCTGCGGAAGGGCGTTGCTCTTGCAGATTCACTTGAGGATCGGTTCGCGCTGAACAAGGCGCTTGGCGATGTTGCCATGCAACGGAACGACTTGGAAACAGCGAACTCAGCTTACAAGGCCGCGCTTCTCACCAATCCGTCAGAAGCGGAGCAAGTACGCCTTTGTCTTGGTGTTGCCTCAAGTAACAGAGATCAAGCCGACGACGTCATTGCTGAAGCCGTCGAGTATCTCGACAAGGCCCAAGAACTCAATACTAGACTCGCCAGCGATGAAGTTTGCGTCGAAATCGATTCGCTCCGAAGTCTCGTCAACTACTCAATCGGGAATCTCGCCGAGGCCTATCAAGGAGCGCAGACGGCAGTAGAGCACGCTGAGAAAATTGGATCACCAGATCTGCTGCTTCGCGCCTTGGAGAGCTTCAATGCAGCAAACTATCAATTTGGCCGTTTCAAAATGTGCAGAACGCTCGGCCAACGCATTATTGAGATTGCCCAGGCGGAGAACAATATCCGGTTTGAAATCGTCGGCTCTTACCAGGTTACGGTCGGCTACCACTATAACAACGAGTTTGCGCGGGCCATACAGGCAAGTGCACTGCCTATTGCCAGTGGCGCGAAATACGGCTCACTACGACAGGCATGCTTGGCCAACGAGTACATTGCACGCACATACATATGCATGGGGGACCTGGAGAGTGCACGAGCCCATGCTGAAGAGTCGCTTAGGATTGCTCAATCCGCCAACATTACACTTAGAGAGGCGCTGGCGCTGATCAAGCTGGCAGAAGTCTCAATCGAAGAGGGCGACACCAACAGCGCGCAAAGTCTCGCGCAAAGGGCAATTGATCTATCTGATGGCCCCTATACCGCGCCCTGGTCGCTTGCGACGCTTGCATTAGCGGCTCCGAACTTCGAGCAAGCGCAAGAGCGTTTTCGCAAAGCTGAAGAGATAATGTCAGCCCAGAGCAGCTCAAGTCATAACCACTTCCACGTAAGAAAGGCGCAGATCGACACCGCTCTCAAATACGAAGATTGGACCTTGGCAGAGCGTGCCGCCGATCACCTCGAAGCATTTACCGGACCGGAACCGCTTCCCTGGACAAGTTTTCATATCAGACGGGGGCGACTAATTGCGAAGTTGGGGCGTGGAGAGCAAGACGAGCAAAGCGCGCAGCTACTAGAAGAGCTCAGTAAGACTTGCAATGAGACTGGCATGAAGGCGCAACTGCCTGAAGGCGCGCTAATCGGATCTGAATGCCCAACGGCAGCCAAAGTTAGCATAGGCTAAACGGGCGAACCGGATCAAAAGGAGCCGGTCGTCGGGCGCTGATCAAGACAGCTCATTACTCAGAAGCTGCCGTTCATAGAACGAACCGAGATTTCGGCTGATGTTCCCCTGGCAGGAAGGGGCCATAACCGGCCTTGAGCAAGTGCAGCATGCGCGAAGCGTGTCATCAAAACCCAACCGCAATAGCGGACGTAGCCTCAGGTCGAAGTGCTGCGCCGCACCAACGACGCGGTGTCGACATAGCAGTCATCGGCGCCGATACACGTTGTTCCATTGTGTTGGCTATTTGTCCTTGACACGCCGCCAGAGCGCCACTGTTCGCTCCGCGCGACGGTAAACGGGCTCGTCAATCATTTTACCTTCAAAGGCTACGGCACCTGCACCATTTGTCTTTGCTTCATCGTAAAGTTCGGCAATACGTTTCGCACGCTCTACTTCAGATTCCGTGGGTGCAAATTCTTCGTTCAAAATGGCGACCTGAGCCGGATGAATGCACGGGCCGCCGTCGAAGCCAAGTCGCCGGGCGCGGCGAATGTTGTTTCGAAATAGCTCCAGGTCGGAGAAATCAGCGATGGATCCGGGATAGCCCAACATCAGAATACCAGCTTCGCGGGCGGCAATGTGAACCTCTCGATTGAAACCCAAAATGGCTTCTGTATCGACTTCCGGCATGCCGATGACGTCAGAAAAATCCTCCATGCCAAGGCTCACGGCGCGCACGCGTGGGCTGGCATGAACGATCTCGCGAACATTCAAGTATCCCTTAGCGGTCTCGATCAATGTGACGAATCCAATTGCACCAGGTTGCAGGCTTCGATCCGCTTCAAGTTCTGAGATAACCTCGTCCGCAAACGCAACATGCTCTGCCGACTCGGTCTTCGTCAAAACAATCGCTGAGACACCCGGCAAAACGGCTGCTTCAAGGTCGCTGATCGCCATGCGCCACGGTCGATTGATGCGCACGAGGACGTCTGTACCTGCCTGTCCAACCGTTTTGACTACGTCTGGCAGGAGGCTTCGAGCGCGTGGCTTTTCCTTGGGCGCAACAGAATCTTCTAGATCAACGATGATCGCATCGGCACCGCGCGAATGCGCCTTTGCGACGAAACGCTCAGCTGTTGCTGGAACAAAAAGCAGAGAACGCCAAAGCGCTCGATCTTCAGCTCCATTCGTCATCAGAGAACACCCTCTTTGCCAAGTCGGTCGAGTTCGGTCTGCTCAATCCCGAGTTCCGAGTAGATCTCCCGATTGTGTTGTCCGAGTTCGGGCGCAGGCGAGCGTAATGCCGCCGGGGAACCTGACATGCGCGGAATGACATTGTGCATTGGCATGCGCCCCATATCGGCGTCTGGGACGTCGACGATAATTGCCCGGTCATTGATGTATGGGTGATCCATCAGTTGTTCAATGTCGGCCACCGGCCCGACGGTAACGTCCGCCTTCTCGAAAAGATCAAGCAGTTCCGCCTGGGTGCGGCTTGCCATGAAATCACCGACGATCGGGTCAAGCTCGTCGTTGTTGGCAACGCGATCCGTGTTCGTCTTGTACTTTGGGTCGTCGATAAGTTCCGGCATACCGATCGTCGTGAACAGACGCTCTGACATAGCCTGCATAGAGGCTGATAGGGCGACGTATTTGCCATCCTTAGTACGGTAAGCGTTACGCGGCGCCGTTTGATTGGAGCGCGAACCTGTGCGTTCCGGTATCTCCCCTGTAAGGCGATATTGCGCAGCAATGGGCCCGAGTATCGAGTAGATCGGGTCAAATAGTGGGAGATCGATCACCTGACCTTGACCACCGCCAAGCTCGATGTGGCGCGTCGCAGCCAACACCGCGAATGAACCGTAGAGACCCGCAATCATGTCAGCCAATGCCAATGGAGGCAGTACCGGCGGTCGATCGCCGAAACCGTTCATCGCGGCGAAGCCTGACATTGCTTCGACGAGGCTGCCGAAACCGGGCTTGTGAGCGTAGAGCCCTGTCTGGCCCCAACCGGAAACGCGCACGATGATCAGTTTCGGATTTCGCGCGTGCAGTTCATCCGGACCAATACCCCATTTTTCCAGTGTCCCTGGTTTGAAATTTTCAACCAGAATGTTCATGCGCTCGACAAGACTAAGTAGGATCTTCTTTCCCTCATCCTGCCTGAGGTCGAGCGTGATACTCTTCTTGTTGCGGCAATAGACCTTCCAATGAACGCTATGTCCTTTGGTCGTCCAGTTCCTAAGATCATCGCCCGTGCCGGGACGTTCGACCTTGATGACCTCTGCGCCGTGATCTGCCAGCAGATGCGTAACGATGTTCCCCGACACAAGTCGCGAGAGATCTAGGACTCGCATACCCGCGAGCGAAGAACTTGCATCAGGTTGAAACTCGACTTCTACGGTCACTGGTTACGCCTCTGATCGAGTGGTTGCCTTTAGGCGCGGTGCAAAGAGTGTGAAGCGCAATACAACGACGATGGTCAGTGCGAACAACGCAAGCGCGACAGGATATTTTGAAAGGGACCAGACGCTGCCACCCGTTATGATGACGGCCTGGCTCACCGAGAGTTCCAGCATTGGTGTCAGAACAAAGCCAATAATGAATGTCACGAACGGATACTCCAGCTTGCGCATGATGTAGCCGAGGACCGCGAACGCGATCGTCAGGCTAACGGCGAAGAAGCTCTGGTCATTCAGATAGGCGCCTGTAAGGCACAAGAGAACAAGCGCTGGCATAATAATCGGCTTCGGTATCGCCAAAACGCGTGCGAACAGGCGCAAGCCAAAACCTCCGATAAGCAGGTTGGCGAAATTGGCAATGACCATGGCTGCAAACATGCCGTAAATCAGTCGTCCGTGCTCGTCAAACAACCAAGGTCCGGGTGCGATTCCATGGATGATGAACGCGCCTATCAGCAATGCTGCGGCGACGTTTCCTGGAATGCCGAGAGCAAGTAGTGGGATCAAGTTTGCGCCGACAACAGCACTGTTGGCAGCTTCCGCCGCAGCGACACCTTCTGGTGACCCTTTGCCGAATTCTTCCGGCTTGCGCGAAGCCCGCCGCGCGGCACCGTAACCCAGGAAACCCGCGATGGTGGCGCCAAGGCCCGGTAGTGCGCCGATGACAGTGCCAATGACAGCGGAACGAAAGATCGTCCGGCTCATTCCGAAGAACTCAGTAACAGTCAGGCGGTCATCCTTATCGCTTTCGATTTTCGGGACGATCGGCGATGTTCCTCGTTGCCCACGAAAATACTGTTCGATCTGCAACAACACCTCTGAAAGCGCCAGCATGCCGATACCGATCGCCATCAATGGTATGCCGCTTTGCAGATCGATCGACCCGAACGTCAGGCGCGGCATCGACAATGTGGGATCTGTGCCGACCGTTGCAAAGAAAACGCCGAGCGCTGTCGCGATTAGACCCTTGGTGATCGAACTGCCGAGTAGGCCTGAGATCATTGCGAATGCAAAAATGATCAGCGCGCAGGTCTCAACTGGCCCCATCTTGAGCGCAATGATTGCTAGAGGTGCGGCAACCAAAATGAGTACGATGTCGCTGAACAGGTCTCCACATACAGATGCGCTGAGCGCGGTCTGCATAGCTTTGACCGGCTTGCCTTTGCGGGCAAGTGGATGACCATCAATTGCCGTAGCAGCCGCCTCTGGAGAGCCAGGCGTGTTAAGCAGAATGCCAGAGATGGAGCCACCAAAGCTGCCGCCTTTGTTGACTGAAATCAGAAACGCGAGAGCAGATAGCGGCGACATGTAATAGGTGAGCGGAACGGCGATCGCGATCGCCATTGGCGCGTTTAGGCCGGGTATGGCACCGACGATAATCCCGAGAGTGACGCCGGCAAAAATAATGATCGTGTTTGAAAGCGTAAACGCGTCTTGGATGCCGAGTAAAATTTCTGTCATGCTGTCGGCATCCTCATGGCAGCGACAAGCGCAGGCCGTGCCAGGCAAGGAAGTAAATACCGATCGGCAATACCGATGATACGGCAGCGAGCCAAACCCAGTTCATACCCTTCGGGCGCATCGCTGCGCCAATGCCCAAGATGGACAAAACGCCGCCTGCCACGTAACCGAGCTTCCAAATGCCGATGAGCGCCAAGAACAGCGTTACGGTTCCTGCTGTCAGAAATCCAACGGCGAAGCGGTCGATCGGATTTGGCTGGGCTTCAACACTTCTCAGCGATGTTACAAGTTGCCAAGCTCCGCAGGCAACGATGACCCATAGAGCAATTTTAGGTAGATCCGCCGGTGCGACTTCGCCTGGTTCGCCAGTGGTCGTTTCGTTGGGCACAGCCCAAAAGATCCCGACGAGCGCAAGGGCGATTAAGACAAGCGATGCCAGAATATCAACATGCTTCATCTTCTCAATTCGCCCCTGCCTATATTTCTAGCTAGCAAGCCGACATCCACTACTTGTTGGCAGAGATGACGTCCGTATAACTTTTAGATGCCTTGTCGATCAGCTCGGTAAGACCTTCGGGACCTAGTTGCTCTTCCGCGAACGGTAGCTTCTTGAGGATCTGGCGAACTGCCGGACCTTTCGATGCCTTGCGAATGGCATCCACCAAAGTCTTCTTCACATCAGCTGGAACACCCTTTGGTGCTGCGATCATGAAGTGAGCTTCGAAAGACAAAGGATAGCCGAGTTCCATCAGAGTTGGTACGTCAGGAGTACCGGTCAGCCGCTCGGTGCGCAGGCTCGCCAGCAGCACGACCGTTCCCTTGCTCATATGCTTGATGTGAGCGCCGCCGGTGAACCCCATGCTCGTGTGTCCTCCGAGAACGTTCTTAACCGCACCCGAGCCACCCTTTACCGGGACAGCCTTAATCGTGATGCCATCTTTCTTGTTGATGGCCTTAACCAACAGGCGATCGAAGGGCGTAACGGAAGCATAAGTCAGAGTATTGCCCTTCTTAGCGTAGGCGATCATTTCGGCCCATGTCTTGAACGGGCCACCAGACTTTGCAAAGATGCCTTCTTGTGCCTTTGCAAGACTTTCGATGTAGTCGAAGTCGTCTTTCGTGTACGGCGTTTTCTTTGGCGCATACGCAGGGTTGAATGCAAACGTTGGCGTCACCGCCATAACCAGAGTATAGCCATCAGGCTTTGCTGTTTTCACGGACGCCGCGGCTTTGCCACCACCTGCGCCGGCACGAATTTCCTTGACGATGGGTTGGCCAAGAATGGCTTCCATTTCCTTCCCGAGCGCTGTTGCAAGCGCGTCAGTGCCCCCACCAGCTCGGAACCCGACGACGAGTTTGATAGGTTTTTCCGGGAACGCCGCAAGTGCAGCGGAAGACGCCACGATCGTTGCTGCGGCTGTTGCGATGACGAATTTCACGCCAAGCTTCCTGATGGTCATTGTGTTTCCTCTCAGATCGACGGTTTTTATGAGCAGATCGGCAGATGCATTAAAGCGCTTGCACCGTCATCTGAGAAGTATATATTTTTGATCATATAGTTCTGATTATTCGATAGCTTCTAATGGATATCCGACAACTGACTTATTTCCGCGCGGTGTGCGAGCACAGAAACATCTCGCATGCAGCTGCGAACTGTGGCGTGGCTCAGTCGGCGATCAGCCATCACATCTCACGACTTGAGGAAGAACTCGAAACAGAGCTTTTTCTACGTAAACCCCGTGGCATGGAACCAACCGCTGCCGGCCTATTGCTCTATGAACACACGCGCCGCGTGCTCGATGCGTTAGAACGAGCCAAATCTGAAGTGCGACGTGACCAAACAGAGGTCGCCGGCGAAGTGGCAATCAGCATGCCTTTCACGGTGATCAAGTTGATCGGCGTGCCATTGATGACAGCTATTGCTGAACGCTATCCGAAGCTGCGGCTACTATTGGAAGAAGCGTTCTCAGGCACAGCATTTGATCTATTGCGGGATCGACGGGCTAATCTTACCGTCGCTTTTACCCCCCCAGCAGACAACAGGATCGTTCGCGAAGCCCTTCTTGAGGAAGAGATGTTCTGCGTCGGTCGTGCAGATGTCTTTGGCAAATCTCATGCCCCCATCAGCCTTGCCGAGATGGCCGAGCTGCCTGTTGTTCTATTGAAGAGCGGGGCACTTGTTCGCGGCCTTACCGATCGCACCTCACTTTTGCGCAAGATAGATGAAGCCGCTCACATTCGTTTGGCCTCCGTTGCCGCCACGATCGGCGCTCTAGAGAACGGGCTCGGCTGCACACTCGCGCCGAGGTCCTTGGTTGACGAGCAACTTCTGAGCGGTAAATTAGTGGCACGCAAAATATCTGACGAAGGAATGACACGGACCCTCTATCTTGGATACTTAGAGAGTGATCCACCGACACGCGAGCGAGAAGTAACACGGGACTTGATCAGGGAAATTACCTCTACGGTTGTTGTCGAGGGACGCTGGCCCGCCGCGAGCCCGATGCTTTCTGATAACTAATCAAGGTCAGCAGATTTCATTGAGGCGGAAATTTTTCGCGCAGCTAAATCAACCTTCAACATTTCCTTCCTATTTGGCAGCCCGTCGGTCAAATTGGCCAGGTTACTTCTTTAAAACGACATGTACTATGTTTTTGCGATCGTCGAATGAGACTCGTCCCTATCATCTCGGGCCCCATCCGCAAGAAATATTGCCACGAGATATCACGATCCGAACGCGTGAGAACAACGTCGCGCAAAATCGGCATGATGTTAAGGCAGTTGCTTCCGATAGCGCGTTTGGTAAAGCTCTAGTCAAGTATCGGACGCTGTTCGACACATTATCAGATGGCCCGGTCGCCCCGGAACGCGCGCCGGTCCCTCGGGATCCGACACGTCGTACAATTGATATCAAAGGCGGGGGGTACTTCCTCAACGCGTCATTGATCGGCATCTGCCGAATGCCTTCATCAGCATGGCTTGCTGAGACGGATCACTCCTCCCATGCTTATGCTATTGTAATCTGCGTTGAACACGGCCGGGAGCCAGAAGCAGACAACCTTGCAGCGGGCTGGGTAAACGGATGCGCACAAGCTGCGAGCGATCTTCGAGCCACTGAGATCGCCTGCTGTCTGGCTGGTCATATTCGATTGATGGGATTTGCGGCGCGGGCTCATTCAACCAAACAATCCCAGCTCGACGTTGAACGTCTCGCGGTTCTCTCCGGCATTGCTGTTCGAAGACCCGGGGGGCTTCACAATCCTTTCTTTGCAGACCGGTTTTCGATTGCAGTCGTATCAACCGAATACAAACTCGAAGAAGATCTGCCGTTAGCGGACGACGTCGACGCTGTTCAAGGTTTGCACTATTGGCTCGGGATAAACGGTGCCCAGTCGGGACGGGAGCGCGCACGTCGCGCCAAGCGATCGTCGCACTTGAGCGCTTACCCGATGGAAGAGGTCAAGCGCATCGATCGCCCGACGACTTTGATTATCGACGACGAAGTACCTCGCGTCCCCAAACGCGCCGCATTCTTTGCTCGCGCCGCGGCTGGCGATCTCGGCGATAAGACGAAACGGGAACGCCAGCGCTTCGCGACCAAACATCCCTTTGCACTCGGCATGATCCCACTGATCCGAAACATGGTGCCGTTTCAAGACGGACAAGTCGCCGATAAGGTTGAGCCGTCGCTTGATGATCCAGTGACCAACGCGCAGGCAATCAAGTCACTATCCTACATGCTGGGTGCCGACCTCACGGGGATCTGCGAAATTCCCCGGTACGCTTGGTATTCTCACCGCGAAGATGGCAACCCTCTGGAGCCCTACCACAAGTACGCTGTCGTTATGCTCATCGACCAGGAGTATGAAACGATGGAGGGAGCCAGCGGCGATGACTGGATCTCAGGTGCACAGTCGATGCGGGGGTACATGCGCGGCGCTGAAGTGGCTGGCATCATCGCCGATACTTTGCGCAACATGGGGCATTCGGCACGCCCGCAAACCAATTCCGATAGTGACTTGCTCCACATTCCACTTGTGCTCTGGGCCGGCTTGGGCGAACTGAGTCGAATAGGCGAGCTGGTGCTGAACCCGTTCGTTGGGCCACGTTTCAAATCCGTCGTGCTGACGACCAATCTACCGTTGGAAGTCGATAAGCCGATCGATTTCGGGCTGCAATACTTCTGCAATAATTGCCTCAAGTGCGCTCGCGAATGTCCGTGCGACGCGATCTCCCAGGGCGACAAGGTGATGTTCAATGGCTATGAGATGTGGAAGCCCGATGTCGAACGCTGCACACGTTATAGGGTTACGAACCCGAAGGGTTCAGCGTGTGGGCGGTGCATGAAAACGTGTCCTCTAAATAAGGTGGTCTCAGCAGACGGACCTTTGTTGACACGTGCGGCCAGTTGGATGGGCGTCAATGCAATGTGGACTAAACCAGCGCTTGTTCCATTAGCAGTTGGCCTGGACGACATGCTCGGTCATGGCAAACGAAACCCGCATAAGAAGTGGTGGTTCGACCTCGAGATTGTCGATGGTGTCTGCGTAACGCCGAAGGGAACCAACGAGCGCGACATCGAACCCGCCCGCGAACGCAAAATGGATCCCAACGATCAGAAAATTGCCTACTACCATGCTGACATGATGCCAGAGGGCGACGCGGACACCCCTGTTCCTGTCAATCGAAAGCAGGCGCTATCAGCGGCCAGTTTCATAGAGACTCCGGAAGAAGCACTGCGGCGTAAGAGACGTAGCGGCAAAACGCCGGATCACTACATTGCCCGGGAGGGTTCGACTTCCGCAATTTGATCATCGCGACCGTGATGCGGACGTGCAATTTTGTGAAGCGGTTTGGCAACGCCTTTTGTGCC
>JBPCWA010000194.1:0-5297 GCA_051009975.1 Hyphomicrobiaceae bacterium
GTGTCACCAACAGTCTCTTTGTGTACGAAGGAATGTGGCATGTTTTTCAAATCGGCCCACCGTTGATCCCGGAAGCCGAGTCTGCGTGGCGAGATTTTGCCGATTTTCTCAACCGCCATATGGCGCGTTAGTTGGATACTGCAAAGTGAAGTGTCGGCGAGAAGCGCGTGTTCACGCACAGCTTCTCGCCTACCGTTAGTCCCACGGCGCTGAATGCCTGGACGCTCACGGCGCTCGTGCTCTGCGTCGATGAGAAGAGCCATATACAGGCGCTTGACCGCTCGCAGCCAGGCCTGCCGCTGAAGCCGGGGCCTGCCGCTGAAGCCGGGGCGTGCCGCTGAAGCCGGGGCGTGCCGCTGAAGCCGGGGCCTGCCGCTACGATGACCCACGACTAAAAGCGCCACGGCACGACAACGCTTTTTGCCGCACTCGACCTAAAAACCGGTCTTGTTGTCGGGGAATGACTGCCGCGCCACCGCGCGAAGGAGTTCTTGCAGTTCTTGAGAAAGGTCGATCGGGCGACGAAGAAGAGCCTCGACCTACATATCGTGCTCGATAACTACGCGACACACAAGACGCCCGAGGTGAAGGCCTAGCTCACGAAGCATCCGCGCTCTCATCTGCACTTCACCCCGAAAGGCTCCTCCTGGATGAACTTCGTCGAGCGCTTCTTAGCCGAGATCACGAACAAGCGTATTCGCCGCGGCGTATTCAGGAGCGTCGGTGAACTGGAGGACGCGATCCGCGACTATCTCGACCGGCACAACGCCGACCCGAAGCCGTTCGTTTGGACCAAGACTGCCGACGCTATCCTCACCGAGGAGCGCCGCGCGCACGAAACGATGCAAGGCCTCAATGGCGCGACCTAACCGACTGAGTCAGAACACTAGTTGCCTTGCAGAATGAAGCTATTACGCTTGATGGCGCGAAATCATCGCCGTCCTACTATTCTACCTATAAAAATTGCCACATACATTATTCCTGCTGCCGCCTCGATCCCCACGACCACCCTAGCCAATCGGGATGCTGGCGTAATATCACCAAAGCCCAACGTTGTAATTGTTACCAAGCTAAAATAGACAAGCGATGATGCGTCGCCACTCGAATCCCCAAAATTAAATGAGCCAGGCTGCAAGCGTTCCAGTCGCGAGTAAAATAATGCGAAAGCTAATGCCACAAGCAAATAGCCGAAAATAGCGGCCGGTATGGTATCTTCGGCGATCCCTCTCTTGCGAGACAGCTCATAAAAGACAAGGATCAAGCATCCGACGAGGATGGTGACCACAAATATCAGATCGGCCAAAGCGATAAATTCCGTCGAAAGCATGATATTCAGAAAAGAAATCACTGGCCAGACGAACACGACCGCCAAAGCGAAGCGCGATACCCGACTTGGTAGATCGACTGACAGAATAACGCCTGTAAATATAGCGACGTAAAGCAATCGACTGATCAACTCAGCAACGAAGTTTTGCTCAATTACGCTGTCCAAGATATAAGTGAAGATCAAGCTGCCGAGTAGCAGACTCCACCGCCAGTGGACCATATGACGAAAGGCGTCATCTGTTGCTTTAGAACGTCCTATCACGAATTACTCCGGCGAGCGTGACATAGCCACATTCCATACAACTAGGCAAAACCCGCTAAACACGACCGGCCTTTAAGGCGATTTCTTCGGCATGAACGAAGCTGCCGTGCAAGCCAGGGAACTCATAAACCAAACTTATGGCAACCGCCATGCTTCCCATAGATCGGACAACCAGCTCAAAACGCCAGTAACATAGTCTGAAATCGCGTCCAACACGCCAATAAAGTAGAAGGCAACGCCGCAAACAAGTAACACTACAACTAGTGCCACCAACTTCCCTACCGAATCATCTCCATTCATTCCGTCATCCTCTTCAGTGCATCGGCTTTCTATTTCCGATATCTTGGACTGCCACAAAGGCGTTGTCACACTAAGTCAGATTCGGCCGTATCTGCCGAGACGTGCAAAATTCGACACTAAGGATTTCAACGACTTACCTCGCTGGGCGACGGCCCGAATTGAGCTGATTACGCTTAAGTGACAACGCCCCTGGTAGCGGACATTGTCCGGCGCGAGAGCCTCGCTGTCCCCAAGAAGGTCGTTCCGATGGACCGGGGACAGGTCATGGACTAATAATTTGATACGGACGCTCGATGGGGCGGTCGCGCAGCACTCAACCCGTTTATTGAGACGATCACTCCAATGGCTGAGCACAGGCTCTCAACAATCTTGGCAATCGATCTTGTCGAGTACAGCGCCTTGATGCGTCAGGGATCTGACAAGCTCCTTGCTGCGCTGAACGAATTGTTCCAATCGACTGTTCGGCCGCAGGTAAAGGCTCACAGTGGACGTATTGCGAAGCTGATGGGGGATGGCGCCATTGTAGAGTTTAACTCTGCACGAAGCGCAGTTCTCTGCGCGGCCGCGATCCAGAACGCCATGCAAGCCGATCCTCCGCCCTACAATTTCTCGCAACGTTTAGCGCTTCGCATGGGGGTGCATGCCGGAGACGTCGCAGTGGAAGCTGGCGACGTCTTCGGTGACGGCGTTAATATCGCAGCGCGACTGGAGGCTGCTGCTGAACCGGGTGCCGTCCTCGTGTCGAAATTGGTCACAGATCTTGCGGGAAGCGGTCTCCCGGTCGGGTTTCGTAACGAGGGTTTGCATCGCTTCAAGAACATCGATGTTCCGCTGGAAATCCTTTCCGTTGTACTAGACCCGGACGTTGCCCATAACGAACCCAGCGACGCTACTCGAAACGAAGAAGTCCGCTTCGCAAGTAGCGACGATGGCGTAACCCTTGCGTGGACTGCTAGCGGCGAGGGCCCTCCTATCGTCAAGGCTCCGGCGTGGATTAGCCGCCTCGACCTCGATTGGCGTAATCCTTATCTCGCCCACTACATCAAGTTTTTTTCACAATCTCACAGGTTCATCCGCTTCGATGCTCGTGGAAATGGGCTGTCGGATCGAGAAATCCCCGAGATGAGTTTCGAGCAGATGGTTGAAGATCTGCACGCCGTTTTCGACGCGGCTGAGGTGGAGCGTGCACCGATCCTCGGGATCTCGCAGGGCTGTGCGGTCGCGGCGGCTTTCGCGAGCCGCTACCCCGCACGTGTGTCTTCGATCGTGATGATCGGTAGTTACCCGCTTGGCCGATCGAAGCGCGTTTCCGCGAAAGATCGCGAGCGTGCAAGCGCGATGCAGGCCATGATGAAAGTTGGCTGGGACGACGATTATCCGTCCCTTCGTGATATGATCGCCGAGATGATCGTTCCGTTGGCAAGTCTCGAAGACCGCCGCCAGTTCGCAGAAGACATGCGTGAGACTGTCACTCCCGAAATTATGAGCCGTTACCGTAAAGTCCTCGATGATATAGACGTCACGGCAATCCTCCCCGAGATAAAGGTGCCGTGTCTCGTTATGCACTGCAGCGGCGATCGCATGCACCCGATAGAGCAGGGGCGTTTCATGGCCGCCCGGCTACCAATGGCGCGTTTCCTATCGTACGAAAGTCCGAACCACACTCCGAGCGAGAACGATCCATGTTGGCCTCAAATGCAACGTGAAATCGATCTGTTCCTCAGTGAGAACCGGACGGATCGAGCGTCCGTCCACTAACGGCGCTGACCCGAAAGTGCCTCTCGCAGCTGGCACGGTGCAACGTAGAGCGGCGTTTAGCTGTTTCGGCGTCGGGTTGCCCACTCGATTGCAGGCGGATACTATCGTCATGTTCGGATGGCTTTGTAAGGCGGTCTGCGGCGGACGTGTGTGGACGCCCCGGCAAATGCAAGCACAATCTTTCCTTCGGTGGGGGCTGTCACAGTAACTCTTGGATTGAGTTGGTGTGTTATCAGTGAGCGATGAGCAACCTCTGCTATCGCCGCCATAGCTTTCCATTCGAGATCATCCAGCACGCAGTCTGGCTGTATTCTCGATTTTCTCTCAGCTTTCGCGATTTCGAAGACCTGCTAGCTGAGTGCGGCATCGATGTCTCGTATGAGACCGTGCGCCGCGGGTCGGTCAATTTGGCCGTGCCCAAGCTAGAAGGCTCAGAGTCTCACTGAGGGTCGTCAGACCTTCTGATGCCCCAGGACTCACAACACCCAAATCGCCGCCAGTGACTCTCTGAGGCCGTTCTAGAGGGCACCCTTGGGTGGCCCCACAAACGCAAAGTATGCCACCAGCACGAGGAGGATGTTGGCTAGGGCTATCAACGTCGCTTTCTTGTTCTTGCAGCCATCTACTACACCTTCAACGCCTAGCGTCATCTCATCCCGTTGGACACTTCGCCGGATTCGAGCTGCGGCGACAGAGAGACGGCAAGAGGCGACAGCGGCGGCTTGAAATTGGGCAGTCGCAGATCTTCTGCGATCGATGGATGTTAATGTGACAACGCCTACTGGACACCGTATCGGGTACGGCGTCAGCAAAAGACGAAAGCCGCGTGTGCACGCTGAAGCGAAACTTCAATGGACATCAGGCGCATGCTGTTCTAAACAATGGCTCCAGGATTAGCCCCTGCGCGGTGCAGGGCTAGTTGCCCAGTCCTTTCACAGGACAACAGAGTCGACAATCTGCGCTGGGACTGTCCGCCTAAGCAACAGAGTGAAGACGCGTTGCTTGAGGCGAGAATGAAGAACAACACAACGGAAGCGCTGCTGTCCAAGGGGCAGCTTGTCGAGATTCAAAAGCGCGTTGAAAAAGGTGACGACACCGACGCGATTGCGCGGGACTACAGCATAGAGGGTCGAGACCTCCGAACGATATTCAATGGTCAGTGCCGGGCGCACGAGAAGCTTGTAGAGACACTCGGACTCAAATCAATCAGGCAAACGCGCAGCGAGAAGCACGAGCGCTACCTGCAGAAGGTCTTGGACGATGCACGTGCACGACTGCAGGGAGTTTCACAATAATCGATAGACGGCGGCTCTGGGACACTAGCGTCTCCACGTAGTTAGCGGTTCGACATAGACTTGCTCTACGGTGGGCGTTGGTGAAGACCAGGGTATCCTCAGACGCGAAGTCGTGCCGGAGCTTCGTGATGTCGGCTGTTTAAGTGCAAGCTGACGAGCCTCCGGCGATCCGTGAGGTCTCAGGTTGACCCCGAGCGGACATGCATAGATAGCCATGCCGTGCCTGAGGAAAGCGTGGATAATAGCGCTACCAGATGTAGAACGCTTTGCGGAAATACATCCGACTCGACTAGCGTCCGAGTGAGTTTCTATTTTCGGAGGGGGCAATGCAGGTCTTCAAATTCAGCCTGATGGCG
>JBPCWA010000195.1:0-2913 GCA_051009975.1 Hyphomicrobiaceae bacterium
TTAGAGATCCGCACCAGTCGTCCGACGCACGTGCGTCGACGCACGATCCTTCACATCAGGCTGCAATGCGGTTCCCAACCCTGCCCCTTTCGGCGGTGTGATCTCGCCTTTTTGAATGGGCGGAAGATCGGTCACAAACTGATCGTACCAACCATAATAAAATGCGCGGACAATTTCCTGCACCCAGCAGTTTCTCGCATGCAATGCCAGATGCGTAGACGCCGTTAAGACGACCGGTCCCGTGCAATCATGGAACGCAACAGGTACATGATAAGTCTCAGCAAAACTCGCGACTTTTCGTGCCTCGCTCACGCCGCCACACCACGATAAATCCATAATGATCATGGACAGCGCTTCCAGCTCCAAAAGCTGCCGGAAATCCGCCCGTCCGCCCCGCGTTTCGCCGACAGCAATCGGACACGACGTGGCCGCCGCGACATCACCGATCGAACCGAGGTGATCCATGAACACCGGATCTTCGACCCACATCGGACAAATCTCTTCCAATGCGTTCGAAATCTTAACAGCCATCGGACGAGACCATAGCGAATGGAGCTCGGCCGCAATCTCCATCCTATCGCCCACGGCGGCACGGATCTTCTCAAAGCACGCGAGACCACGCTTTAGATCTTCAGCACCAATCCACTGCCCGCCACTGGCTTCAGCCGCATAGTCAAACGGCCAGATCTTCATGGCTGAGATATCCATCTCCAAGAGCGAACGTGCAAGATCATCGGCTCGGTTTAGAAACGCGTCTAAATCCTCATACTGTCCCTTCGCGACATCCAAACCAAAATTGTCCGTCCCTTGGGTCACTTTTGTCTGGACGTAAGAATGCCCTGCACAGGTGTTGTAGACCCGGATTTTGTCTCGGACCCGCCCCCCCAATAGATCGCAGAGCGACAGACCAACGCTTTGGCCCAAAATGTCCCACAAGGCTATGTCAACCGCTGACGCTCCCCGCATTTCAGCGCTGGAGCCGACAAAACCAACGTAGCCTATCAAATCACTCTGAGCGCGCTCCACATTCCGTGGATCTCGACCAATGAGTTTCGGTGCAATCATTTGGTGGATATGCGCTTCAGCGGCGACAGCTCCATAAAACGTTTCGCCAAGTCCAATAAGACCTTCATCCGTTAAAACTTGAACCCACAGGATGTTAGGAAATTCATCACATCGGATTGTCTCGACTGCCGTTACCTGCATTGAAGCTCACCACTTAGATTAATCCACATACTTCACACGTTCAGAACGGAGCAAATCATCCATGAAAGGCATTCGCGTGCGGCCAGATTGAACATCCTCGATGGTCACTGTTTCTGCTGCGCATATCTCTTGTACGGCCGCAACGACCCTATCCACTTCAGCGCGCGGGATGACCACAACGCCATCGAGATCACCTTTCACCACGTCACCCGCCTCCACGCGAACACCGCCCGCCACGATCGGCAATCCAACGCGCCCAGGGCCCGACCTCACGCACGAATTCGGAGTGATCCCGCGCGCGAAAATTGGCAACCCCACCTCAACCAGACCAACGACGCCACGAACCATGCCATCCAAAACCAATGCCGCACATCCCGCGTTCTGCCCCAACATCGCAACGATGTCGCCACACACCGCTGTCCGCTCAAAAGCATCACAGGCACCGACAATGACATCACCTTCCTTTGCAAGCGCTACCCCAGCTGCGATCGCGAGATTGTCTGATGGACCGGTCTCTACCGGAAACGCGGTTCCGATGAATTGCGCACGATCATTATCAATCGCCTTGATGGAGGCGTCCATAGCACCGCGGCCGAGCAAAGCATCGACCACGTGCCCCGTCTGCGCCTCGGCCAAGGCGTCGAGGGCTGCCTGCGGCGCACGGGCAAAGTCTTTCTTTATTGTCAGAAGAGGTGGATCATGGAGCATCGTGTCCTCCTAAGCAAAGTTTACCCAGAGGTTAGCCGCCCCGATCACTCTCGAACAGGCAGAAGCCTGTACTCATCAGCGAGTCGATAGGGGAGGAGACATGCCATTGATGCTCGCTAGTCCTTCGCTCGCTCCACGTAGGAGCCATCCTCAGTCATAATCACAACCCGCGTGCCGGCGCTAATGTGGGGGGGAACCATTACGCGTAAACCATTATCTGCCACAGCAGGCTTGTAGGATGAAGACGCTGTCTGTCCCTTCACAACTGGATCGGCCTCAACGATCTCGACTGTTACCCGCTGCGGCAATTCAATTGCGACGGGGATCCCCTCGTGGAGCATGATCTTGCACATCATTTCGGATTGCAAGTAGACCGACTGATCGCCAACAATCCCTTTGGGGACCGTGAATTGATCGTACGTTTCGACGTCCATAAAGACATGGCCGGTATCATCTTCATAAATGTATTGAAGATCTCGTTCCTCCATAAACGCTCGCTCAACCTGCTCTGTAGTGCGGTATCGCTCAGATACTTTGACACCGTCTGAGATCCGACGCATCTCAAGATGAGTCACCGGCGTCCCCTTACCGGGATGGATATTTTCGGCTTTGATAACCGCGCAGAGCTTCCCGTCGATTTCTAGAACGTTTCCCTTGCGCACTGAACTCGCGATGACTTTCGCCATAGTCTTGGCCTCCGATAATCGTGAGCCAGCGTCCATCAGCGATGCCGGCACGTTGCAATTTAATTGCAGGGCTTGTACTCGGTTCCTAGCCCTGCGCCAAGCCCATGCGCCCCAAACCGGTTACTCGCCAACATCTAGCGGCATGTCTTATCCAATTGCCGCTCAATGGAATGGTTCGAGCAATCATAGCGGATCGCATGGATAGAATGGATTGAGTGATTTGAGTGATTTGAGTGATTTGAGTGATTTGACCGACCGAACCACTGCGAGACGCGCCTCGTCCCAGCGATGGTGGCAACCGGCGACATATCAA
>JBPCWA010000196.1:0-12557 GCA_051009975.1 Hyphomicrobiaceae bacterium
GTCAATTAGTGTGAACGGCCGCGGTCTTTCATGCCTGCGCGTACAGGCGATAGGAAGCGGATCTCATCGAACCCATAATTCAGGCTCATGCGCACTCTTGCCTGCTGTGGCGCGGCGTCGGCATGCATTTTGGGCGGCGGCGAGAGCATAAGAAATCCGTGCGCAATTGCGCATCCGGACGGAGAGTCGGCCCTAGATGGTTCGGCATCGACACAGATTAACTGATGGCCAAGAGTGGCAGCCGCAAATTTGTCGATTGTTTCTTGTTCGACCCGAATTCAATTGGATAGACCGATCATCTTGCCGACGTGGCCGACGAGCGCGCTGATTATCGAGTGAGATTGACGGCATCGAGCTGTTTTGATCATTGGTCCTTTCAAGTTTTTCCTTCAGCGGCCCGACATCACCTTCAATTTGACTTCTGTTTCACCTTCCAAGTGACTGTTTCCCGTCGGGTCTGGGCAGTGCTGCTATCGTATTTTCTGTTACGGTGCCTGCAAGGGAAAACTGTAGAGGGGCAAACCGGCAAGGGGCTGTCTCCAATTTCCCCGCGTCGGCCACGAGTTCGTTCGCGTCGCTTCTGACAAGGTGGATTATCCTAGACTGTCTGGGCTGTGGGGCGTAAACGCATAAGCTTGATTGGCAGAATTGAGACCGAGGAGGTGAGGCCCTATGAAGTTGGTCAGATTTGGTGATAGAGGTGTGGAACGACCAGGGCTTATTGATGTTGATGGCAAAGTCCGTGATCTTTCCGGTCACATCGAGGACGTTAACGCGGAAAACTTGGCACCATCGCAACTGGACGCTTTGCGTCGAATTGATCAGTCTTCGTTGCCGTTAGCGCCCGAAGGTGCTCGGTTCGGGCCACCAGTCAGCGGTACCCGAAACTTTATCGCAGTCGGACTTAACTACGAAGACCATGCACGTGAGACCGGCGCGCCAATTCCAAACGAACCTATCCTCTTTAATAAACTTGCAAACTCTATCTGTGGTCCAAACGACAATGTTATAATGCCGCGCGCATCGAAGAAGCTGGATTGGGAGATCGAGATCGCCTTCGTCCTGTCGAAGCAGGCGCGTTACGTATCGGAAGCCGAAGCGCTGACGTACATCGCTGGCTATTGCATTTGCAATGACGTATCGGAGCGTCACTTTCAAACCGAACGCGGCGGACAATGGATGAAGGGCAAGTGCTTTGAGACTTCTGGGCCGCTCGGACCATGGCTTGTTACAACAGATGAAGTTGGCGATGTCCAGAAGCTCGGCATGTGGCTGGATGTGAATGGTCGGCGAATGCAGACGGGCAACACAAGCACTATGATCTTCTCGATCCCCTATTTGCTGCACTACATCTCTCAGTTCATGGTCCTCGACGCTGGCGACGTGGTGACAACGGGTACGCCCCCTGGGGTTGGATTAGGTATGAACCCGCAGGTTTTCCTGAGCGTGGGAGATGTGATGACACTGGGGATCGACGGCTTAGGTGAGCAACGCCAGACCATTATCGAGTCTAGGTAGGTCGATCGGTCGGCGAGAGCCTTGAAAAGACGTCCGAGAGGAAGAGCCAAAATCGCTCGATCGGCAGACGAGAGGATCCAGGGGCTCGATGATCCTTAAGTGCGTTACGTCCAATCGGTTTCTGGTTCGGATAGCGACACGAGGAGGAGAGTCGTAGTTGGTGTTGCAATTCTGGCGTCAGGGAGTGAAACGCGCAACCGTACCTGAATGACGATCCACATCTTCTCGGTTATGTGCCATACCGATCTCTCGACGACAAATTGCGAGCCTGCTATGGGCAGGGTTGAAGGAGCGCTGCGCGAACGGATTGTCACTAGATGCGCGGCCTGTGGCCATCGGCGAATACACTGCTTGCTCACTGACAGATTGGTCAGGGTCAATATTACCGCGATCAGAGTATGGCTCTCCCGAGCGCATGCGGAGGATACATAGGGCGATGGGCGATGGTCTGATAGATCGAGGGCGATTTGGCGATCTGGAGCCGATAGCCATTGTCGACATAGGTTCGAATTCAGTTCGTCTTGTTGTTTATGAAGGAGCAGTGCGCGCTCCTTTCCCGATCTATAACGAGAAAGTTCTCTGCGGTCTTGGCCGCTCCTTCACGTCCAGTGGAAGACTTGTTCCCGAAAGTGTTGAACAGGCCTTGGATGCGTTGCGCCGCTTCAAAGCTATTGCTCGAGGGCTCGGCGCAAAAAATGTTCACGCGATCGCGACAGCGGCGGTGCGTGAAGCGATAGACGGTAGACAGTTCGTCTCAGCCGCAGAATACGCACTGGGCTCCGGAATTAGCGTGTTGACTGGTGAACGCGAAGCGGAGTTAGCAGCTAATGGCATCAAAATGGGTTTTGTCGCACCGGACGGGGTCGGCGGTGACCTCGGCGGCGGGAGCCTAGAGTTAATCAACATTGCCGAGTCCCGATTGGAGGAAGCCATTACGCTTCCACTTGGAGGGCTGCGGTTGGCCGAGCGCGCCCGCGGTCGCGTATCGCGCGCGCGCATTCTGGCCGATGACGACCTCGAAAGCGTGCGATGGTTGAGAAGTGGGCGTGGACGCCCCTTTTATGCCATTGGTGGAACTTGGCGGGCATTTGCAAAATTGCATATGCAGGTATCCGACGCACCATTGCGCGTGGTGCACGGATATACAATTAAGCGATCCGAAATGATCGACTTCTGCAATTTCGTGAGCAATCCGCGAGCCGCGTCTGACACAATCGCCCAAGCGGTCCTGTCTAACTCGCGCCGCGACACCCTGCCCTACGGCGCAGTGGTCATGCGAGGGCTGATGGAAACGATGCGACCGAGAAATGTCGTATTCTCCATATTCGGTATCCGCGAAGGCCTATTGTACAGCTATCTCAGCGCAGCTGAGCAGCAAAGAGACCCCTTACTGTCATTTTGTGAGGACTTTTCGCGACTGCGATCGCGATCTCATAGGCATGCGCACGAGCTATGCCACTGGACCGATCAATTGTTTCAAGAAGCCAACGTGGATGAAACCCCGGAAGAACGGCGATTGCGGCATGCGGTCTGTCTCCTGTCAGACATCGAGTGGCGAGCACAAGCCGACCATCGCGGGGAACAGGCCCTCTTCGTTCTGGCCCATGCGCCATTCACCGGTGTTGATCACGCGGAGCGCCTGTTTGTGGCAATCGCCGTCTACTTCCGCCATGCGGGACGTGGAGAAAATCGCGGTCACGAGCTGTCGGGCTATTTGCGGCAGGGTTTGAAGCGGAACTATCTTGAGCGTGCGCAACTCGTCGCTGCGGCGATTCGCACAGCCCATATGCTTTCGATCGGCCGTCCAGGAATTATGGGAGAGATTGGCGTCGAAGTTTTAGATGGGGTTTTGCATTTGGTAATTCCACGCGCCTACGCAGATATGGACGGCGAACGTTTGCGCCGTCGGCTGAAAGTCCTGGCCACGCGGCTCGGTTTGACGAGTGCAATACGTGTCGATGGTTGAGCGGAAAGTTGTCGATGCGACGGGCAATTGTGCAGTAAGACGATCCGTGAGAAGTTTGGGGAAATTCGCAAATCGGCCGATCGGCCGCATTATGGTACATCTCATGTGTAAAACTTATCTCTTGGACGTTCTGAACAGATGACCTGTTCAGCGCCATCGGTCGTCTGACCGCTTGTGCGGGCGGGGCCGTCTATTGGACCTTGAAATAGAGCACGACAGCGACAATGACTGCTGAAGATCCTTATGCTGTTTTAGGCGTGCGCCGAAACGCCTCTGACGGCGATATTCGTCGTGCGTTTCGGCGTCTGGCGAAAGAACTCCACCCTGACGTCAAGCCTAATGACCTGGCCGCCGCCGAGCGTTTCAAGAAGGTTTCGCTGGCCTATGATATATTGGGCGATACCGAAAAACGCCGCCGCTTCGACCGCGGTGAGATTGATGCGGCAGGTGAACCGCGACATGCCTACACGTCTGCCGGCGGTCCGTTCGGTGGCTTTGGCACTGGGCAGTCGCGTCGTGCAAGTCCTGCGGATGATCTGGGGTTTGGAGATATTTTCTCCGATCTTTTTGGAGGGCGGGGGCGCGGTGCCCAGCCCGACTCGATCAACTTGCGCGGCCGCGACGTTCGCTACACATTGGAGGTTGACTTTCTCGAGGCTGTTCAGGGAGTGAGAAAGCGCGTGACCTTACCGGAGGGGGCTGCTCTCGATCTGGCCGTGCCAGAGGGCGTCGAAGATGGTCAAGTTCTTCGTCTTAAGGGCAAGGGGCAGCCAGGCGTAGGAGGCGGCCAGCCGGGTGATGCGCACGTTGAGATCAGTGTCCGGGCGCATGCTGACTATGAGCGTGACGGCGACAACATACTACTGCAGCTGCCAATCGCAATTGATGAGGCCATATTGGGCGCCAAGATTGAAGTGCCGACAATATCAGGCCCCGTCAACCTCACGATCCCAAAAGCCACCAGCTCCGGTCGCAAGTTCCGCCTCCGAGGCAAGGGGGTGCGCAACGTCACCAATGGCACAACTGGTGATCAAATCGTGACGGTTACTATTCTGCTGCCGGAGCGGGTCGACGACAGCCTCTCATACTTTATGTCTGAGTGGCGCCAAACACACAAATACGACCCTCGCAAAAAGGTCAGTTAGGTTCCTGTGTTCCGAGGCGCTATCTAGCGACCGCGACCACACGACCGTTATTAACGGTGAGTGCCGTTTTGCCTTCTTTGAGGTGTATGGCATCGGCGCCGAACAGGTCGCGTCTCCAGCCTTTGAGCGCCGGCACGTCAGGGTTGTCTTCAGTCGCTATTCTCTCCAGTTCGCCAGTGTCAGCGATGAGCTTGGGCGCAACGCGATGGTGTGCGGCATTGGCCTTCAACAAAACCCTCAAAAGATCCACAAATGCCAATGCTTCGGCCGAGAGCTGCCGCCCGTTGGGCAGGTCCGGGACTGTGTCCAGATTCCGCTCACGACCCCGCCTCACGGCCTCGAGTATCTCTTTTGCACGCCCGGATCGCGCAAAGCTCGGATTAAGGCTACGAAGGGCTGCAAGCTTGTCAGTCGAGGTCGGGGCTTGATTCGCAATATCGTACAATGCATCGTCGCGGAGAATGCGACTGCGGGGAACATCATCAGTCTGCGCAGTTTGCTCACGCCAAGCTGCAATCTCAACCAGAACGGCCAAGGCGCGACGGTTTTTCACACGAAGTTTGAGACGTTTCCAGGCATCCGCAGGATCCAATTTGTAGGTCGATGGCGACGTCAAGGCATCCATCTCTTCAGACAACCATGCCGCGCGGCCAGTCGCAGCAAGTTCATCGACCAAATGAGCATAGACATCGCGCAGATGTGTGACGTCGGCTAAGGCGTAATTGAGCTGGCGTTCACTCAACGGTCGGCGGCTCCAATCTGTAAACCGTGCGCCTTTGTCGAGATCTATTCCGAGAAGTTTCTTTACCAAGTTGACGTAACCTACGGATTCGCCGAAACCGCAGACCATGGCCGCAACTTGCGTGTCGAAGAGCGGGGCCGGAATAATGCCACCACGCGCGAAAACGATTTCAATGTCCTGGCGACCGGAGTGGAATACCTTGACGACTGATGGTGAAGCCATCAGTTGGAAGAACGGATCGAGATCGATGCCATCGGCCAACGGGTCGATTACGCACTCGCCATCAGGTCCAGCCATCTGAACAAGACAAAGACGCGGCCAGAAAGTTTGCTCTCGTAGAAACTCGGTGTCTACGGTGACAAAATCGTATGCCGCAAATCGGGAACAAGCTTCGGCGAGCGCGGACGAGTTTGTGATTAGGTTCATCGCGTGAGACATAGTGTAAGATCAGGACTTTGTCCCGCGGATGCGGCATCGTGGAATGTGATTCTCAACGTCAAACTGCGTCGGTCGCGAAATGAGATCGCTCCGGACTATCACTTTATCAGTGCGGCTGGAAGCGGCCTCTTCCACATAGAGTTGTTGCTGCGTCTGTGCTCAACCCACTAAGTCATTGAGGCGCCTTGACAGGCAGGAAAGCCCATGCGCTTTTCCGTTTTTCGGACACTGAGATCGAGCTGCCACCGATCGCCACGAGATCGGTGGAATTTCCAACCGAACTATCATCTTCAAGACTATCGTAGATGACCCGATCACCGAAGGCCCCGTTACTGACAACACCAACACGGACAATTCGTTCAGGCATGACGCGCATGACGCGAAGTCGAAGCTGCTTCAGCCTGCGATCTTAATCCACATGATCAAATCAATATTTGATCACACAAGCGTTGGTCCAACTACCGAGCGAACGAAATATGCATCGATACCGATCACATACGTGCGGCGCACTGCGCGATAGCGACATTGGCCAATCCATCCGCGTTTCGGGCTGGGTTCATCGTGTTCGCGATCACGGAGGCGTCTTGTTCATCGATCTTCGCGATCACTACGGCATCACGCAAGTTGTTGCTGATCCCGACAGTAACGCGTTTGCGGCTGCGGAAACCGTGCGGGCAGAGTGGGTGGTTTGCGTCACAGGTCGAGTTCGCGAGCGTCCGGAAGGCACCAGCAATCCCGATCTTCCAACTGGCGCGGTCGAGGTTTTTGCGGACGTTATCGAGATCCTGTCGGCAGCTCAGGAGTTGCCCGTTCCAGTTTTTGGCGAACCGGATTACCCAGAAGACCTCCGCCTCAAGTATCGTTTTCTCGATCTGCGGCGTGAAGCTCTCCACAAAAACATTATGCGGCGGTTGGCAATAGTTGAATCCATACGCTCACGGATGGTTGCGAGCGGTTTTTTCGAGTTTACAACCCCCATTTTGACGGCATCCTCGCCCGAAGGCGCGCGGGATTTCCTGGTTCCAAGCCGCATGCATCAGGGTCAGTTCTATGCGTTGCCACAGGCGCCACAACAGTACAAGCAGCTCGTTATGATGTCCGGATTTGACCGGTATTTCCAGATCGCACCGTGCTTTCGCGACGAAGATCCCCGTGCAGATCGTCTACCAGGAGAGTTCTATCAACTCGATGTCGAGATGAGCTTTGTAGAGCAGAACGACGTCTTCAGCACCATGGAGCCGATCCTCAGAGAAGTCTTTGCAGAATTTGCTGACGGTAAATCTGTAACAACTGAATTTCCTCGCATTCCCTACGATGAAGCCGTTGCCAAATATGGAACCGACAAGCCAGACTTGCGGAATCCGATTGAGATGCAAGATGTTACTGAGCACTTCAGAGGTTCCGGCTTCAAGATTTTTGCTGGGATGATCGATAAGGACGACCGCGTCCGAGTATGGGCGATCCCAGCTCCGACTGGCGGCAGTCGCGCGTTTTGCGATCGTATGAATTCCTGGGCACAGGGTGAGGGCCAGCCGGGACTCGGTTATATCTTTTATCGTGATGGCGAAGGCGCTGGCCCCGTCGGGAAAAACATCGGTCCTGAGAGGTGCGATGCAATCCGCGGCCAGCTCGGTCTGAAAGACGGCGATGCCGTGTTCTTCGCCGCTGGGCGTCCGGCGAAGTTCGCCAAGTTTGCCGGCGACGCACGCGATCGAATTGGCGAAGAGCTCAAGCTGATCAATACCGATCGATTCGAGCTATGTTGGGTTGTTGACTTTCCGATGTATGAGTGGGACGAGGACGAGAAACGGATCGACTTCTCGCACAACCCCTTCTCAATGCCACAAGGTGACATGGCTGCATTGGAAGCGGCAGCGACTACAGAAGAACTCCTGGCACTCAAAGCATACCAATATGACCTGGTCTGCAATGGCTACGAAATCGCTTCGGGTGCGATCCGCAACCATCTTCCCGAGGTCATGGTAAAAGCATTTGGGATTGCCGGCTACGAGGAGAGTGTGCTCGAGCAACGCTTTGGTGGAATGTATCGCGCGTTTCAGTACGGCGCGCCGCCGCACGGTGGCATGGCAGCTGGAATCGATCGAATCGTCATGCTGCTTGTCGGTGCCAAAAACCTCCGGGAAGTTACCTTATTCCCGATGAACCAGCAGGCTACGGATTTGCTGATGGGAGCGCCGAGCGATGTCGCACCGTCACAGCTGCGCGAATTAGGCCTGCGGCTGTCCGCCTCGCCGGCCAAAGGAGCGGGCTAGGAGGCGTCCGACACCGCGGATACGTCAGTCGTTAAGCCCCTTTCGGAACTCTGCGGAGTGCGAGTGCAATGAGCGCTAAGATCTTTGCCTACTGCGAGCGAGGCCTTGATCCAGCATTCTGGGCGGAACCGCTGAACGCTATCACCAACGGGGCGTTCATCATTGCGGCACTGATGGCCACATGGCGGTGGCAGAATGCCCCGCCGGCGCGGCGGGGTTGGGTCGAGCTTTATCTGATTGTGCTGATCTATGCGATTGGGATCGGCAGTTTTCTGTTTCACACGTTTGCAACGCTTTGGGCTGCGTTTGCCGACACACTGCCCATAGGCATTTTCATGGTGTCGTATCTCGCCTACGCGTTGAGGCGCTATCTGAACCTTGGGTGGCTGCTAACAGTCGTCGCGCTTATCTTCTTCTTCATTTCTCTGCGACAGGCCAGCGTATTTCGGTGCGGTAGCGAAGCCTGTCTTAACGGATCGTTTGCATACGTTCCCGCATTCATTGCGCTCGTGCTCATTGGGGCAATCCTTGTTGCACGCAGGCACGCGGCTGGCTGGAGCTTGGTATTGGCGGGTATGATCTTTGCTGTTTCTCTGACTTTTCGCACCCTGGACCAAGATCTTTGTGGGTACACAATTATACCACCTGCACGTGCGATCGGGCTGCACTTCCTCTGGCACATATTGAACGCAGTTTTGTTGTACGTCCTGGCTAGAGCTGCGATCTTGTACGGCCAGCCCGCTAAAGCAGGTGGCAGCGAAAAACGGATCTAACGCGACTGGAGCATGCTTTCGCGATTTTTGCGTCGGTCTGCCAGTCTTGTCTCTGAACGGGCGATTGTGACATTTCGATTATGTACGAGCGACCTCGATTAAAGCGCGCGTCTTGTGTGTCGGTCTCCATTCTTGCTGGCGTCTTGCTGCTCCAGCCGTCGACATCTGTGCTCAATGCTGAGCAATCGATAGAAGCTGGTCTGGCGGCCTTCTCGGCCATGGCGTCGGTCATGCAACACCCGCGTTGTCTCAATTGCCATCGTGCGACCGAGCCGTCGACACGAGATGACAGTCGTCGTCACATTCCTCGCGTGCGACCAGGTCGTGACGGCTTTGGCTCGGGCGGCGAGCAATGCAGCATTTGCCATCGCGAATCGAACAATGACCGCACACGAATTCCGGGTGCGATAGGTTGGCGGTCTCCGCCTTATTCAATGAGCTGGGATGGTCTTGACCAAGGCGATATCTGTGACAACATCAAAGATCAGGCCATGAATGGCCAGCGCAGCTTGGATGACCTAAAATATCACTTTGAGGAAGACATTTTGGTTAAGTGGGCATGGGCCCCTGGAGCCCGTAGGACGCCACCCCCAATTAGCTACGAGTCATTTCTCACACATATACATACGTGGCTACGATCGGGCGCGCCGTGTCCGCCCATCCCTGGGGATTGATCCTTCAGCCGTGTGCAACAGCTGAACCGTTCGCCAAAAGCGCTGAATTTTCCGAACCCGTCGATCGCCCATGTCACATGGCTGATGTCACATGGCTGATGTCACATGGCTGATGCCACATAGCCGATGTCACGTCGCCTGTTGGAAAGGGGAGATCTCATGTTCGAAATCAAAGTGAACGGTTCGGTTCATACCGTCGATGTCGATAGTGATACACCTATGCTCTGGGTGATACGCGATGAACTCGGATTGACTGGTACTAAGTTCGGTTGTGGGGTCGCATCGTGTGGCTCATGCACAATTCACATGGACGGTGCTCCCACTCGCTCTTGCCAACTTACAGTGGCGGACGCTGTCGGTGCCGAAATCATCACTATTGAAGCGGTAAACGGAAAGATCGCGGAAGCCGTCCAGGCAGCATGGCGCGAGCTCGATGTCGTTCAATGCGGCTACTGCCAGTCCGGCCAAATTATGCAGGCCATCGGACTACTTCGCGCAAACGCTATGCCGACGGATGCTGACATCGACGACGAAATGCTGGGTAATGCTTGCCGTTGCGCCACTTATCATCGCATCCGTGCGGCGATCCATCTTGCATCTGAAAAGCTGGAGGCCTGATCATGAAGTATGACCTCTCTCGCCGTGCTTTCCTCTCGGGCGCTGGCGCCACGAGTGCCGCCTTGGTCGTGGGACTAGATGCACGTGGCGTCGCGGCGGTTGCCTCCAATGAGATGTTTGTTGCGAATCCTTTTGTTAAAATCCTCCCCGACGATTCGGTTGTCGTAGTCGCCAAACACTTTGAGATGGGGCAAGGAACATCGACAGGGTTGGCCACGCTGGTAGCCGAAGAACTGGACGCGGATTGGGCAAAGGTCCGCGTGGAATGGGCACCTGCTAATGCCAAGATTTACGGGAATATCGCATGGGGCGGCGCTCAGGGTACAGGCGGGTCGACAGCCATGGCCAACGCGTTTGTCCAATACCGCGAGGCAGGAGCGCTCGCGCGCGATTTGATGGTCCGTGCCGCAGCTAAAAGCTGGAGCGTACCTGTTGACAGTGTCAGGATCGAAGTCGGTTTGGTCTCGGAGCCGACGGGGCGAACCGCCAATTTTGGTGAGCTTATTGAAGCAGCGGCACGATTGGCGCCCAAGCAAAAGGCTCAATTGAAGTCGCCAAGTTCATTCAAACTTATAGGCAAAGCGCAATTGGCGAGATTGGATTCGTATTCGAAAACCAACGGCAGGGCGAAGTTTGCCATAGACGTGAGGCTGCCCGACATGGTGGTTGCGGTAGTTGCACGGTCGCCTAAATTTGGTGGGACCGCAACGTCCTTCGACGCTGCCGGGGCACTCAAAATCAAAGGCGTCCGAGACGTCAAGGCTATCCCGCGTGGGATCGTTGTCTACGCTGACAACACGTGGGCGGCGATAAAGGGCCGAGAGGCACTGAAAATCGAGTGGGACTACACCAATGCAGAGACCCGATCGACTGATCAGATTGTTGCAGATCACAGACGACAATTGGATGAAGAGGGCCATATAGCGATCGACAGGGGGGATACAGAGCGCGCGCTCAAAAGGGCCGCCAAAACGGTCTCAGCGGAGTTCGTCTTCCCGTACTTAGCACACGCACCTATGGAGCCCATGAACTGCACCGTCCGATACGACGAGAACGGCGCTGAAGTTTGGGATGGGTGTCAGGTACCATCTCTCGTACAACCAACTGTCGCCGGTATTTTGGGCATGAAACCTGAGCAAGTGAATATCAAAACGGTCTACGCTGGTGGATCATTCGGCCGTCGTGCGAACCCGACGTCAGACTATGCGGCAGAAGCTGCAATGGCGGCCAAAGCGATAGGTGGAAAGTGGCCGGTGCAACTCGTGTGGACTCGCGAGGATGATTTAAAGGGAGGCTACTACAGACCGCTCTACGTCGAGCGAGTCGAAGCGGGTATTGATGCTGACGGTAAGCCGATCGCCTGGCGTCATAGACTCGCTGGCAAGTCTATAATTATCGGCACCTTCTTTGAAAAATCTCTTGTTAAAAATGGCGTTGATGCAACGTCCGTCGAAGGAGCCTCAACGCTGCCCTACAGCATTGAAAATCTCAAAGTTGATATTCGAAATACCGTTTCACAAGTGCCGGTTCTGTGGTGGCGTTCTGTTGGCCATACCCATACCGCGTATTCAACCGAGATCGTGGTGGACATGCTGGCGGAAGCAGCAGGTGTAGATCCTGTCGACTACCGTCTGGGCCTCTTGAAGGATCATCCGCGTCACTCTGGGGTGCTCAGACGTGTTGCGGAAAAGTCTGGTTGGAGAGAAGTCCAGGCCAAGAACAGGGGGCGAGGAGTTGCGGTCCATGAATCCTTCAACAGTTTCGTCGCCCAAGTCGTAGATGTGTCAACCAACTCTGGCGGAGAGATCAAAGTTGAACGGGTCGTGTGTGCTGTCGATTGTGGCGTTGCTGTTAATCCCGACGTAATTCGAGCTCAGATTGAAGGTGGGATTGGTTATGGCTTGGGAGCTGTCATGCGCAATCAGATCACGCTAAAGGACGGAAGCGTTGAACAATTCAATTTCCCGGACTACGAGCCGTTGCGGATCAATGATATGCCAGAGATTGAAGTGCATATTATCGAATCGACGGCCCCGCCGAGTGGAGTTGGCGAGCCTGCGACACCGCCCATCGGGCCTGCTTTAGCGAACGCTATCTATGCAGTCACTGGTCGAAGGATCTTTGAGCTGCCCATGAGCGAGAACGATATATCCTTCGCAGCATAAAGATCAGCCAGACCTATGGCGCATACACGGCCTCGGCGGAATGGCAGAGGCGGGAGGGCGCAATCTTGCGACTCTAAACCCGTGCATATTATTAACCCTGTTGGCTTGCCCATTCAGCGGGACCGTCGCTCGATTTCGGTTGTGAGCTGATCGAGCGGCCTTCCTCCAAGGCGTTCTGGACTAGGTCATGTGACGCCCAATGGTGGAAAACGGAAAAAGGTGGGAATGAACTGTGGGCGTCCTGA
>JBPCWA010000197.1:0-8147 GCA_051009975.1 Hyphomicrobiaceae bacterium
ACCGCTGTCGCGCCGAGGAATGCACCCTTCAGCTTCATTCCTATCCTCCCAAATTGGATTTTGAGTACGCAATTTTGCGCGTCGAATAAAGCGCCCTTCTCATCGGGTGTCAATTGAAAATTTACCCTCGTAAAATTTCCGGCAATGGGTTGAGCCATGCGGTAGGCGATCAGGAAGCCATCAAAGATGCGATCGCGCAGGTCGTCAATCGAGTGATCAGCGGTTGATTGAGTGGGCCACTAGGCGGACGATCTCATAACCAGCTTGCCCTCAAAAAGGTATTCGTGCCTTTCGTGGGATCTTGTCTCGTCATTGATCAATTCAAAAAGTACTTGGACACTTTTCGTGGCAATCGACTCGTAGTCTTGCGCGACGGTTGTCAAGGAGGGGCAGGTAAACTTGGACCACGGATGATCGTCGTGGCCGGCCACACGCAGAGCGCAGCCGTCGCCTCGTCCAACACGCAGACCCTTCTGATAGGCAGCCGCAATCAGCCCGATAGCAATGCGATCATTGCTGCAAAGTACTGTACTCGATGGCAGCGCCCGGTCCGCAATCAGTTGCAGGCCATTGTTGAACCCTATTTGCTCGAAATCCCAGTCCCCGCCGGAGGCTGTGATGACTGTTGGGACGTGGCCGACGCGCTCCATGGCGTCTAGGTATGCCTGGCGCCGCTTGTTTGCATTAGGATTGACTGGCGGCATCTCAAAGAAACAGGGCGGTTCGCCCGTTCGGCAAAGATATTGGACAATCATTGGGATGCTTTGAAAATTGTTCGAGCCAACAAATGCTTTGCCGACGGCCAAATTGCTGTCGAACACCACAGTGGGAACCTCGCGCGTAAAATTCTCTACGTTCTCCAAATCTGAGCTTCTTCCCAGTGGCGCGATCAATGCACCAGCCGGTCTAAGAGACACAAGTGTCGCTAAGGCATTGTTTTCCAATTCGGTCTTGCCGTGTGCGCTGAAGACAATTGGCCAGTAGCCGGCATCGATGCACTGGCGCTCAATCATGCGCACAATCTCAGCAAAAAAGGGATCGGCCAGATAGGGAACCAGGATGCCAATTGTTTTAGTCAACCTTCTGTTTTGATTGATCGCGAAGATGTTCGGGCGGTAATCATATCGGTCAAGGGCGCGTTCGATCCGCGCTCGTGTCGATATCCTGACGCTTTCTGGATCGTGGAAGTATTTTGACAGGGTTGGGCGGGAGATGCCGCTCACTGCAGCTAGCTCTTCCATGTTCCGAATTCGGTTGTCCGACATGTCAAATCACCATTCCGGCAATGTGCATCCGACCAGGAGATGCCTTTCGTAATATATGAAAAAATTTTACACGCGGAAAGATTAAATTGACGCGTGTTGGCCTTCGTGGCAACCAGTTTGCCCTGCACGGTTAGCCCGGGAGACGTTCCCAGTGGGACATTTGTTAAAGTGAGGTTGGGGAGGTTGAAGCGGGGTGCGATGAAGAGAATTGCTGTTATTGGCGAGATTCTCGTGGAGGTTATGGCAGATACGGATGGTGAAGGATTCTTGGAACCCCAGCCGCTTACGGGACCTTTTCCTTCCGGAGCGCCAGCGATTTTTGCAGACCAGGTCGCCAAACTAGGCCAGCCCGTTTCGATAGTCTCGGCGGTGGGGGATGATGATTTCGGCCGATTGAATATTGAGCGATTGAGCTCAGACGGCGTAAACACAGCCGCTGTTTACGTCGATGGCGGTCGGCCCACCGGCAGCGCCTTCGTTCGTTATCGTTCGGACGGATCGAGAAATTTCGTCTTTAATATCAGCCACAGCGCGGCAGGACATGTGAACATCAACGCCGAGGTTCTTAATGTATTGGCCACGGCTGACCATGTGCACGTAATGGGGTCATCTTTGTCGAGTCCCGAACTTATTGAGCTAAATTTTCGTGCTGTCGATGACGTCCGTACCAGAGGTGGAACAGTGTCCTTTGATCCCAACATTCGAGTTGAGATGATGTCAGCGCCAGGAATGGCCGAGGCAACGCGCCGGATACTTGCAAAGAGCGATTTATTCCTTCCCAGCAATGACGAGATATTCATCTTCACGGTTAGAAAGGACTTGAACGGCGCCGTCTCAGAGTTGCTTGACTGCGGTCCAAGGGCGATCGTGCACAAGCGCGGAGCGGATGGTGCAACCTACTACGACCGCGATAGGGCGGTCGACACCAAAGCGTATTCGGTAGACGAAATCGACCCAACTGGGGCTGGAGATTGTTTCGGCGGCACATTCACTACGATGTGGCTGCGAGAGAGCGATCCGCAAGACGCTTTGCGCCTCGCTGCCGCCAGCGGAGCTCTTGCCGTAACGCGACGGGGCCCAATGGAGGGCACCGCCGACATGGCCACTTTAAACGCGTTTCTCGAGCACGCGGAACAGGTGACTTAATGACTCCCGTACTCAAATCTATTCCAGAAGCTTATCATCGCGGGGAGCACCGCGGGATAACATCAGTTTGTTCGGCGCACCCGATTGTCGTTGAGGCAGCCCTGGAACTGGCTTTGGAAAACGGCGGGCCGGCATTGATTGAGGCCACCTGCAACCAGGTCAACCAGGACGGTGGATACACCGGTATGACGCCGCTGGATTTTCGACGCTTTGTAGAATCCATTGCAGTCAAGGTTGGTTTCGATGAGTCGCATATTATTCTGGGGGGAGATCATCTCGGTCCGAGCCCTTGGAAGTCCCTGACAGCCGATAAGGCCATGGCCAAGGCGGAAGCAATGGTTGCCGCCTATGCCGAGGCAGGCTTTACAAAGCTCCATCTCGACACATCTATGGGCTGTCACGGCGAGCCTCCAGCTCTTGCAGACAAGGAGACAGCGAACCGGGCTTCGCGCCTCGCTGCGGTCAGCGAACGCCACAAGAACGAGGTTCAGCCGTTCTACGTGATCGGTACGGAGGTCCCTGTGCCTGGCGGTGCCGCACACGCACTGGACAATCTTGAACTGACACACCCCGACGCTGTCGCCAAGACCTATGCCATTCACCGGGACGCCTTCCTGTCAAGCGGTCTGGATGATGCGTTTTCCAGGGTGATTGCGTTGGTCGTCCAGCCTGGTGTGGAATTCGCTCATACGGACGTCGTCCAATTTGATCCGATCAAGGCTCGAGCGCTGTCGGCCTCACTGAAGGACCTACCCGGAATCGTATTTGAGGCTCATTCTACCGACTATCAAACCGCAAAGGGCCTTCGCGAACTTGTGGGAATGGGGTTTGCTGTATTGAAAGTGGGACCTTGGCTGACCTTTGCGCTTCGGGAAGCTCTCTACGCACTCGATCCAGTCGCAGACATTATGGAAGGCAACGCCCCCCGCGGACAACTGATGGCAACCATGGAGGCTGCCATGCGCGCGTCACCGGCGGATTGGGAAAATTACTACACCGGCAGCAAGCATGATCAATGGATTCAACGGCATTTCAGTCTCTCCGATAGAATCCGGTACTACTGGCCTAAGCCTAGTGTAAACGAGGCGGTTGATCGCCTGCTCGCCAGATTGGGGCAGCGCGAAATACCCTCTCCAGTCCTTCATCAATTTTTCCCAGAACATGGCATGCGATCCGAACCTGGAGGTGGAACCGGCCGGGAGATCGTACTGGAGTCCGTTAAGCGCGTGCTGAGGTTCTATCAGGCTGCAGTCGACTAGGAGGCGGAACCTAATAAACTATCGCCAGGCCTTGGCTGATGTGGCGTGCTATGTTGCGTTGCTTTCCGAGTGAGATCGAGCGATCGGGCCGCGATATTGATGGGACGTGAAAGATGCATATAGGAATTTTGACAGGCGGCGGGGACGTGCCCGGCCTCAATCCTGCAATCAAGACCGTCGTTCTTGAAGCGGAACGGCGCGGCTGGCGAGTGACTGGCTTTCGTCGGGGCTGGGCGGGGCCACTCAACTATGACCCGTCACGACCAGAAGCATCTCAAAAGCATCTCATGTCGCTTTCGCCCAACGTCGTCCGCAGCATCGACCGGACCGGTGGAACCATACTTCATTCCTCGCGAACTCGACCTTCCAATGTGCGGCTTAGCGATCTGCCCCATTTCTTGTCAGAAGCAAAACTGGCAGAAGTCGGTTCGGACGAAGTCGACTGCACGGACCATGTCTTGTCCGTGCTGAAAGCACTGAATATCGATGTGCTGATCGCAATTGGTGGCGATGATACATTGTCCTATGCTGCGCGTCTTCACCATGACGGCATGCCTACGGTCTGTCTTCCCAAAACGATAGACAACGATGTCTTTGGCACCGACTATTGCATTGGATTTTCCACGTGCATTACGCGGTCGGTTGACCTGATCCATGGACTGCGTACGCCTGCAGGCAGCCATGAGCGCATCATGGTTGTCGAGTTGTTCGGCCGCGACAGCGGTCACACAGCGTTGATGGCCGGGTATCTGGCAGACGTCGATCGTACATTGATTGCAGAGGTTGAGATTGATCTTGATAAAGTCACGAAATTGGTTGTCGAGGACCGCCAGCGCAACGTGTCAAACTACGCAATCGTAGTTGTTTCGGAGGGCGCACGCGTTCGAGGCGGGCAAGTCATAGAGCATGGGGAACCCGACGCCTATGGTCATCGAAAGCGGGGCGGTATCGGGCCAATTGTTGCGGACTACATTAAACGTACGACGAAAGTCGACGTGATGAACCAGAGTCTTGGTTATTTGGTGCGATCAGGACCACCTGATGCAGTGGATCAAATGGTGGCAAGAAATTTTGCGACCATGGCCGTTGACTGCATCGAAACGGGACAGACCGGACTGATGATGGCTGTCCAAGACGGTATTTACACCACTGTTCCGGCTGACATGAGCACGACTGGCGAGCGCCGCGTCGATGTCGACCGCATGTATGATTCGGATGCTTACCGCCCTCGAATTAGCGGTCTGCAAGGTATGCCAATGTTCTTGAAATGACAGTTGTCATCTTCGCGGCGGCGCAAGGAGGTCAGAACCATGAGGTCCACAATTGTCGTATTTTTGGCGTTAGTGGGGGGGGGCCTGTTTGGCAGCATTGGGGCGGCACAAAACTCTCACCCGACACAGGACGCTTCCAAACCGAATATTGTTCTCATATTCATGGACAATTTCGGATATGGCGAACTCGGCGTCTATGGCGGGGGCATGACCCGCGGTGGGGCGACGAAACGCATTGATGCACTTGCCAATGAGGGCATGCGCCTTCTCAATTTTAATGTGGAGGTTCAATGTACGCCGTCACGGGCAGCGCTGATGACGGGCCGCTACGCTATTCGATCGGGCAATGCCACGGTACCCATAACGACGGGGATGTATGGTCTCACGCAGTGGGAATATACGTTGGCCGAAATGCTGTCCGACGCCGGCTATGCAACCGGTATGTTCGGTAAATGGCATCTCGGACACACAACTGGCAGGTTTCCTACCGATCAGGGATTTGACGAGTGGTATGGTATTCCAAATTCAACTGACGAGAGTCTCTGGCCCGATCAAGCGCAATTCAATGCCGTCGTGAAGGAAAGGATAAGTCCCTTTGCCGTGCCTGAATATGTCTATCATGGTCGAAAAGGATCGCCGCTTGAAAAGGTCAAGGTCTACGATAGTGGCGAGCGTCCGGAAATTGACAGTGAGTTGACAAGGCGCGGTATCGATTTCATGGGCCGCAAGGTGAAAGAGGGTAAGCCATTCTTTCTCTATCTGCCCTATACCCAGACACATATGCCGGTCGTTCCAAGCACGAAATTTAGGGGTAAGAGCGGGAATGGTGACTGGGGTGACGTGCTCCTCCAGATCGATGCGTATACCGCCGCGTTGCTGGACGCAATTGACGATCTCGGCATCGCCGAAAATACGATCTTTATCTTCACGTCGGACAATGGACCGGAAATGCTGCCGGGCCACCAAGGGTGGAGTGGGCCATGGCGAGGTTCCTACTTCACCGGCTTGGAGGGGTCACTCCGCGTTCCGTTCATTATTCGGTGGCCCGGAAAAGTGCCTGCGGGGGCTGTCTCCAACGAGATCGTCCATGCTTTGGATCTTTACGCGACGCTTGCGGTGTGGGCTGGGGCAGAAATGCCGACAGACCGGATCATCGACAGTGTGGATCAGTCGTCATTTTTGACGGGTCGTGCCGAGAAGTCCGCGCGCGACGGGTTCATGGTCTATGTCGGCAGTGAGGTGTTTGGAATTAAGTGGCGAAACTGGAAAATGATGTTCCAGGAAGTCGAGCGCGGCACGGACGAAAGAAAGACTTTTGATTTTCCTCGGTTCTTTAATCTTTATCGTGATCCCAAGGAGGAATATCCACTCACGAAAGCCACTGCGGGGCACTTTTGGGTGCGCTGGCCAATGGCAGAAATCCTGAAAGCGCATATGCAATCGCTGAGACGGGAAGCGCCAATTCCGCCCGGGACACCGGATCCGTACTCGCCGCCAAACTGAGTGTTCCAACCAGACCAGCATGCTGCAGAACCACAGTAGTATGATGGCAGTTTAGTTGTTGAGGCAGACAAGCAATAGACCACAGGGGTTTGCTTTCAGTTGTCTAGTTTTGGCGTACGTGCAGAAGTGTTGTGCCGCGATCAAGCCTAGTATTTCTTATGCGCGCACGAGGCGCGGTGCTGACGTTCTCGTCTTCGAAGTGTTAGGTTTCGGAGCGTGAAGTTTCCAAGCGCGAGGTTTCGAAGTACGAGGTAGTCATGCCTTTGAGCGTCAAGCCTATTCACGAAGCGACATGCCATTGCGGGAAGGTTCGTTTGCGCCTGACGCTTCCCAATGGCATTGAAAATCCAAGGCGCTGCGATTGCTCAATGTGTCGTAGAAAAGGTGCGGTTGTCGCATCGGTGAGTCTACCCAATTTACAAGTGATCGATGGAACCGATGTATTGGGTGTCTACCAATTCAATTCAATGACAGCTAAACATTTCTTCTGTAGAATTTGCGGAATCTACACGCACCATCTACGCCGCTCCAACCCGGAGCAGTACGGGTACAACGTCGCTTGTCTCGAAGGCGTGAACCCTTTCGATATTGGGGAAGTTCCAGTCATGGATGGCGTGAACCATCCCGCCGATCGCACGTAATCTTCATTTGAAGGGGTCACGGACGGCTTTCCAAGCAACGACTAGGCTGAGTTGGATGACAAAAGAATTTTTCGATAGAGCTTACAGCACAACGGCACAGGAAGCAGTTGTGGACCTTTATAATGATTGGGCGGCGACATACGACGAAGATCTGGTGCAAAGCGGCTACACAACGCCGAAGCGTTGCGCCTCTGCTCTTGCAGCATACCTTCACGACAAAGCGGCCCCAGTCCTAGATTTCGCGTGTGGGACGGGCTTGTCTGGAGCTGCCCTTGCACGAGAAGGTTTCACCGTGATTGACGGAATTGATCTTTCAGAGGGGATGCTGAGATCAGCTCGCAAACGCGACATTTATAGAAGGTTGGTCAAGGCAGATCCCAACGAGGCTCCTCGGGTCGAACCAGGAGAATATGCGGCGATTGCAGCTGTAGGTGCGCTTTCTCCCGGGGCCGCCCCCGCTAGCTATTTTGAAACACTTGTGTCCCGGCTGGCACCGGGCGGTCTTTTCGTTTTGTCGTATAATGACCACACGCTAGCTGATGCAGATTACACGTCACGCTTGGAGCGAGCCCTGACCTGCGGGACCGTTCGTGAGCGCTTCCGAGAACATGGTGATCACATCGTGAAGCTCGGCTCGAAATCTATTGTCTACGTACTTGAAAAGCTCGATGCCCCGGCGTGACGCCATGAACGGTCCATTTGCTGTCGTCCCTCGGATGCGGTCAAAGCTGTGGGAACAAATTGAGTGTCGGTCTGATCGTCACTAGGTTCAGTCTCTATTTTGCGCAAGCAGAACCGATGCGCATGTCCGCAAATTCCGACGAATCCAATCCCATGATCAATCTTCCACCGACGCTCAACAAAGCGAGTTGCCGGGTGTGACAGAAACTGTCCTCGTTTGTTGCAATGCCTTTTCATTTAACGTCGCCCCGAAGGCTTCGATCCTGCCCCTGCGGCGCGTTGGTCGACCGTGACGGCCGGAAAGTCCTCATCGCGCAGTCGATTGGCGCTAGAAATCACGTACGCCATCCTGGGGAATACCTAATGTAAACGATTGTCGCA
>JBPCWA010000198.1:0-2753 GCA_051009975.1 Hyphomicrobiaceae bacterium
ATTTACCGAGACTATGAGAGCGATGAGCGCGCAGCTTGGGATCAGAACGACCCACCACTCACCAGAGAACATGTAACCTGTGCCAATTCGGATCAGCGTCCCGAGCGACGGTTGATTTGCCGGCACCCCGATACCGAGGAACGAAAGTGTTGCCTCTAGCAGAACTGCTACGGCTAGATCGACAGTCATAATTACCAGCAACGGGCCTAAGATATTTGGGAGAATATGTGTCAGCATTACCCGCCATGGCGCGAGACCCATGATCTCTGCCGCCTGGACGTACTCCTTATTGCGCTCAACAAACGTCGAGGCCCTTGCTGTGCGGGCAAAGTTAACCCAAAGCGACAAGCCAATGGCGATTACAAGGACGAAAAACATAAGCTGATCATGTGCTTCGCGCGGTAGAATGCCCCGAGCAACGCCATCGACAAGCAAAGCGGTCAGAATCGCAGGAAGAGACAGTTGGATGTCGGCAATGCGCATAACGACCATATCGAAACGGCCTCCCACGTAGCCTGCGGTCAGTCCCAGTCCAACACCTAGAACGATGGCAAAAACGACGGCTGTAACGCCGATGGTGATAGAAAGGCGGGCACCATAGAGAATTGACGATAACAGGTCCCGGCCCTGATCATCCGTACCAAACAGGAAACGTGGATCGCCGCCTGGTGACCAAACAGGCGGCAGCAGTGAATCGAGAACGTCGAAGGTACGCAGATCGTAGGGATTCGTGGGAGCGATCCAGGGCGCCATGATCACAGCTAGTAGAATGACGCTCAAGAAACCAGAGGCGATCATCGCCGCTGGAGATCGGATGAACAGATAGAGCAAATCCGATTCCCGAATGGCTTGACGCCATGTTTCGCGAAATCGCCTCATGTCTTATTCGCGGGCACCGGACACTCGTATTCTTGGATCGATTGCGGCATACAGTATGTCCACCACTAAGTTTACGACGACGAACAATAAGGCGATCATGACTAGGTAGACAGACATGACCGGGATATCCACAAATTGGATCGATTCAAGGAACAGTAGGCCGAGGCCCGGCCATTGAAATACGCTTTCTGTCACTACTGCGAATGCGACAATTCCACCAAACTGCAGACCGATGATCGTGACCACCGGCACCATGGTGTTGCGCAATGCATGATTGTAGTGAATCGATCTCCAGGGTAAGCCACGTGCAATGGTAAAATTGATATAATCTGAGCGCATGACGTCCATCATTTCTGATCGGACAAGACGGAGTGTGAGAGTTAATTGATACACGCCGAGCGTAATGGAGGGCAAGATGAGGGCGCGCCAGCCCTCGATGGATAAGAAACTGGTTTTCCACCAACCTAGTGCAATCGTTTCGCCACGACCGAACGTCGGGAGCCAGCGCAACTCCGCTCCGAACAAATAAATTAGCGAGATACCGATGACAAAGGTCGGCAAGCTGACGCCCACCAATGTGGCCAGCAGAATCGTGCTTGCGGACAACCGATCAGGATGAATGGCTGTATAAATTCCAGCGGGGATGCCGACGAGTAGTGAGATAATCAGGGAGACGACACTTAACTCGATGGTGGCCGGCAGCCGCGCTTTTATCATTTCTCCAATAGGCTGGCGCGTTCGGAAGGAGTAGCCGAAATTGCCAGTTATGATATTTTTAGTGAAGCGGACGAACTGGATAGCCACTGGATCGTTCAATCCCAGCCTATCACGCAGTTGCTCTTGATCCTCGATGGACGTTTCCTGCCCCACCATTTGGGTAATTGGATCCCCGGCGAACCGAAACATCGCGAAGGCGATAAAGGCCACTGACATCATGACAAAGACCGACTGAAGAATGCGATGAAGGATGAGACTATACATAATCCACCACGATATCGTGCTCCAACCCTTAATGAATGCAATAGAACAAGGGCTCAACTGACCATACGATGAATTTCACAACTGAAACCAGCCTGCACTAGTATTCACGGCAAAGTCCGAATTACCCGGATCGTCGTCATCATACAGCTGTCGCGTTCGCACCCGCATGAGCCTCGGCGATGAGCTCACTTTTCGGAGTGGGGGGATCACATCGATCGTGGCCCGTTCGAACACGGTCCTTTGTGATTCAATGGGATAATAAACGCCAATTTCGTCCAAGCCCAGAACCAGCTTGTGACGGGGTAGGGGACTACCATCGTGTTCGGAAGTTTCGCCGAACAACACCTCGCTCAGGTCTTGCTCTGTGTCCCCATTCCTGATCGTCTCGCCATCCATTCATCACATTACGTCGCTCAGCGTGATGGCACGGCGGATCGCTCGAAGCGCAATTGGTCTGCCACTGGATAAGGTCGATCTATTCGTCCCAGAGCGAGGATGAGTGTTGTGACTAGATTGCGCAAGTTGTGCTGCTGCCAATCACCAAGTCCACCAGCAAGGCGACATCAGCACCCAGTCGCAAAAACGATTTCTGTTTGCTTTTCGGGCAGCGGCATGGCGCAGTCAAGCTAACGCCGGCGCTTCGCCAACTCACGCCGTTTCGCTACCCTTGCAGCCGTGCGGGCCAGCTGGCGTCTGTATCGTGCAACGAGGTCGGGGTCTGCGCGGTATGGCGACTTCGTCTTCAGGTGGACGACGCGGTAGCCCTCCTTGGCGAGGCGGTTCAGGATTTGCGGGAGCGCCCGGACGGTTACCGATTTGCTGTCGTGGAACAGCAGTATACCGCGTCCGCGACGGTGCAAGTGCGCCATGGTCGAACGGACCATCCGTTTGAC
>JBPCWA010000199.1:0-6570 GCA_051009975.1 Hyphomicrobiaceae bacterium
AACATTGCAGAGAGCGATGAACGACGCGTTCCAGAGTAACGACAAGGCGGTCATCAAGAAGCTCGCGGCGCCTGACCAAACTGCCGTGACGCCATTCTCCAGCGGCGTTGTTACAATTGGAAAGGCCCTGCAACAGCTCGGCGAGCTAAAGATCGAGATCGTCAGAAGTGGCGAGATGAAGGTCACCCAACTTGGCCCCGGCGCGATGATGGTTGGCCAGGAGATTTCCTACTCCGGCGATGTTGGTGGCAACCCGATCCCGACACCGGTCTACGCCACCGGGATCTGGACCAAGATCGATGGCAAGTGGCGGCAGAAGTTCTACCAAGAGACAGTGCTTGAGTGATGCAGCCACGCCCGGTCCCCCGCCGTGACTGGACGACGCGTATCGATGCCACCGAGCCTTCCTCCCGCCCCCTGACGAAGCAGTCACGCACCCAAGTGGTCCCTCCAGCATACTGGCACCGGATGTGCCCTCGGCGAAGATGGTTGTGTTTGCCTGGCCCGCAACCATGCGACGGCAATGCCTTGCCGTATCGCCGACCACGGATCGAGAAGACGCTGCAATCCATCAGGGGAGCTTGCCCACGGCGCTTGCTCTTATTCTGGAGCGCCCCCGCTGCGGCTCGACCTTATGCTCCTCCAGGCCCATGGTAGCGAGCAGGACGGAAAGGCGCCGGACTGGCACAAATCCAGGCAAATGAGTGTGAGGCCCTTGCCAGCGCAGCTCAGATTGTAGCTGGCATCGCGATTAGACCCACAGGTCCCGCCGAGGCCCAGATATTTGTCGACGATGTGGAGCGTGCCGTGTATGTCCAGCGACCCGCGCCAGTGTAGCCGTCGTGCAGGTTGCGTGTCATAGCGCAGCTCCTACACCCTTGAACGGCTCTAGGCTTGCCGTTCCGGCCCAAACTCGCCAGCCCCTCTCATGCGCGTGAGCGCTGCAGCCACCTCAGCAAGCGACGTATTTCCGATCTCGTCGCGTAGAACCTTGAGCGGACGGATCCGTCTGTGCTCTTTGAAATCCTGCAACAACTGCCGCTTGAGTTCGGCGTAGCGCCTGTCAGTTAGGCCGATCATGATATCTCTGCTTTCGGTCTGCCGCCCGTACTGTCCGCAAACTCGTCTGCGAGGCTTGGGCGGTCGGCTGCAAACCCGAGGGCAAGAATGACAAACGCCAGGCGAGTGCGAGAACCCACCCCGCGCCATCCAACCGCCAGGGGCCACAGGCCCGCTGACGTTCTCACTGTGACGGGACTGGAGTCCGCGCCGCGATCTCACTGCAGAACGAGCAAAGATCATCTCTGATCCTGGAACTCGCCCGCCTGCAATCTCGGGAGTTCGGTGCTTCTGGCGACAGCCGTTTAGCTGTACAGCCAATCATCAGACATCGAGCCTAATGGCTGCGCCGGTACGCATTACAACGCTGAACCTATCCGGCGCTTTTGTCGGCTTGCGATACGCGAAATACACACTTTGGAGCGCCGACTGCTCACCGTCTTTAAATGGGCATTGAAAGGCGTGCGAACAAGGCAGCGGTGACGGTCCGGCCAACCTGCAAAACACGCCTGTTCTATTGCAGCGGCGGACGGCTCAGTTCTCAATTGAACCAATGATGCGAGTAGAAACGCTGTCAGACGCTCATGCAGCCCGTTCTCGATGCGCTGTCAGTCCAGGACTCAAAACATTCAAATCGCCGTCAACGTGCGTCTGGCAGAGCTTTACAATGCACCCTTCGGCAACCCGACCAATGCAGCGTACGCCACGATTAAGAATAGGGTGACGGCATAGGCCGCAAGCAAAGTTCTCATAGTCATGTGTCACGCTTAACAGGTGTCGACGCCTGTCGCTTTGCGTTTCGTCAAATTCTACTCGCGTGGCCTTCAAATATCCGATCGATCCTGACTACCTTTGAGCGGGCGCGGCTGCACTTGACCGACAGACCAACGCCACCCATATCGCGTCCAGCATGAAGAGCTGGCGATCCTCGCCAGCGCCAACCGACCGCCTCCCGGCACGGTGGCAACCCGATCAAGGGCATGCGCTCGGCATCGCCGAGAAACCAGGGAGATTTCCCCCCATGACGTTCTCGTTCCGCGATTATCGCCAGGGCTATGGCAATGGCCTAACTGACGATGAGGTGCGCACAGAAGCTCGTCAGAGCCTGCTCGAGATCGGTGGTCGTTGGCACCAGGCTGCCTGCTTCGAGACGATTTCTTCCGGTTTGTGACGTTTGTCTGCCATCTATAGTCCTCCTGTTAACATACTATCAGGTGGACCAATTCAGTCGGGGAGGCTCACTGTTTGCAGGTCGAGGTAATCGTGCCGGTCTGACCACCCGACAATATGCCCGTCTCGTGCAGGAGTGGGTGGCCAGCGTCGGGCTCGATCCGAGCAAGTACGGTGCGCACTCACTGCGCAGGACGAAGGCGGTGCTGATTTACCGCCGAACTGGGAACCTCAGAGCAGTGCAGCTCTTACTTGGGCATTCCAAGATTGAGAGCACGGTTCGCTATCTCGGCATTGCGGTTGATGACGCCATCGAACTCGCGGAGAAGATCGATATCTGACGCCTCGACGTCATATCTTCCATAACCGACATGGTCGGCGGCGAGGAAATCGTCGCCGATCTCAAGTCGTCCGATGTCGGCTTCTGGGATGTCGCTGCAAAAAGCTCGTTGCAGGTGAAGACCGAAGAGGCGGCGTGCATTGGAATGGGCTAATCCAGGATTTCAATCATTGCGCGATAGCCGCGCGATTTGGCAAGCATAAGCGATGTTTGTGCATTGCGGTCGCGAATGGATTTATCGGCGCCACCGTCCAGCAAAGCTCGCACGGTCGCAACATGATTGGGCCCACCGTCGCCGAGCACAACGGCTTCAATCAGCGCCGTCCAGCCCAGGTTGTTTACGTGGTCTAACGGCGCACCGGCCGCAACAAGAATTTTCACAACTTCAACGTGGCCGAGATGGGCCGCCGCAATGAGTGCGGTGCCATCATAGATGCTCGTAATGTTGCGTGGGTTGGCGCCAAGTTTGATAAGTCGGTCGACGAGTTGCGGGTCATTCGCAACCGCCGCGATGGTCACGACGTCGTACTTGTCGTGTTCGAGCGCATTTGGGTCAGCGCCGCCCCGGATCAGCGCTGTAGCGGCTTCGTCATGCGACCGGAATGCTGCGACATGTAATGGTGTGCGGCCCGCGTCATCGACAGATTTGGGATCAACGCCATCCGCGAGCAGCTTGCGGATCTGCGCAATGTTGTTGTTCCAAGCTGCCGCGTGAAGGCCTTTGTATTTGGCAACTTCAGATGGCGTGGGCGCCGTCTGACTAAATCCAGCCGAAGACCAGAGGCATAACCTTACGAGAACGATGGAACGGAATTTTCCTGAAGAACTGATCATTAGCGCATCTCATCACCAAAACAATAGCTTCAAACTAGCCGTTGCGACAAAGTTTGGGCGAGCCAGCGTCGGTCGCGTATTGACCAAAATACATAACGTCCAGGTTCGCCCAATAGGCAGCCGCTTCGCACATCGGACATGGTCTTGAAGACGAGTACATCACGTGGTTCGATAAATCGCGGCGGCCCACACGTCGCGCAGCATCGCGGATCGCTTCCATTTCAGCATGTGCCGAGGGATCGCCATTTGTTGTGACCCGGCTCGGAGACTGGCCGACAACCTGAAGGCTGGCGACATTCACGATCAATGCACCGTATCCCTGATCGCCATTGGCAACCGCTAGGTCACGCATTTCGAATGCCCGCTTGGCGAATTCTTCCCGCGTCGGCTTGGCCGGCTGAGCGATCCTGGTCTTGTCGTCTGCAGCCGCGATTGATATGCGAACAACGGTTGCGAGGCCGAACAAACCACATCCCCAGCCAATCAACCGGCGCCTGTTCGAGCTGTGATGACATTCATCAATATTCATCTCAATTTGCCCATTCAGTTACGCATTCGATCTGCCTGTCCGCGTTTGCACCAACGTTCGTCGCTTCAATCCTATGCCTGTCGCCGAATCTTATCGAGACGTTGTTATCGCAGGTCAGTTGTGCACAGCTGCACAGACCGATCGAGGAAGACATATGACAATTTTCTTTTTTCGAGTCCTCCTAGTCGTTTCACTGTCGTTTGGCGCTGCGTTGGCTGACAGTTCGTCACCCAAACTTGCAGCCTACTACGATCGGCAAATGGCGATCGTGGCTGGAAGGGTCTTTGCATGGAAAGGACGAGAGCCACCAACGGTGATCCCTTTTACAGCGCGTCAGGTCGGCGTCGGGCGCAATAGATACTATGTACTAACAAACGACGGCAAACTAATCGTATTAAGAGAAAATGGCGATCAACATGCTGTACTGATGCACGGCATCGCGAGATTTGCTGCTGGCGACAGCGGTGTGCTGGCAATTGCCAACGATCGCGTTCTTTGGTGGCTAACCGGCGCCACAAAGCAACGCATGGCCGATGATGTCGCGGTTGCAGCCGTTGGCGACGGTGCAAATTACTACATCACCTCTTCCGGCGATCTGTTCGTCAAGGGCCGCGCCAATCGTGGGCAATACGGTGATGGACGCCTAAAGTCCACGAAACAGTTTGTGCAAACAGCTTCCAATGCCGTCCACATAGCTGCCCATACGGGACACGCCATCATGCTTCTGGCAAATGGAGACGTTGTGGGGACCGGCGGCAATATCTACGGCCCGGTTGGCAAACACGGCCTCGGCGACAAGGCAATCCAATGGAGCAACATCATGTCCGACGTCAGGGCAATTGCAACCGGCTCTTCGCATTCGTTGGCCATTCGCCGGAACGGCACATTGGTCGCCTGGGGCAACGGCTACGATACCGCACCGATGCCGATTTTAGGTGATGTCGTAGCAGTAGCTGCCGGTTCGCGGACAACGATTGCACTCAAGAGCAACAGTACGCTTTGGCAATGGAATCGAGGACAGAAGCCCCGGAAAGTTGTGCTGCCCGAGGAGAAATGACAGGTTCGATTCCTGTCGATCCGTCCTTTGACCACGGCAGCTCATGCTCCAAAAGCAGAGATTCTCAATGCGTTTGCGCACAGGCTTAACGGGGCTTTATTTCATTGAGGGCGAAACCGTCAACGTGTTGAACGATGGCGCGCATGAGACGCACACGGTAACAAACGGCAAGATCACGCTAGACGTTGATCCGGCCCCCGAAACCAAATTAGCCCTTAACTTCAATAGGTGCCGGGCTTTTTGATTCTGGCGATAATCAGACCATTCGGCTCGTGGTAGCAATGTGGAAGCAAGAGGGAAGGAAATTGCGCGTAATCAGTCGTCATTTTTTCCTGCCTTAAGCAGCTTGTATTTTTCGAGCGCACGGTTCCTCGCCAGAGCGTGATCGACGATGGGCTCTGGGTAGTCTCTACCGAGCTCAATCCCTGCGTCCTCTAGTTCAATCGGTTTGGCCATCCAAGGCGCGTGGATCAATCGGTCCGGCAACCTGGATATTTCCGGCACCCACCTCCGGACATAACTGCCATCTGGATCGAACTTCGTCCCTTGGATGGTGGGATTGAAAACACGGAAATAGGGTGCTGCATCAGCGCCGCAGCCTGCGACCCATTGCCAGCTCGCTGCATTACTCGCGAGATCGGCATCAACAAGCGTATCCCAGAAGAAATGCTCACCGGTTTGCCAGTCGATCAGTAGATCCTTTATCAGAAAAGAGGCAACGATCATGCGGACGCGGTTGTGCATCCAGCCGGTGGTCCACAATTCACGCATGCCGGCATCGACGATTGGATAACCGGTCGCTCCGCGCTGCCAGGCGGACAGAGCGTCAGGATCATTTGTCCACGGAAAATTGGAAAATTCCGTGCGGAGCGGCTTAAGAGGCAGCTCTGGGAAATGAAAAAGCAGGTGATAAGAGAACTCTCTCCAAGCAATTTCAGAGAGGTAAGTCTCGACGCCGCGAGGCATTGGACTGCCAGTCTGAGCAAGCGCACTGGCGATGACCGCATGCCATATCTGGCGTGGCCCGATTTCACCAAAATGCAAATGGGGAGAGAGACGCGAGGTGCCGGAAACCCCAGGCAGGTTTCGTTTGTCCTGGTAGTCGAAAACCGCAGCGTCGGTGAAGTCATGCAAACGCGATTGTGCCGCGTCCTCTCCCGGTGTCCATGCATCCCGCAACCCGCCTGCCCAGTCTGGTTTTATCGGGAGCAAACCCCACGAGTTCAGATCGTCACTCTTGGCAAAATCGTTCGGCGCCGGGATCCGCTGGGGCGAAGGCTTTAGCTGATCGGGCTCTCCGCTTGCGCGTAATGCTTTCCAGAAAGGTGTGAAGACCTTGTATGGCTCACCTTTTTGCGTGGTAACCGCCCATGGTTCTCGGAGCAGGCCAGCGTTGAAGCTGCGCGCCTCTATGCCCTTGCCCTTCAGCGCTGTTTTTATTTTTTCATCTCGCCGCGTTGCCCACGGCTCATAACGTCGATTCCAATAAACGCTCGTAGCGCCCGTCTCGGACAGGAGTTCATTAATGACGGCTTCTGCGGGGCCAGTCTTCAGGATGAGCCTGTTACCGCGTGCTTCGAT
>JBPCWA010000200.1:0-3674 GCA_051009975.1 Hyphomicrobiaceae bacterium
CGACAGTCCTGGGCGTCGTTGTGGATCTTCCCGCAGATGGCGAATTTGGGGCTGCCTTAGGGGCGGCGCGCCTCGGCCAAATTGCCACCGAGAACTGCGAGCCGTTGGATATCTGCAGACCACCCAAGATCCAGAAGTCTTATGAGCCGAATTTGACTCTAAAGGGCGCGTTTGATGACGTTTATCAGCGCTACCGACTGGCCTATCCAGCAATATCTGTGTTGGACCTCTAGTATGATCGTTGGAAGGCAACACCGGGGATGCAACAGCACAGGGGACACGACAACACAGAGGATACAACAACACAGGGGGCGCAAAATCATAGTCAACGATTTTTCTATCTGCACTCAGATATTCGTGTGTCGCTCCCAAGTCTTGCCGATTGCGTATCGAGTCCCACTTAGGGATGTCGACCGAGCTAAGCCTTTAGCATCGTGACTAAACTATTGGTTCTAATCAACCGAGTTGATATTTGACGCGCCACACGTCGATGGAAGCGGATGGCCAATTGCGGTTCATCCGCTTCCATTTTTTCAAGCGCAAACTTAGTGAGCCGCAGGACTTCACAATCGGTGTGCGCCACGACGTTGGCGGAGCGCTCGCCACCTGTATAAAATGCCATCTCCCCGATTATCGTCCCAGGAAAGTGAACCCCGACCCGGATGTTCTCGGATAGCTCATCTGTAAGTTCCACAATGAGGGTCCCTCCCCTGAGGAAAAGAATATCGCTACCGATTTCGCCTCGGCGAACCAAGATTTGCCCAGCGGGAACCTGTTCCGACTCAAAATATTTCGCAACGGCCAAATCTGCATCACCCGTACCGTCGTCGAAAATGCTTTGTCCGATTTGCATCGGCTCCAATACAGGTTCGCTGTGGTTCTCAATTGTTCGTTCCTCCGCCCACTCCAGAGCATTATCCAGCGAAGTGAACACGCTGCATTTGCCACCCAGAAGTGGGCCAAGCATTTGCGATCGCCGGGATTGAGAAACGCGTTTCAAACCCGATATCGCAAGATCAACACCTCGTCTGCGGCAGTCGGCAGCAGCCTTAACCATTCCATATACGGCCGACGTATCAACACTTTGGACGTACTCAAAATCAATTATAATCCGCTCAATTTTCCGCTCGGCGCACTCAATGTCCGAAGCAATCTTGTTTGCCAATTTGGTGATTGTTCCAAAGAACAAAACCCCCTCTAACTGGTAGATTATGGTTTCGTCACCGTGTTTTTCTACTATCGCGGACCATTGAGCGGGACGTTCAATGGAGCTCGTTCTTATTTTATTTGTGAACGACCGACGTACTACCGGGGCGGACACGCACGAATGGACGAACACGACAACGCTGGCCAAGAGTCCTGCTGCAACGCCCTCAAGGAACCCGATAGTCGCAGCCACGACCAGGATTGTCACAATGATACCGTAATCGAGTGGCGGCAACCTACGGCGTTCCAACCAAAGCCATTGAAATAAGAGATCGATGCCCAAGTAAGCCGTCAGACCGCCAAATACACACAAAGGCAAAATACTGATTAGCGAAGTACCATAGACCAGCGTAAGACCGCAGGCGACACCAGCAGCTGCACTGGCACTGCGCCCAAGTCCCCCCAACTGCCGGGCAAGAAGAGTAAGACTTATGAAGATATAGCCTGATCCCCCGCCTGCGCCACCGGCAAGAAAATTTGCAAGACCCGATTGCCGCAGATCTCGATCTACATCAGCGGGCTCTCCTGTTGCAAGTTCAGCGCCTGTCAGATTGAGCAACATACCGACGACAGCCATAACTACGGCCGCCAGAATGAACGGTATATGATCTGCAATTGCGAACCAGTCCGCAAACTTCGCAGTGTTGTTCGGTAAAGCCTCAGACCAATCTGTGTCTGGGAAAGGTCCCAACAACAGACCTTTATCTGCCGCCCAATCAAGGCTCGTGCCACCGATCGCCAGAACCGCATAAAAGCAAGCGAAGGAACCGCCAATTACCACCGGTAGTGCGGCCCAGCTCTTAAGCACGCGTGCGGCAAAGAATAGTGCCAAACCGATAGCGATACCCGGGCCCCACTGCATCCATCCTTGTCCGCCCAGTAAGAAGTCAAAAACCGCATTTTGATCCGCCTTCCTTGTCATCGTTGCGAACGCGCCGATAAGCAAGAACCAACCTGTGGCGGCCATGAAACCGCCAATTACTGGATAGGGCAGATATCGGACAAGGGTCCCTAGATGAAATTTGCCGAGCAGATACAGCACTGCGCCGAGTGCCAAAGACGAAACGGCCAGCAACATAGCGATTGTCGAAAAGAGATTCTTTTCAGGTGCATCTGACCAATCAGCTGCGATCGATGCCGCAGCTAGCGCAAGAATTATAGCAGGAGCGTCTTGCATGCCGAGTACGCCGCCACGAATGGACGATGCGGTGACACCCACAAGCCCCAAAACACATCCTCCGATGAGCATGAGTGACGAGCCTTGACCAAGGTGAGGGGCAAGCGGTCCTGCGAAAATCAATGCAGCAAAGGAGAGCGCAAGTACGACGGCAAGCGTTCCAACAATCACGAGAGCCAGAGCCCAGGCCACTGATCTGAGGATAGTCGGCACAAACGCTGTCTCTATCGATATTCCAATCGACTGAGCCCTTTGACGTGCGTTCCGGGCGTCATATACCGCCATCGTTAGGCCGCCTCGAACCCTAGTTCAAAATACATCCAAATTTCCGAGCGCGACCTATAGATACAAATAAGCTGAACCAACAATTCATGCTAGCACCGATGAGACGACTGATCCGCACAAATTTCACTCTGTGCCGACGGCAAAGTAGCGTCTTGCAGGGAACTCGTCTATCTCAGCCGTATCATCCATCGAGACCCTCTCTTTCTTTTCACTCTTCGCGTCCCTGTGATGATTACCACGACAGCCTGAAGGAATGACTCTCCTAACTACAAAACCATAATGGGAGTCTCCTTATTTTGAGCGGTTGGCAGAAGCTTGCAAGCACCTTAGTCTTGTTCGATGCCTTGCAATTTGAAGTGCACTCCCTCACCAATCAACGGGTCCCCATCTATGGTAAGAAAAAACGATTTTGGTCAACCAATCGGTCAGCCCTTGCCGCCTGACTGGATGCCACCGGCACCACCTCCGCGGACGAACTTAGTCGGCGCACACGTTCGCGTAGAACCCCTAGATCCTGACCAGCATGCCGAAGAACTCTTCGCCGCCAATTGCCTTGATCCGAACGGCGAAGGCTGGACTTATCTAGCCTATGGCCCCTTTAAGGATATAAGCAGCTACAAAGAATGGATGTCTACACAATGCATGGGCGCCGATCCAATGTTCTGGGCCTACATCGATGTCGGCACCGAGCGCGCTGTCGGTCTCGGCTCGTATATGCGCATAGACCCCAGCAATGCGGTCATCGAGGTCGGACACTTGCGGTTCTCGCCAAAACTGCAGCGTACAACGATGGCGACGGAAGCGATGTATCTCAAAATGAGAAATGTCTTTGACCTCGGCTACCGTCGCTACGAATGGAAGTGCGACTCATTGAATGCGCCTTCCAGGCGGGCGGCAGAGCGCTACGGCTTTAATTTTGAAGGGATCTTCCGCCAGGCCACTCATTATAAGGGCCGGAATCGGGATACCGCATGGTTCGCCATCACAGATTCGGACTGGCCACAAT
>JBPCWA010000201.1:0-19379 GCA_051009975.1 Hyphomicrobiaceae bacterium
TCCTGGTGGCCGTGAACAATCCGGACCCGGAGAAAGTCTCGGCCTATGAATGCGGCTTCAATGCATTTGATGATGCGCGCATGCAATTCGATGTGCGCTTTTACCTGGTCGCTATACTGTTCATTATATTTGATTTGGAAATCGCATTCTTGTTTCCTTGGGCGGTGGCGTTCGGCGACATTGGCTTACTAGGGTTTTGGTCAATGATGGCGTTTCTGGCCGTATTGACGGTGGGTTTTATTTATGAATGGAAGAAAGGAGGGCTTGAATGGGACTAGTGTACCCTCGCGATACGCATCTTGGTCCGACCCTTGCTCCGATGTTCGATCCGGCTACCAATCGGGGTTCGCCGGTCGGAAACAGCCCTGATAACCCCTCGTTTACGCTCCTCAGCAACGAACTGGCAGATAAAGGGTTCCTGGTCACGACCACTGACGACCTCATCAATTGGGCACGAACAGGCTCGCTGATGTGGATGACGTTTGGCCTCGCATGCTGCGCGGTCGAGATGATGCAGGCTTCGATGCCCCGTTACGATGTTGAGCGATTTGGGTTTGCTCCTCGTGCTTCACCGCGCCAGTCCGATGTGATGATCGTTGCTGGGACGCTGACCAACAAGATGGCGCCGGCTTTGCGAAAAGTGTACGACCAAATGCCGGAACCGAGATATGTGATCTCGATGGGGTCTTGCGCAAATGGCGGTGGTTATTACCACTACTCGTACGCAGTCGTGCGGGGCTGTGATAGGATCGTGCCGGTCGACATTTACGTGCCTGGGTGCCCACCAACGGCGGAAGCGCTCGTTTATGGCATATTGCTGCTACAGAAGAAAATACGGCGAACAGGGACGATTGAGAGATAGGGCGCGAAAGCGGTCGGATTGCGAAACGGGGATGAGCGACTCGGACCTAAGCATTGTGGGGCATCGGAAACTGGCCAGAAGACAACCAGAAGACAAATAGTTCAACGCACTAACCAACAATACGCAGCAAGAAGCGACCGATAACCGACAACCAACAAAAAAAGACAACCAACAACAAAAGACAACCAACAAAAGACAACCAACAAAAGACACACGGCAGAAGACACACGGCAAAAGAAAAAAAATTTCACTCAACGACATGCGACGAGCGGCAATACCAAGTAATAACTGAGAATACGATCAATGGCTGAAAAAAAACGCGAAAGCGAAGTTCTCTCCGATCTAGTTGATTATCTCGGTTCCCGCTTCGGAGCTATCCTCGTTGAGAGCGCAGTTGCGCATGGCGAACTGACCATCACTGTCGTGCCCCGTGAGATACGATCGGTGCTAAAGTTGCTGCGCGATGATGCTCGCTGTCAGTTCGAGGTTCTTATCGATCTGTGTGGAGTGGACTGGCCGGCTCGGGAGAACCGGTTTGAGGTCGTCTATCATATGCTCTCACCGCGTTTGAACCAACGGATTCGGGTGAAGACCTGCGCCAACGAAATCGATCCCGTTCCCTCGGTTATTGAAGTTTATCCGGTTGCCGACTGGTTTGAGCGCGAAGCCTATGACATGTACGGGATCTTGTTTTCCGATCATCCAGACCTTCGCCGGCTCTTGACGGATTATGGCTTTCAGGGTCATCCATTGCGCAAAGACTTTCCTCTGACAGGGCACGTCGAGGTTCGCTATGATGAGGAGCACAAGCGGGTCGTATACGAGCCCGTACGCTTAACCCAGGAATTTCGCTCGTTCGATTTCGAAAGTCCTTGGGAAGGTCCTGACTATTTGCCGCCCGGAGACGAAAAGGCATCCAGCAATGCGCCTCAGTCAAATTGAAACCAGTGGAATGGTGAGATGAGCGAACCAGCCACTACGCGAATGAGGAGGGGGGCATGTCTGTGCAGAGCAGTCTTATTCGAATTGAAGCTCAGGAATGACGACGTCCATATTTGCCACTGCACAATGTGCCAACGTTGGTCAGGTGGTGTTTTTCTAGGCCTGGAAGCAGTAACCCAGCCAAATTTTACAAGCGAGACGGCTCTCGGGGTCTACCAATCATCCGATTGGGCTGAACGGTTGTTCTGCACGAAGTGTGGAACGTCATTGTTTTGGCGCTCCCAAGACGGCGCGCATTGGGTTGTGTCCGCACAAGCAATCGAAGATGGCGCACACTGTCGTCTCGAAAGCCAGATCTTCATTGATGAAAAACCGAACTATTACAACTTTGCAGAACCAACGCAGACACTGACGGGCGCCGAATTCATGGCGATGCGTAGCCCTAACGCGGATTGAAGATGCCGGAAACCGATATTCGACAGTTTAATATCAACTTCGGGCCGCAGCACCCGGCAGCCCATGGCGTGCTACGCTTGGTACTGGAACTCGATGGCGAGGTCGTCGAACGGGTTGATCCGCATATCGGCCTGCTTCACCGGGGTACGGAAAAGCTGATCGAGCATAAGACTTATCTCCAAGCGATAGGTTACTTCGATCGCTTGGATTACGTCGCGCCGATGAATCAGGAACATGCGTTTTGCATGGCGGCGGAGAAACTCTTGGGGCTCGAAATTCCCCGACGGGGCCAATTGATCCGCGTCTTGTATTCCGAGATTGGGCGGTTATTGTCGCATCTACTCAATGTTACGACCCAGGCGATGGATGTAGGGGCTCTGACACCACCTCTCTGGGGCTTTGAGGAACGCGAAAAATTAATGGTATTTTACGAGCGTGCCTCTGGATCTCGGATGCATGCAAAATATTTCCGCATTGGGGGTGTGCATCAGGATCTACCAGACGAACTCGTCACTGATATAGCCGATTTCTGCCAAACGTTTCCAACAGTGCTCGACGATATCGAGGGACTGCTGACGGACAACCGGATATTCAAACAACGCAACGTAGACATCGGAGTCGTATCGCTCGACGAATGTTTTCGCTTAGGATTTTCGGGCGTAATGGTGCGTGGATCCGGCGCAGCATGGGATTTGCGCAAAGCGCAACCGTACGAATGTTACGACGAGTTGGATTTTGATATCCCTATTGGAAAAAACGGTGACTGCTACGATCGGTATCTGATCCGCATGCAAGAAATGCGCGAGTCAGTCAAACTTATGCAGCAATGCTGCGAGCGGCTTCTTTCTGCCGATGGTCGCGGACCTTGCTCGGCGCCAAATAAAAAAATAGTGCCGCCAAAACGGGGCGAGATGAAGCGATCGATGGAAGCGCTCATTCATCACTTCAAGCTCTACACAGAGGGCTTTCACGTCCCAGAAGGGGAAGTTTACGCCTGCGTAGAGGCACCCAAAGGAGAATTCGGCGTCTATCTCGTCGCGGACGGCTCGAATAAGCCGTATAGATGCAAAATTCGTGCGCCGGGTTTTGCACACCTGGCAGCCATGGACTACATCAATCGTGGACATATGCTCGCCGACGTTAGTGCGATCTTGGGCTCGTTGGATATCGTTTTTGGGGAAATTGACAGATAAGCCTGATGACCGTTCGGCATTGTGGATCGGCGTATCCAGCGGTATGGCCGCGATCGCAGGACCGGAGACTACTATTCACTTGTATTGGCGCGATCGGTTCTCGTGGGGCAGCAGCCCCGTCAGTTGCCTCGTCGTCTCTTGAGGCTCCGTTCTGTGGCGTCGATTGGTCTTAGTGGCTTGCCAGCCAACACGATCCGTCTTAGGGAAAATGCGTGATGTCAGTGCGCTGCTTCCGTTGTTCGACGGCATGCATTGCCGAAGCCTAGGACTATTCGATATGGCTCTACGCTGTATACAACATGACCAGTCAGAGAAAATGGTGTTGAGAGGAATGGTTCAGCTGGAGGCCGCGGGGTGCAGTGATGCTCGCTGATAAAGATCGAATTTTTAGCAATATTTACGGCGTTCATGATGTCACTCTTCAGGGCGCGTTAGCGCGTGGTTCTTGGGATGGCACAAAAGAATTGCTGGCTTTGGGCCACGATGAAATTATCGAAAGAGTGAAGGCTTCGGGTTTACGAGGGCGCGGAGGTGCGGGATTTCCAACCGGCCTCAAATGGTCATTCATGCCCAAGAACGATGCGCGGCCTTCCTATTTGGTGGTCAACGCGGATGAATCCGAACCAGGATCTTGCAAAGATCGCGAAATCTGCAGGCACGAGCCCCACCATCTCGTGGAGGGATGCCTTATCGCATCTTTCGCCATGCGAGCGCATGCTTGCTTCGTTTACTTCCGCGGGGAATACATTCGCGAACGGGAGGCATTTCAACGCGCAGTGGACGAGGCCTATGAGGCGAAGCTCATTGGGAAGAACAACAAACACGGTTGGGACTTTGAGATAGTGGTCCATCACGGGGCCGGCGCATATATTTGCGGTGAAGAAACAGCACTCCTGGAAAGTTTGGAAGGGAAAAAAGGCCAGCCGCGCCTTAAGCCCCCGTTTCCGGCTGGTGCGGGTCTCTACGGTGCTCCAACCACCGTCAACAATGTAGAGTCGATTGCCGTAACGCCAACAATTCTGCGTCGTGGTGCGGATTGGTTTGCCAGTCTGGGTAAGCCAAATAATACTGGTACTAAACTGTTCCAGATATCGGGGCACGTGGAGAAGCCTTGCGTTGTGGAAGAAGAAATGGGGATTCCACTGCGAGAATTGATTGACCGCCACGCAGGTGGTGTCCGTGGCGGTTGGAGCAATCTGTTGGCTGTGATCCCGGGGGGATCATCTGTGCCCTGTGTCCCCGGTGATATTTGCAATGAGCTGACAATGGATTTCGACGCGCTCCAGAAGGCAAAGTCCGGTCTCGGCACGGCGGCTGTTATCGTGATGGACAAGTCAACGGATGTCATCGCCGCCATTCGGCGGATTTCGTATTTCTATAAGCATGAGAGCTGCGGCCAGTGCACGCCGTGTCGCGAGGGAACTGGCTGGATGTGGCGTGTCATGCAGCGGCTTGAAACCGGCGAAGCCGACAAACGCGAAATTGACATGCTGCTTGATGTTACCAAGCAGGTGGAGGGGCATACAATCTGTGCGCTGGGAGATGCGGCGGCCTGGCCGATCCAAGGATTGATCCGTCACTTTCGGCCAGTCCTTGAGGCCAGGATCGACGCCAATCGGGCTGCACGCCTTGCCGCTGAATAGATCGACCGAAAGTAGTTTGCGTTACTCGGATGCATCCACACGCGTTGGGCAGGCGAAGCTCGCGCCATTCGTCGCGCTGCCGCGCCTTTCACTTGCAGGTCAACTGGCGTATACGGCTAATGGGCACGCGAACCCGGTGGTTGGGTTCGTTACCTCCCGGCTCCAAAGTTTGCACATTGGGGATGCAAATGTCGAAAACGCTTCTCGTCGACGGTGAGGAGATCGAAGTCGAAGATGGCATCACGCTGTTGCAGGCGTGTGAAATTGCGGGTCGGGAAATCCCACGCTTTTGCTACCATGAGCGTCTGTCGATCGCCGGCAATTGTCGTATGTGTCTCGTTCAGGTGGATGGAATGCCGAAGCCCGTAGCATCCTGCGCTATGGGAGTAAATGATCTTCGCCCAACGCGTGATGGTTCGCCCAACCGGATTGATACCCTGTCACCTCTCGTTAAGAAGGCGCGCGAAGGTGTCATGGAGTTCCTACTGATCAACCATCCTCTCGATTGCCCTATTTGCGATCAGGGTGGCGAGTGTGATTTGCAGGATCAGGCCATGGCCTACGGTATCGGGGGGACCCGCTATGCGATGAACAAGCGCGCCGTCGATGAAAAGTACCTCGGACCACTCATCAAAACCGCAATGACGCGATGCATTCAGTGTACTCGCTGCGTTCGATTTATGACGGAGGTGGCGGGCGTCGAGGAACTTGGCGCAATTGGCCGTGGAGAGGATATGGAGATTACAACGTATCTAGAACACGGCATGACGTCTGAACTTTCCGCAAATGTTGTCGATCTCTGCCCTGTTGGAGCGCTGACCCACCGCCCGTGGGCCCACAATGCTCGACCCTGGGAACTTCGAAAAACAGAAACCATTGACGTCATGGACGCCGTTGGTTCGGCAATACGTGTTGACTGCCGGGGGCGGGAAGTCATGCGCATTCTGCCACGACTGAACGACTCCGTAAACGAAGAATGGATCTCAGACAAATCGCGACATGTCGCCGATGGATTGCGCACACAGCGTTTAGACAAGGCAATGATTCGGCGCGACGGGCGATTGGTTCCGGTAACATGGTCGGAGGCTCTGTCGCTTGTTGCAGAAAAATTAAGGTCGGTGCCTCCAGAACAAATTGGTAGCCTCGCGGGCGATCTCGCAGGGGTAGAGGAAATGTTCGCGCTCAAGGATTTGATGGGCAAGCTTGACGTTGGGAATATTGATTGCCGCCAGTATGGCGAGGCGCTCGATCCAGCGCGCGGACGCGCCACGTACATCTTCAATCCCGGAATCTCAGCGATCGACAATGCCGATGCGATTATGCTGGTGGGCACGAACCCGCGTTTGGAAGCCGCTGTGCTTAACGGCAGAATCCGCAAAAGATATCGCAATGGTGACGTGTTGATCGGAGTTATAGGTGAGCAGTTCGATCTAGGTTATCCCTACGAATACCTGGGTGATGGGCCGGCGGCTCTAGAGCGCTTCGTGGATCACGCAGCCGTAGCAAAGAACCGGCCTTTAATGATTATCGGTCCCGGTGCCTACATGCGTCCCGATGGAGCTGCTATCATGGCGCTTGCCGCGCGCGCGGCCCTGTCGCTGGGCGTCGTGAGAGAAGGCTGGAATGGCTTCGCTGTTTTGAATTCGGCCGCGGCCCGCGTCGGTGGTTTGGACGTGGGATTTGTTCCGCGTAATCGTGGCTTCATGGCATCTCAAATCGCCGACGGTCAGGTCGACGTTATCTACAACCTTGGTGCCGATGAAATAGAAATCGCTCCAGGACCATTCGTTATCTATCAGGGCAGTCACGGTGATAGGGGCGCAAGTCGTGCTGATGTCATCTTACCGGGCGCGGCGTATACAGAAAAGTCAGCAACTTTTGTCAACCTTGAAGGTCGCCCTCAGATTACGGCGCGAGCCGCTTTTCCACCTGGTGACGCTCGTGAGGACTGGAAGATTCTGCGAGCGTTGTCGGAGCAGGTAGGACACGTTCTCTCCTACGATACTGTGGAACAACTGCGGAGCGAGATGTACCTCGCCGCACCGCAACTGGCAGGACAAGAATCAGTGCTGGAGCCTGACATCGATGCCATTCGTAGCATGAGTGATGCCGACAACGGTTCGCGAGAGCGTATCAACAAAAGAGCACCTTTCGCCGGACAAATCGATGATTTTTACCTAACTAACCCGATCGCCAGGTCGTCTGCTGTGATGGCAGAGCTAAGCGCTCTCAAACACGCTGCGATAGCGCGCACAGCGGCCGAATAGGAGCGTGACGACCAATGGCGGAAGAGGCAGGGAATTTTTTCGGTACTTATATCTGGCAATTTTTGCTTGTTGTGGTTCACAGCGTTGTTTTACTTGTGGCGTTGCTCTTGATCATCGCCTATCTCCTGCTGATGGATCGCAAGGTCTGGGCGGCGGTTCAATTGCGCAAGGGACCAAACGTCGTGGGGCCCTTCGGACTCTTTCAGTCTTTCGCGGATCTTTTGAAATTCGTGCTCAAAGAACCGGTGATCCCGGCCGGAGCGGACAAGACGGTGTTCTTGTTAGCGCCAATCGCTACAGCCTTATGTGCCTTGGCAGCGTGGGCAGTCATCCCCGTAAATGAAAGCGAGCAAGGCAAGTGGGTCATTTCCGATATGAACGTCGGAATTCTCTACGTCCTGGCGATTTCCTCACTCGGAGTTTACGGCGTGATAATGGGTGGTTGGGCGTCAAACTCAAAATATCCCTTCATGGGCGCTCTGAGGTCAGCTGCTCAAATGGTGTCTTATGAGGTCTCGATTGGTCTTGTGATCGTGACAGTCCTGCTCTGCGTCGGGTCGCTTAATATGACCGCGATCGTCCAGGCACAGTCTGGACCCTATGGGCCACTGAACTGGTATTGGCTACCACTGTTTCCGATGTTTGTGGTTTTCTTTATTTCAGCCCTCGCCGAAACGAATAGACCGCCATTCGACTTGCCGGAAGCTGAGTCCGAGTTGGTGGCGGGTTACATGGTTGAATATGCCTCTACACCTTATTTGCTCTTTATGTTGGGTGAGTATGTAGCGATCACGACCATGTGTGCGCTGACAACTATCTTATTCCTCGGTGGTTGGTTGTCTCCATTTGCCTTCTGGCCATTCAGCCTGTTGCCGTTCTCGGTGCCGGGGGTGGTCTGGTTCATTGCAAAGGTTGTATTTGTCTTCTTCATGTTTGCAATGGTTAAGGCCATGGTGCCGCGCTATCGCTACGATCAGTTGATGAGGCTTGGATGGAAAGTTTTCCTGCCGCTATCGTTGATTATGGTCGTTGTCGTGGCTGCTGTGCTTAAATTTGGCGGGATGGCGCCGGGAGTTGCAACATGACACCTGCAATGAGTGGCGCGCTTTTGGGGTTTGCAGTTGGCTTCATTGGCTTTGTGATGTTACGGATTGTCGCCAATCGCATCGAGTCAGTACAGGCAACCGCCGATCCGAGGCGTACTGCTGCAGTGATCCGTACAGTGGCACTTGCCGACTGGCTGATTTTCACCGTATTGGGTTATGCGCTCGGTCCAATTTTTTGGGCAGCGAAGGCGTAAGGAGAAGCGGTGATGACCGTCGCACAGAGCATCAAGGCGTTATTCCTGACCGAATTTGTTTCGGCCTTTTTTCTGGCAATGCGGTATTTTTTCCGGCCCAAGAAAACGTTGAACTATCCCTTCGAAAAAGGGCCATTGAGTTCACGTTTTCGCGGCGAGCATGCTTTGCGACGCTATCCCAATGGCGAAGAGCGATGTATAGCGTGCAAGTTGTGCGAAGCGATTTGTCCGGCACAAGCTATTACAATCGAGGCGGGGCCGCGACGCAACGATGGAACCCGTCGTACGACGCGTTACGACATTGATATGGTAAAATGCATCTATTGTGGCCTCTGCCAAGAGGCATGCCCTGTGGATGCTATCGTTGAAGGACCAAATTTCGAGTTCGCGACGGAAACGCGCGAAGAACTTTATTACAACAAAGAGCGCCTTCTGACGAACGGAGATCGTTGGGAGCGGGAAATCGCGAAGAACATTGGTCTCGACGCGACATACAGATGATACGGCGAACTGGCTTAAGCTTCTCAAGACGCTGACTGACGACGAGTTGGAGAAGTATAGTCAAATCGCAGCAGATCAACGCGACGTTGAGTACGATCGTTGGTGGGCACAGGTTGCGTGTATGCTCGGGACGATCGCTGCATTGGTGCTGGCCGTTCGCATGTTGGCGATGGGAGGCCAGACCCGCAGCGCGATATTATTTGCTGTGGTTGCAATCGCCGTTGGGATTTGGCCATACCGCAAGGCCAGGATGCGTCGCCTGTGGCAGCGCCACTTGATTGCGGTTGATCGAGAACGTGCGCGGCGCGCCAGCGCAAGCGACTAACAGATGGTTCAAGAGACAGGCCGCGATATGGGTCTAGTAGGCTTCTTCTTTTACGTGTTTTCCATAGTTGCCGTCCTCTCGGCGTCGATGGTTATCGTCGCCCGCAATCCCGTGCACGCGGTCTTGTTTCTGATATTGACCTTCTTCAACGCTGCAGGGCTCTTTATCCTCCTTGGAGCAGAATTTTTGGCAATGCTGCTGGTCATTGTCTACGTCGGTGCCGTCGCCGTCTTGTTTTTGTTCGTCGTGATGATGTTGGACGTCGATTTCGCTGAGTTGCGTGCTGGTTTTATTAAGAGCGCTCCACTCGGAGCGGTGATTGGGGGAATCGTCCTGGCCGAACTCATTCTTGTGGTAGGGTTACAGCAATATCAGGCGAACGTTATTGGCCAACCGGCTGCCCCTATTGCCAGTGACGCGCCTGAGCTGAGCAATACGGAAGCACTCGGTCGCATCCTTTACACGGATTATATCTTCTTTTTTCAAGGGGCTGGGTTAATCCTATTGGTTGCAATGATCGGTGCGATTGTATTGACGTTGCGCCATAAGGAGGGCGTGAAACGGCAAGCGATTGCCGAGCAGGTCAGCCGCACACCGGACACAGCTATCGAAGTTGTCCGAATAGCGTCCGGCAAGTCGATGATTCCAACGCGCGACGACGGTCGCACACCCTAGATAGACCAGTCGGGAAGCCGGCCGTAGGGAGCTGAAACGTGATCGTGACTTACATTCTTAGACGGTGAGGGGATAATGGAAATAGGATTGGGTCACTATCTCACCGTCGCCGCGATGCTCTTCACAATTGGCATTTTTGGAATATTTTTGAACCGAAAAAATGTCATTGTGATCTTAATGTCAATCGAACTTATGTTGTTGGCTGTCAACCTCAATTTAGTGGCATTTTCAAGTTTTCGCGAGGATCTGGTGGGGCAAGTGTTCGCGATGATGGTGTTGACGGTAGCCGCGGCCGAAGCGGCCATTGGGTTGGCCATAATAGTTGTCTATTTCCGCAACCGTGGGTCAATCGCGGTTGAGGACATCAATATGATGAGGGGCTGAGCCGGGCCATGATGTACAAGGCTATCGTCTTTCTTCCCCTGCTCGGTGCTGTGCTGGCCGGATTTTTTGGTCGTTATCTGACCGACCGTGGTTCGGAGATCATTACAACTGCATTTTTGATTATATCGGCCGTCCTGTCGTGGATTGTGTTTTGGTGGGTTGGTTTTGAGTCACATACAATAGCGGTCCCAATCGCCCAGTGGATTACTTCTGGCGAGCTGGAAGTCGCCTGGAGCTTGCGCATCGACACGTTGACTGGCGTGATGCTGGTGGTTGTTACCACTGTTTCCAGTCTCGTCCATCTCTATTCGATTGGCTACATGCACGAGGATGAAGCTCGTTCTCGCTTTTTTGCTTATCTGTCATTGTTTACGTTTGCGATGTTGATGCTTGTGACAAGCGACAATCTTCTCCAGATGTATTTCGGCTGGGAAGGGGTAGGGCTTGCGAGTTACCTATTGATTGGGTTTTGGTACAAGAAGCCTTCTGCCAATGCAGCAGCAATCAAGGCCTTTATCGTCAACAGGGTTGGTGATTTTGGATTTGCACTTGGCATCTTCGGTCTGTTCAGCGTTTTCGGCTCGATCCAATTAGACGCTATCTTTCTTGCTGCCGAAGGTGTGGCCGGCCAGACGATGGTATTTCTAGGTTATGAGGTCGATATTCTAACTTGTCTCTGCCTGTTGCTGTTTATGGGAGCAATGGGTAAGTCGGCGCAGTTTTTGCTGCATACCTGGTTGCCAGACGCCATGGAGGGACCGACACCAGTGTCGGCGCTCATTCATGCCGCTACTATGGTAACTGCCGGCGTATTCATGGTCGCACGATTGTCTCCGCTTTTTGAATTCGCGCCGACGGCACTCCTCGTCGTCACTTTCGTTGGAACGATTACGGCGGTCTTTGCGGCTACCGTTGGTATGGTTCAGAACGATATCAAGCGGGTAGTTGCCTACTCGACATGTTCTCAGCTCGGTTACATGTTTGCTGCGTGCGGGTTAGGGGCATACTCGGTAGCCATCTTCCATTTGTTTACCCACGCGTTTTTTAAAGCGCTTTTATTTCTTGGCGCGGGCTCAGTGATTCATGCCATGAACCACGAGCAGGATATGAGGCACATGGGCGGACTGGCACCCAAAATTCGTTTGACATGGATCATGATGTTGATCGGGACCCTGGCCCTGACCGGCGTTGGTATTCCGCACCTTATTGGTTTTGCAGGCTTCTATTCGAAGGATGCAATTATTGAGGCGGCTTATGCTGCTCACACTCCGTTCAACTATGTGTTTTGGATGTTGGTTGTTGCCGCTTTCATGACGTCATTCTATTCGTGGCGACTGATGTTCTTGACGTTCCACGGGAGATCGCGCGCGGAGCCAGAAGTATTGAGGCACGCCCATGAAAGTCCTTGGGTCATGCTAGCTCCGCTCTTGGTACTTGCCGTTGGTGCGGTGATCTCGGGCTTGGTGTTTTACGGATACTTCATCGGTGATCACTACAAGGACTTCTGGAATGAATCCATATTTGAAGGTCCGTCAAACCACATATTGCACGAGATGCACGAAGTGGCGAAGCACGTGTTATGGGTCAGCTGGATGCCATTTCTAGCCACAGCGTTAGGGTTCGGCTTGGCTTGGCTCTACTATATCAAAATGCCACATTTGCCCGGCGCCACAGCGAATGCGTTCAGGCCGATTTATCTGTTTCTTTTGAATAAATGGTACTTCGACGAACTTTACGATTTTCTATTCGTGAAGCCCTCCTTTTGGCTTGGTCGCGTTCTTTGGAAGGGCGGCGATGAGGCCATTATCGATGGGCTCGGTCCTGATGGGGTCGCCGCGCGCGTGATGGATATCACCGGCCGAGTTGTGCGATTGCAGACCGGTTACGTCTACCATTATGCCTTCGTAATGATGATTGGAGTTGCCTTGATCATTACCTACTTCATGTTTGGAGGTGTGTTCGCTAGTGGAGGCGTGCCGCAGTGATTAGCGTAAACACATCGCCAATCTTATCGCTGGTAGCATTCCTCCCGCTGATAGGCGTTCTATTTATCATGTTTCTACCAGACGACAGCAGTGGGCGCCGCAACGCCCGCTGGATTGCGCTGTTTGTCACGACATTTACCTTCGCATTGTCGCTTCTCATATGGATCAACTTCGACACTACGACCGCGGACTTCCAATTCGTGGAAGACTATCCCTGGTTCGGCCCCTTCAAATATAAGATGGGGGTCGACGGAATTTCGATGCTATTCGTCATTTTAACGACATTCCTGATGCCGCTCTGCATTTTGGCGAGCTGGGAGTCGGTCAAGGAACGTGTCACCGAATACATGATCGCGTTTCTCGTGCTGGAAACGCTCATGATCGGCGTGTTTTGTGCATTGGATTTGGTTCTCTTTTACCTTTTCTTTGAAGCTGGCCTCATTCCAATGTTTCTCATTATCGGGATTTGGGGGGGCGCTCGCCGAGTGTATGCGAGCTACAAGTTTTTCCTGTACACGCTACTGGGTTCGGTTTTGATGCTGCTCGCGATGATGTTCATTTACTGGAATGCGGGCACCACTGACATTCCCGAGATTATCGCAAAGGTTGGTGAGAACCCGTCGCTATTCGCGCCAGATGTTCAATGGTGGTTGTGGTTGGCGTTTTTTGCTTCTTTTGCCGTTAAGATGCCGATGTGGCCCGTGCACACTTGGTTGCCGGACGCTCACGTTGAAGCGCCAACGGCGGGATCGGTTATTCTGGCGGGCATTCTGCTCAAGATGGGAGGTTATGGATTTCTGCGTTTCTCAATTCCAATGTTCCCGCTGGCATCGATTGAATTGGCGCCGTTGGTATTCGCATTGTCAGTGATAGCGATCATATACACATCTCTTGTCGCCCTGGCTCAGGAAGACATCAAAAAGCTTATCGCGTATTCATCCGTGGCGCATATGGGCTTCGTGACGATGGGTATATTCGCGGGCAACACCCAAGGCATTGACGGTGCGATTTTCCAGATGCTGAGCCATGGCCTTGTCTCAGCCGCCCTGTTCCTATGCGTAGGCGTGATTTATGATCGCATGCATACGCGCGAGATCGTCGCTTACGGTGGCCTGGCGAACCGAATGCCGATCTATGCACTTTGTTTTATGGTCTTTACAATGGCCAACGTTGGCCTACCAGGAACATCAGGTTTTGTTGGAGAATTTTTGACTTTGTTGGGCGCCTTCAAAGCAAATACTTGGGTCGCTTTTTTAGCCGCGACTGGCGTGATTTTATCGGCCGCCTACGCCCTCTGGCTCTATCGAAGGATAATCTTCGGTGAGCTGGATAAGCCCAAACTGATGGCTATCCAAGATATGTCGCCACGCGAGATCGCGGTTCTGGGGCCGCTCGTGGCGCTGACGATCCTGTTCGGGTTCTACCCAGCACCCATTCTCGACGTGACTGCCGTTTCGGTGAAAAACCTAGTTGCAAACTATGACGCCGCGCTCCGCACGACAACGGCGCTGCTTCCTCGATAGCTGCTTGCCAAAAAATGGATCAGGCGTGGCACGTACGTCGCCGCTGAAGGTTCTGAGAATATGTCTGAAAGTGTTACGATCTACGCGCCGATGCTGCCAGAACTGATCGTCGTTCTCGGAGCGATGGCACTGTTGATGTACGGTGTCTTTAGGCCAGAGACGCAAGAGGAAGCGGTGACGGTCGGATGGCTGTCCGTAGGTCTCTTGATTGTCGCTGGCGCCGTGTTGCTCGCCAACTCGGACGGCAGTCAATCCCTTTTGCGGGGGGCCTTCATTAACGACGACTTTTCACGTTTTACAAAGTTGTTGGTGTTGGCGGGGTCTGCAGTCGCACTCATGCTGACTTTTGATGATTTTCGCGATCTTCAGATTATGCGATTCGAATACCCTGTCCTGATCCTGCTTGCGACTGCAGGCATGATGGTTATGGTGTCGGCCGGTGATTTGATTGCGCTATATATTGGTCTCGAATTGCAAAGCCTGGCACTTTACGTCGTGGCGGCCTATAGAAGAGATTCGGTGCGATCGAGTGAGGCTGGTCTAAAGTACTTTGTCCTTGGCGCATTGTCTTCGGGCATGCTCCTGTACGGTGCGTCGTTGCTTTATGGATTTGCCGGATCGACGGATTTCCAAGTTATTGCGAATGCGGCCAAGGGCCCAGAAGCGGCAACCAATCTGTGGCTGGTGTTCGGGCTGGTTTTTCTTTTGGTGGGTCTGGCCTTCAAGGTATCGGCGGTCCCGTTCCACATGTGGACACCCGACGTCTACGAGGGATCTGCTACGCCCGTGACGGCCTTTTTTGCGAGCGCGCCCAAAGTGGCGGCGATGGCATTGCTTGTTCGGGTGGCCCATGGGGCCTTTCCCGGGATCGGTGCACAATGGCAGCAAATTATAGCATTCGTCGCTATCGCCTCGATGCTTCTTGGGGCCTTTTCAGCGATCGGGCAAACGAACATAAAACGGCTGATGGCTTATTCGTCGATCGCCAATATAGGGTTCGCGTTAGTCGGACTAGCCTCAAACACACTGGAAGGTGCGCAGGCCGTTCTGATCTACATGGCGATCTACCTTGTCATGACACTTGGAACTTTCGCATGCATCATTTCTATGCGCCGCAATGAAACTGCAGTTGAGGACATTTCTGAGCTGTCCGGATTGTCTCGAACGAATTTACCGCTGGCTCTTGGGATGCTGATTTTGATGTTCTCGCTTGCAGGGATCCCGCCTCTCGTCGGGTTTTTTGCAAAGTATTACGTCTTTCTGGCGGCAATCGAGGCAGGCCTCTATCCACTGGCGGTCGTAGGCGTGCTAGCCAGTGTTGTCGGCGCGTATTACTATCTGCGCATCGTCAAGCTCATGTTCTTTGATGAAGCGCGTGACCCATTTCAACCTATTCGACTTGGGCCAGGCATGGTCATTGGTATCTCGGCTGTTGTCATGGTGATCGGTGTTGTCGCACTAGGTCCGTTCGTTGATGCAGCTCTTGTCGCGGCCAAGGTGTTCAATTTCTAGGGGACCACCCATAACCAAACTGCGTTGAGGTGGCAATTGCAGCACCGCGTTATCGTCTTTCGTACCATCGATTCAACGAACAGCGAGGCCCAGCGGCGCGTTAGCAAGGGTGAATTGGGACCGGTTTGGCTGAGGGCCGATGAGCAGGTTAGTGGGCGCGGCCGTTCAGGCCGCTCGTGGGTGTCACCAATCGGAAATTTATCGGCAACCCTAATCTTTCAACCTGAGTGCCAACTAGATAATTTACACCAATTGTCGCTCGTCGCGGGCCTGGCCGCCCACGACACGATTGAACGGGCACTTGGACAAGGACCATCCTCGGCGAAACCGCAGCTGAAATGGCCGAACGATATCTTGATCGGCAATCGCAAGATTGGCGGAATATTGGTAGAAGGCGCGTCGCGTGGATGCCAGAGTGTGGCAATGGTCGGTTTTGGCATGAACCTGGCGGTCACTCCAGAAGTTGGCGGGCGACATGCGACCTGTCTGGGCGACTATATGGCAAGCTCGACACCAGAACAGTTTTTGCAAGAGTTGGATTGCGCGTTGCACGCGTGGCTGGAAGTATGGGGGCGTGGAACACGATTTCAAGATATAACGGAGGCTTGGCTCTTGCGGGCCCATCCAACTGGGACGTCGCTGACGATCAACACCCATCAAGGTCGCGTGTCGGGTGACTTTCTTGGTCTTGAACGTGACGGCGCGTTGCTACTGCGTGAAACAAAGGGTACTGTTCGTAGCTTCCACTTTGGTGATGTTGCCATCGTTAAGAGTCAACGAGATCACGATAATTGATAGAAAGCGGTTTGTTGAATAGCGCGCGAATGACGACCAAAAGCAAGGAGCTGGTGTTTGTCGCCCTGGGGGGATTGGGCGAGATCGGCATGAATGTCTACCTTTACGGTGTTGGCTCACGCGACGACCGGCAATGGCTGATGGTCGATCTCGGAATTACTTTCCCTGGCGAATTTGAGCCTGGCGTCGATATTATTTTGCCGGATCTAAGGTTCATTCAGGACGAACGAAATGCTCTATCCGGAATCGTGATCACACATGCCCATGAAGATCACATCGGCGCGGTTATCGAGCTCTGGCCGTCACTCAGAGTTCCACTCTATATGACCGGTTTTGCAGAGGGGATGTTGCGCTCGCGCCTGGCGGAGTATGGTCGAGGAGAAACGCCTGAAATTCGACAGGTCCCGCGCAACGGACAGTTTCAAGTCGGCGAATTCGCATTGGAATTTGTGCCGATGTCACATTCAATTCCTGAGACATCGGGATTGGTTCTGCGGACGTCCGCCGGTACGGTGTTTCACACCGCTGATTGGAAACTTGACCTTGAGCCCTTCGTGGGCGAGCCAACTGATGAAGGACGGATCGTAGATCTAGGTCGCGAAGGTATCGACGTTCTCGTGTGCGATTCGACCAATGCTCTCCGAGATGGTCGCTCTCCGTCAGAAACTGAAGTGGCAGCCTCTCTTTCAAAGATCATCTCACAGCAAAGCGGTCGTGTTGTCGTAACGACCTTTTCGTCCAACGTGGCACGGATTAAGGCCGTCGCGGACGCTGCAAAAACTGCGGGCCGGGAACTTGTGGTCGCGGGTCGTGCGCTCCATAGGGTTATTGGGGTCGCCATAGAGAATGGTTATCTGCCCTTAGATTTCCAGTATCTCGATCAGGAACATGCGGGTTATCTGGCGCCAGACGAGGCCTTGATACTGGCAACCGGGAGTCAGGGCGAATCGCGCGCGGCTCTGGCCCGAATTGCACTTGGCGAACATCGCGATATCCAATTGGGTGCTGGAGATACTGTGATCTATTCTTCGCGCACGATCCCGGGTAATGAAAAACGAGTGTTAGCAACCCAGAACAGACTGGCTGCGCGCGGCGTCAAGATTATCTCAGATGCTGAGGGCCTCGTACACGTCACCGGACATCCGCGGAAGGATGAATTGGTGCAAATGTTCAATTGGACCCGCCCCACCGTGATGGTACCGATGCACGGCGAGACGCGACATCTTAAAGAGAACGCGCGGCTTGCGCGTCTGTCGGGCATTTCCAATGTGGCGGCGGTGAGCAATGGCCAGCTTTTGCGATTGGCTCCGGGAGAGCCGAAGATTGTCGACGAGGTGCCGGTTGGTCGGTATTTTCGGGATGGCCGACTGATCGTTGCTGAAGGGAGTGGGGCCGTTGGCGAACGGCGGAAGCTGGCGCATGTCGGTATCGTCGTGGTGGCGTTGGCCTTGAACACCAAAGGCGAGGTTCTTGGTGATATTGACGTGTCTCTTGACGGCATTCCGGGAGAAGATGCGCAGGGCGAGGCAATGGAGAACATCGTTCTCGACGCTGTCGACGGTACAATTGACAGTATTCCTCGACGGCGCCGCAGGGAAACAGAGATGATTCGGGAAGCCGTGCGCCGTTCGGTTAGATCTGCTGTTGATCGGGCCTGGGGTAAACGACCGATAGTCAAAGTACTAGTCAACGTTGCATCGGCGCGCGTCTAGCAAAAACAATATGCCTTCGCCATTGCCCGGTTTGACGTCAACGGAGGAAACAGCATGATAGGCAGGCTCAATCATGTTGCCATAGCTGTTCGCGACCTGGCGACGGCAACCAACACCTATCGGGATGCGCTAGGGGTGCACATCTCGGAGGCAACGCCACAGCCAGAACACGGTGTGACCACAGTTTTCATCAGTTTGCCCAATACCAAGATTGAACTCTTGGAGCCGTTAGGTGAGGGATCGCCCATTGAAAAATTTTTGGAACGATCCGGGGACGGTGGAATCCATCATCTGTGTTACGAAGTGGCGGACATCTTTGCCGCGCGAACTCACCTTATGGCACAAGGCGTGCGGATTCTGGGTGATGGCGAGCCGAAAGTCGGAGCGCATGGCAAATTGGTTCTGTTTCTCCATCCAAAAGATTTTAACGGTGTCTTGACGGAGCTCGAGCAAGCGTGACCAAGCGAACCGAGCATTCTCATCCACACAGGAGGGGGGCGCTGTTCCAAGTGCCGAGTGAATTGGCGTGTCAGGGGCGTAGTTTGGTGTTGCGGGCACACGGCCCATGAGCTGGCCCCTTGGCATTGCGCTGTTTTTCGTTGTGTGGTGGATCGTACTTTTTGCGGTACTACCCTTTGGTGTAAGGACGCAGCGCGAGTCGAACTCTATCGTTCCTGGAACGCCAGAGAGTGCGCCCGCGCAGTTCCCTTTGGCTCGCGTTTTCCTACTCAATACCATTGTCGCCACAGTCGTATTCCTAATTATTTGGGTTATCATCACGATTGATCTCTTTGGCATTGCCGAGTTAGCGAATGCGGTAAACCGCTGATCTGGCGACAGAGCTTTCAATCTTGATGAAACCAGACGACGTCGCATCGCAGATCGCGTAGATTGCATCCGGGCAATTCAGCGTCTATGAGCGCAGTCATCGGGAAGTAACTCGGCTTGCTGACACGCTTCGGTTGCCACACAGGTCTCAACTTGGGTCGTCCAGATGCACCTATCGCGATATTTCATTCCTGTTCTGCGTGAGACGCCCAAAGAGGCCGAGATCATTTCACATCAGTTGATGTTGCGGGCGGGCATGGTCAAACAGGCAAGTGCAGGAATTTACTCCTGGTTGCCGCTGGGCTTGCGGGTCCTCAACAAAATCGCCGACATCGTCCGGCAAGAGCAAAACCGAGCGGGCGCAATTGAAGTCCTCATGCCGACCATCCAATCTGCCGATTTGTGGCGTGAGTCTGGGCGCTACGAAGACTACGGCAAAGAAATGCTCCGCATTAAGGACCGTCATGACCGTGATC